>JAGBMP010000043.1 GCA_017634825.1 Butyrivibrio sp.
AATTCAGCCTTGATACACCTTTCGAGGATCTGTCTGAAGAAGTTCAGAATATGATCATCTACGGTTCTGACAGAACCGTTAAGGTTCACTATAAGGGCCAGAGGGGAGAAGGCGATTACCCCATCAAGTTTGACGGACTTATAAAGAACGTAGAACAGCGTTACAGAGAGACCTTCTCCGAAGCCATGAAGGCAGAGTATGAGGAATTCATGAGGATCACACCCTGTCAGAGCTGTGGCGGTCAGAGACTCAAGAAGGAATCTCTTGCCGTAACCATAGATGACAAGAATATTTACGAGATCACTTCCATGTCCATAGATGAGCTTCAGAGCTATCTTGATAACATGAAGCTCACTACTCAGCAGGAGATGATCGGAGCCCAGGTCCTTAAGGAGATCAAGGCGAGAGTGGGCTTCCTTGTTGATGTAGGCCTGGACTATCTGTCTCTTTCAAGGGCAACAGGAACCCTCTCCGGCGGAGAGGCTCAAAGGATCAGGCTGGCAACTCAGATTGGCTCAGGCCTCTGCGGAGTGTGCTACATACTTGATGAGCCCAGTATCGGACTTCACCAGAGGGACAATGACAAGCTGCTTAATACTCTTAAGAATCTGCGCGATCTTGGCAACACTCTTATTGTTGTTGAGCACGATGAGGACACCATGAGAGCTGCGGACTACATCGTTGATGTGGGTCCCGGAGCCGGTTCCCACGGAGGCGAGATAGTTGCCTGCGGAACTGCCGAGGATATCATGAAGGTAAAAGAGTCTGTCACAGGTCAGTACCTCTCCGGCAAACTCAAGATTGAGGTTCCTTCTGTCAGAAGGCAGCCCAAGGGCTGGCTTAAGATAAAAGGTGCACAGGAGAATAACTTAAAGAACATCGACATAGATGTTCCGGTCGGAGTAATGACCATTGTCACCGGTGTATCAGGCTCAGGCAAGAGCTCTTTTGTCAACGAGATACTGTACAAGCACCTTGCAAGAGATCTGAACAGAGCAAGAGTTATCCCGGGCAAGCACAAGGCCATAGAGGGACTTGAGCAGGTGGACAAGGTAATTGCCATCGATCAGTCACCTATCGGAAGAACACCACGTTCAAACCCGGCAACCTATACCGGCGTATTTGACATGATAAGAGACCTCTTTGCCGGAACTCCCGACGCCAAGGCAAGGGGTTACAAGAAAGGAAGATTCTCCTTCAACGTCAAGGGCGGACGCTGTGAAGCCTGCGGAGGAGACGGTATCATCAAGATCGAGATGCACTTCCTTCCTGACGTTTATGTACCATGTGAAGTCTGCGGAGGTAAGAGATACAACCACGAGACTCTGGAAGTCAGATATAAGGGCAAGAATATCTACGATGTCCTTGATATGACCGTAGAAGAGGCACTTAAGTTCTTTGAGAATGTAAAGACCATCAAGCGCAAGATCCAGACTCTCTATGATGTTGGACTTGGCTATGTGAAACTCGGTCAGCCCAGCACAGAGCTCTCCGGTGGTGAGGCTCAGAGGATCAAACTTGCAACCGAGCTTTCCAAGGTCGGAACCGGCAAGACCGTTTATATCCTTGATGAGCCCACAACAGGTCTTCACTTTGCGGATGTTCAGAAGCTGGTCAAGATCATGCACACTCTTGTTGACCAGGGTAATACTGTGGTAGTAATTGAGCACAACCTGGATGTTATCAAGACCGGAGACTATATCATCGATATGGGTCCTGAGGGAGGCTCCAAGGGCGGAACTGTAGTAGTTGCCGGAACTCCCGAAGAAGTTGCAAAGTGCAAGAAGTCCTATACGGGTGCATACATAAAGAGACTCCTTAAGTAAATAGGTTATTGCAATGAGGCGGTGCAATTCTTATTATTAAAATAGAGTAAATATTGCCATCCGGGGGAGGAATAGCATGTCCACTAAGGACTTTGATACAAGACCTATAGACCTGAAAAGGTTCTTCAGACAGTTTGTAAAAAGATTCTGGATCGTCATTGCAGTGACAGCACTTGGTGCATTGCTTGGCTTTGTCATCTATGTGATCTACAGCAATGTAAAGAGTGGCAATACCGTTTATCGCATAAGAAACGACTACTATATAAACTTTGATTATGAAGCATTCCCTCAGGGACCGGATTACTTCAATGCCTATACCTGGGACGGAATACTAAGAGACGACCCTGTTGTGAACAAGGCACTGGAGGTCGCTCCCGGAGTTACCAAGGCTCAGATTCTTGAGTCTGTTAAGGGCGAGATCCTCGGAGATTACAGGATCCTCACCGTTGTTGTTACAGGTACAGACAAGGAGATGGTACAGAGCATCTCCGATTCCTACAAGGTTGCACTTCCTGCATTTGCAGACGTTCTGGATATGATAGCATCAATCGATCTTTGGACAGATGCGGAGATTGAGGAATATGACGAGTATACCAGAGAAGGTAATGCGGCATTTTTAGGCGCTCTTATAGGTCTTTTTGTAAGCCTGTTTGCAGTTCTTTTATACGGGATCTTTGACGATGCCATCTACACCGAGAGAGACTGGGTCATCAGATACCCACAGATCCCTTACCTTGGCAAAAGAGATACCGACGAGTACAACGCCAACAGATCACATCTTCTTGAGTACGACGGCAACTATATTGAACTTGCTACAGACCAGTTCAGATATGACCTTGATGAGTTCGACAGAATGAGAGCAGCGGACGGAGTCATCTTAAAGCTCAGAAGCGGAAAAGATAAGACAGAGGTTATGGACAAGGTGGTCTATACTCTTAAAAAGCAGGATATAAAAATAGTCGGAGTGATGGAGTAAATGGTTCTTTACGTGCTGATAGCTGCCATCACCATCGTGCTGGCTTGCCATGTTCAGACAGTTTCAAGAGCGCATGGTGAAATATTGATGGGATATACAACAAGGCAGAGAGCTCTTAATGCTCTGTGTCTTGTTTCTGTGTTTGTGATACTTACAACCCTTGCAGCTCTTCGCCACGAGGTTGGCAATGACTACGGAACCTATGTGGTTACCTGCCATGAGATATTCCAGAGGGGCTATGTTGTTACCGAGCCCGGATTTAATCTTGTTGTGAGGATTCTCTACACACTCTCGGGCAAGGAAGATTATCTTCTGATGTTTGGAGTTTTCGGAGCTGCCATAGTAGCTGTTTTTCTGAAGGTGATAAAAGATCAGAGCGACAGCTTTGCCTGGGGATTTTTCATATTCATGACCTTTGGCCTTTACTACAAGAGCTTTAATACTGTCAGATATTATTTTGCCCTTGCTATCGCAACCTTTGCACTGCGCTATCTGGTGGATATCAATTGGCAGGGTATCATTAAATTCTTTGTGCTGATATTATTTGCAGCAACATTCCACAAGTCGGTGCTAGTAGTAATTCCCATGTATCTTCTGGCAAGGGTGCAATGGAAGAGATGGGCGATAGCTCTTTTGGCAGTATTTGCAGCTGTGGTCGGACTCTTTAACAAACAGATAATGGATATTGCACTTAAGCTCTATCCTTCTTACAGAAATACCGTGTATATCGAGGAGGTACATACCATTGTCGAGTATGCAGCCCCTATAGCAGGATGTGTTTTTGTACTGGTGATATGCCTTATCTGCTACGAAGATGCCATCAAGAATCGCATCGATAACCGCATGTATTTCAACATGAACATTATGGGAACAGCTCTTTACCTGAGTTGCTACTGGCTTCCTCTGGTAACGAGATTTTCATACTATCTGACAACGGCTCAGATGCTTCTTTTGCCCAATATTATCTGCAGCATAAAAGATCAAAAAAAGAAAAAGAGAGTAATGGCTGCAGTGATCGTCTTCTGCGTGCTCTACTTTTTGTATTTTCTTAGAGAGGCAGATAAAATGGGCGTAAGAGTACTGCCATATAAGAGCTGGCTCTTTTACGATCACAGATGGCTCAACCAGACGGATACGTTCTAAAGACCGGGTATATGTCATAACAGGAGGACCAATATGGATAATGCCCCCCAGCAAACCAAATCCTATGATGAATTCTTAAGGGAAAATAGAATATCGGTAAACAAATCCCTCAATGTCGTTCTGTGGTTCTGTATTTTTACAGGACCGGCAATAGCGCTTGGAGTCGCCGGAGGGATATTCAAGAATGTAGATTACGATATATGCATTCAGATATCTTTGATAGTTGCGATACTTGCCTTTGGACATTATCTGATGCTTAAGAAGTGGCCGGATTCCGTAGTGACCAGTATTACTGCACTGCTGGCTTTTAACATGCTCCTGGCTTATATGACCTATGGACGTGTCGCGGTTTATCTGACCTGGTTTTTAGTGCCTCTCCTTAGTCTGCTGTTTTGTGATACCAGGATATACATTTTCGCTGTAATATCCAACTACTGTCTGATGCTGCTTTCTACATGGATGGTAGCGCCTTATTTTTCAAGCATGAGGTCAGACTATGGCACAGCGCTGGCATATTTTCTTAATGCAATTGGCGGATACACCATAGAGACCATTATCATGACAGTCGCAGGACTTGCCCTTGGAAGATTGGCAACAACCTATTTCCGGGACACAATGGTCCAGCAGGAAGATCTGGTGAAGCATGAATCTCAGATGACAGAGCAGCTGGATATTCTGGATTCCATGGCGGAGATTTATGACAAGGTTAATCTCATCGACTTCTACAAGATGACTGAGCGTCCTTTAAGAGGCGATAACGCCGATGACAAGCTTCATAAGAAGAATCTTGATTTTGCTGTAAATGACCACACTTATATGACCCGTCAGATCATGGGTGATATTGTAGGAGACCAGGCACAGGAGTTCATTAATTTTACGAATATAACCACTGTTCAGGACAGGCTTGGAGATAAAAAGATCATATCCGGCGAGTTCATCAACAAGTACAATGGATGGTTCAGAGCTCAGTACATTGTGGCTGAAAGAGGCGCTGATGGCAGACCGATGATCGTTGTCTTCACTATTCAGAACATAGAAGCTGAGAAGAGGAGAGAAGAGCACCTTATCCGCATAGCCATGACGGATGAGCTCACAAGACTATATAACAGGCGATGCTATGAGGAAGATATCCTTGTGTATCATGAAAAAGAGATTGAGGACGATTTCTCTATTTTCTCAATTGATGTAAACGGACTGAAAGCTGCCAATGATACCAAGGGACATGCGGCAGGTGATGAGCTCATAAAGACTTGTTCCGAATGCCTGCTGAAGGCAGTTGGCTTAATGGGAAAGGTTTATCGTACCGGCGGAGATGAGTTTATTGCTATTGTACATACCGACGATTCAAATGCTCTTTTGAATACCATGAAGAAAGAGGCCGAATCCTGGACAAACAGCAAATATGATAACAGGCTTTCAATAGCCGTAGGCTATGCTGCCCATAAAGACCATCCTGCGCATACCGTAGAAGACCTTGAGAAGGTGGCAGACAGAATGATGTACCGTGATAAGGCAGAGTACTACAAGGCTGCGGGAATAGACAGAAGAAAACAATAATTGTATACTTAACGGGATAATTTATTCATAAGATTTTCGGAGGATTTTGACATGAAGATGAGATATTGCAAGAGATGCCTTCAGCCGGACACAAGACCCGGCATCGTGTTCGATGACGAGCAGATCTGTTTTGCCTGCAGATACGAGGAATCCAAGGCTACAATAGACTGGGCTGCAAGGGAGGCAGAGCTTAAGGGCTTTGCTGAGGAAGCCAAGGCAGAGGCCAAGAAGAGAGGTAATATCTATGACTGTATCATCGGTGTTTCCGGTGGCAAGGATTCAACCTTCCAGGCAGTATATGCCAAGGAAAAGCTTGGACTTAATCCTCTTCTTATCAACTGCATGCCTGACGAGATCACAGAGATCGGCCTCAAGAACATCAACAACTTAAACAACCTTGGTTTTGACATCATCTCAATCCGTCCAAATCCTATCGTTGCCAAGAAGCTCGCAAGAAAGTCGTTCTTTGAGCGTGGAAATATCATCGCTGCTTCAGAGTACTGCCTCTGGGCTTCTTCATACATCATGGCTGTTAAGTTCAACATCCCTCTTATCATCCAGGGCGAGAACGCAGCTCTTACTCTTGGCGCTGCCAAGAACCAGGAAGCAACAGGTAATGCTTTCTCGGTAATGCAGCTTGAGACAATCCGTGGAGCAAGTGTAGACAGCTTCGTTGATCTTTCAAACAACATTACTGAAAAAGATCTTTTCCTCTACAAGATACCTACCGTTGAGGAGATGCAGGAAAAGGGCATCAGAGCTATCTTCCTTCAGTATTACACCAGGGAGTGGTCACAGGTTGGCAATGCTGACTTTGCTGTTGCAAGAGGACTTACCGGCAGATCGGGAGACCTTCATGATCTTGGCCGCTACAGAAGATACACAGCGCTTGACTGCGACCTTCAGATCCCCAACCAGATGATCAAGTACCTTAAGTTCGGTTTCGGATATGCTACCGATGAGATCTGCTACGACATCAGAGAGGGCAGATTTACCAGAGAAGACGGAAAGTGGTATGTAAACGAGTACGATGGACTCTGCGGTCAGCAGTACATCGATGCGGCCTGCAAGTATCTGTCTATCACCGAGGCAGAGTTCTGGGAAGTTGTTGATAAGTATGTCAACAGAGATCTCTTTGAGAAAGTAAACGGAAAATGGACTCCTAAGTTCACAGTTGGTGAGGACTATGAATCATAAGATAAAAAAGTATTGGTATATGTACTTAACAGGAACACTGCTTCTTATACAAGCGGCAGTGTTCCTTGTATTTCGTGGGGAGAGCTATTTTCAGATCCACGACAATCTGGACCTCTTTATGGGCCACTACGAGATGCTAAAGAAGGCGCATCTATGGTTTGCTCACGGAGTTGACGCTCCGATTCTTCACGGAGTGCCAAGGGACCTCTTTGGTTCTGAGTTTAATCTATACAATTTCTTTTATATCGTGCTGCCAACCTACTGGGCGTACCTTGCCGGCTACGCTGCCAAGATTGCCATCGGAATGTTGTCTTTTATCCTGCTTGCAAAAGACATTTATAAGGAGCGCTACGAAAACTATAAGCCCCTTGTTATCGTCATCGCAGCAGCCTTCGGAATGATACCTGTTTTTCCGACCTACGGCATTGCATTTACCTCAGTGCCTTTTATAGTTCTTTTCCTGAGAAAGCTCTACTTTTCGCAGAGCCTTAAGGAGAGGCTTCCGTGGTATGTGGCGGTGTTCTTCTATCCGCTGATATCCTATTTCTCGTACCATGGCTTCTTTATCCTGTGCTACATGGTAGTGGCAGTTATCATCCTGTGGATCAGGGACAAGAAATTTCCTAAGACTACTTTTGTTTCCATAGTTGTGTTGTCTGCAGGTTACATTATTCTTGAGTACAGGCTCTTTATGCAGATGCTGGGAACAGATACCGTCACTATCAGGACCACCATGGACCACGGCGATCTGTCCTTCGGACAGGCCATGGCTACGGCCTTTAGTGAGTTTGTAAACGCGTCCTTCCACTCGGAGGATTCCCACACCTACATCGTTCTGGGAGTGGTGCTGATTGCAATCGTCCTTATCAACATAGGCCACATAAGGGAAGGCAGGGCAAAAGAGATACTGACTGATCCCATAAATCTTGTGATGCTCTGGATCATCTTCAACGTGCTGATCTTTGGCCTCTATCAGTTTGCACCTTTCAGACACCTCTTTGAGATGCTGGTTCCGCCCCTGACAGGCTTTGAATTTGCAAGAACGGCATACTTTAACACCTTTTTGTGGTACGCAGAGCTTTTGCTTGTCTGCATCCGCATGTATGACTACGGGAAAAAGAACCTTAAGCTGCTGGCGAACGTTATCGTCACTCTGGCAGTGGTTGTCGTAATGTTTGTTCCGCAGGTTTACAATGATTTCTACTATACCTGCTATAACCAGGCTTACAAGGTCATCAAGCACAAAGAGACCAGCACCGTCAATTACAACGAGTTCTATTCCGAGAAGCTCTTCGAGAAGATAAAGACAGAGATAGATTATAAGGGCGAGTGGTCCGCTTCCTACGGCTTCCACCCGGCAATCCTCAATTACAACGGCATCTCTTCCGTTGACGGATATCTTGGCATGTATGCTCAGGAGTACAAGGATAAGTGGACCAGGGTCATTGAGCCTGCTTTTGAAGGCTCACCATCGCTTGCTTCATACTTCGTCGGATGGGGAGCAAGGGTCAACCTTATCTCAGCTGATGATGAAAACACCTACGCACCGCTTCGTGTGATGGACCCTGAAGACAAGCGCCTTATCGCCAATATGGATGAGCTAAAGAGCCTTGATTGCAAATATATCTTTGCAAGGTTTGAAATCAGTAATGCTGCTGAAATCGGCCTTAAACTTGTTGGCAGCTACACTGATGAGAGCAGTCCATATACCATTTATGTTTATGAACTGTAAAGCACCTTGATATTGGTGTGATAATTCTGTGATAAATCTAATGCTACTATTATTTTGTTGAGAAAAATGATAGGCCACAACGGCCGCTTAAGAGAGAAGAGGAGACAGATTTATTATGAAGAGAAGAATTGCACTTTTAATGGTTGGTGTAATGTTTGGACTTACAGCTTGCGGAACACAGCAGGCAGTAGAAGCACCTGCAGAGCAGGCACAGGAGACTGAGGCTGCTCAGGAGGTTGCAGAACAGGCTCCCGAAACTGAAGAGGTTTCAGAGTCTGACGAAGACATTACTTATGTTGAAGACATGGTTCTTTCAACAGATCTTTATTCAATAACAATGCCCGAGGAGTTCAAGGGCAAATTCCTTGCATACATAAACGGTAACGAGATCAGCTTCTACGACAAGGCAAGTAACGAGGCGGGTTTTGGCGGATATGCATTTTCCGTAGTTGCAGATGTAGACAAGAACTATATTGCAGGCGGAATGTACACAAAGGTTGGCGAGATCATGACTTCCGATGGACAGTACATAGATGTTTTAAAGGGCTATCCATCAGATGTTCAGTGGGATTACGTAACATATCCAGATATGGAATCAGCTGAGGATTACAATAAGCTTTATCAGGCAACTGACAGCATTATTGAATCCCTTGAAGCAAAAGAAGGAAGCTATTTCATGTACGGTGCAGGCATCAAGGGTGAGGACCTGTACTTTGTTACACTTGATTCATTTGTTCAGGCATGCCAGGAGGGCTGGGATGCAGCAAAGTTTGAGGAGAATGGCCTTAGCCCAGAGTATGGCGCACTCATTCAGAATGAGGGTGAGAAGGCTCTTGATAAGATCGGCTATGCTTACAAGGATATCTCAAGTGACGGTGTTGATGAGCTCCTTTTCGGTATCATCGGAGATAGCAATGAGCCCAGCGTAGTATATGATATCTTCACAACAATTAATAAAGAGTCGGCACACGTTATCAGCGGAACTTCAAGAAACAGATGCTATGCTCTTGAGTACAGCGGATTTGCAAATGTTACTTCCGGCGGTGCAAATGAAAACCAAGTAGCTTTATATGATATCGAGCCCGGCACAACAAATCTTATGCAGCAGTTCACACTCAAGTATGACGGCTATGAAGATGAGAAGAATCCCTGGTTTGTAAGCTACGATGACGGAGCAACCTGGGAGAGCATGACCGAGGAAGATTACACGGACAGACTTAAGATGACTGAGGAGAGATACTTAAATCTAGACTTTAAGCCCATCTCAGACCTTATTCCCATAGATTATTCAAAGGTTGATCTTAGTAAGTACGCAACCTTCACCAAGATGATAGATGACTTCAAGCTCGGCATGGGCTATGCCAACGAGCCCGTGGGCGACACCGATGTATTCTTCGTTGCAAGCGGATGCTACGATGGTGAGAATGGCACCAAGAATGCCATAGATTCATCACTGTTCATCTATGACAATGACAAAATAGTTTTCCTGGATCAGATCGCTTCATCGGGAACAGCTTATCCTGTAAGCCTTAATGACGGCTTCATCTACGTCGGCGGTCACCACAATGTTTTCAAGTACACCGTTAAGGAAGGAAAGCTCATCCTTTCCGAGGAAGCTTCCGAAGTCTTTGACAGCGCAGGAAACGCCACCTACTACTACGGAGCAGACGGCGCTAAGGCTCAGGAGGTCAAGGACAACTCCGACCTCACAAGACTCTTTGATGAGTTCTTTGCAGGAAAGCCTGTAGAATACTCAGTCGTACAGGATTAATGAGTCACCGGGGACGTTTCAGTTCGTCTCAAAATGAGTCACTGGGGACGTTTCAAATTGACTCAAAGTGGGTCAAAGTGAAACGTCCCCGGTGACTCATCTTTTTTATTTTGCGCAATTAGAATATAATTGTTGATATGAGTAAAAGAGATGACACAAGAATTTACATATGCCACACCTACTACCACGCCTACATCGCTGTGGTAAAAGAGCTGGTAAAAAGACATGACTCAAGCGTTAAGGCGGACATTATGCTCAGCACCATGTCCAATGACTTCGGTAAGCTGAAAGAGCGCCTCGAGAGAGCCGGAGTGTTTGACAGAGTCTTCATGTTTGATGAGAAGGAAGATGTGACCAGCGAAGAAGTCATGAGCTATCACAGGGACAAAGGTAACATAGTTGCCAATCTCCTTCAGAGGATCACGTATACCAAGCTCCTTGGTAAGCTTCAGGAACCGCACATTCCGACGGACCTATCAAAGTACCAAGACGTGTATGTGTTCTGCGACTCGGACCCGATCGGCTATTACCTGAATTACAAGAAGATCCGTTATCATGCCATTGAGGATGGACTTAATTCCGGAAGGCTTGACGATCAGGCCCGCAACGCCAACAGAGGAGCATGGCCGCTCAAGCGCGCTATGGCAGCTCTGGGTCTTATTTTCATCGAGAGCGGATACAGCAGATACTGCATTGACTACGAGGTCAACGACATCAGCGCCAATCACTCACTTCCGCCAAATGTAGTGGAGGAGCCCAGAGAAGAGCTAGACAAGAAGCTCACCCCGGAGGATCACGCCACTCTGGTGGACATCTTTTTAGAGAACAAGGACCATGTGGTATCGCAGCTCCTTGGAGACGGAGCGGATAAGCGCCCTCAGGTCATGATCCTGACGGAGCCCCTGTGCGAGATGGATGTCCGCAAGAAGCTCTTTGGCGACATCATCGATGAGTACAAGGAGGACAACCGCGTTATCATCAAGCCCCACCCCAGGGATGTTCTTGACTATGAAAAAGAATTCCCTGACACAATCGTCATAAGAGATAAGTTCCCCATGGAAGTTCTTGGCGACATCGAGGGCTTTAAGGTTGATAAGGTAATCTCCGTCATCACTCAGATGGAGAATGTTTATTTTGCAAAAGAGATTGTCTATCTGGGCCTGGATTTCCTTGATAAATACGAGGATCCGTCCATTCACAGAAAGACAGAAAATCTCGACAAATAGCACGGAGCAGCACTGCTGCCCAAAAGGAAAAATATAATGGCATTGTTTTTACGTAATGCGACAATTGAAGATGCGCAGGATGTCTTTAACTGGAGAAATGACCCTGATACCCGCGCAAACTCTTTTAACAAGGACGAGATAGACCTTGAGAGCCACATGCTGTGGTTCGGAAAACGCCTCGGCCGGGAGAACACCCTTATGTACATCCTTATGAACGGCAACCAAAAAGCCGGCAATATCAGGATAGACATAGAGGGTACCACGGGCGAAATCAGCTACATGATAGCTCCTAAGGCCTGCGGAAAGGGCTATGGCAAAAAGATCCTCGCCCTTCTTGAAAAGACCCTTTCAGAAACGCCGGCAGGAGAGCGGATAACCGGGCTCAAAGGCAGTGTCCTAAAAGGCAACAAAGCTTCCTGCAAATGCTTTATCGCAAACGGCTACATCCAGTCAGAGGAAGAAGATTCCTACTGCTTTACAAAAGAAATTTGAGGTGACATACAATCATGTTTAATAAAGAGATAAAGATCGGAAACAAGACCGTCGGAGAAAACCACCCGGCCATGATAGTGGCTGAGCTTTCCGGCAATCACAACGGTGACTACAACAGAGCCATAGAGATCATCCACGCCGCCAAGGAAGCGGGAGCGGATGCCATCAAGCTCCAGACCTACACGGCAGATACCATAACCATCGACTGCGACAAGCCCTGGTTCATGACACCCGGCGACGGACTCTGGGCCGGAAGAACCCTTCACAACCTCTACGAGGAGGCCTACACTCCCTGGGAGTGGCACGAAGGTCTTTTTGCTGAGGCCAAAAAGCTCGGAATGGAGGCGTTCTCATCGCCCTTTGACCCCACATCCGTAGATTATCTTGAGAACTTAAATGTCCCTGCCTACAAGATCGCAAGCTTTGAGATTAACGACATTCCCCTTATCAGGAAGATCGCAAAGCTCGGCAAGCCCATTATCTTTGCGACAGGAATTGCCTACGAAGAGGACATAGAGCTGGCCCTTAACACCTGCAAGGAAGAGGGAAACGATCAGGTGATCCTTCTTAAATGCGTCAGCGCATATCCCACACCCTACAATCTTGTCAACCTCCGCATGATGCAGAACCTTAAGGACAAGTACGACTGCGTTGTCGGTCTCTCGGACCACACCCCCGGCGGAACAATCCCCGTTGGAAGCATCGCCCTTGGCGCTAAGATGATAGAGAAGCACCTGACCCTGAACCGCTCAGCCGGAGGCGTTGACGATGCCTTCTCCATGGAACCCTCCGAGTTTGCTCAGATGGTCAAGGAAGTGCGCATAATGGAAGAAGCCCTCGGCAGCTACGAGTACAAGCTTACTGACAAGCAGATCAAAGAACGCGGCCTTTCAAGATCTCTTTTCGTGGTAAAAGACATTAGGAAGGGCGAGACCATAACAGAAGAAAACGTGAGATCCATCCGCCCGGGAATCGGAATGCACACCAAGCACTACGAGGAAGTTCTTGGCAGAAAGGCATCTCAGGACATAGAGAAAGGCACACCCCTTAGCTGGGAGCTTATCGACTGATGATCGGAATTAGAGCAGATGCCAACAGAATAATCGCAACAGGTCACGTCATGCGCTGCATTACTATCGCAAAAGAAATAGTAAAGCAGGGAGAGTCTGTAACCTTTTTTGTGGCGGACGAAGAGTCAAGGGAGCTGGTAGAACTCTACGCGAGAGACGTTTCCGGTATCGATACGCATGTCCTTGGCAGCAACTGGCAGGACATGGAGAAAGAGATCCCGGCTCTTAGACGCGAACTTGATGAGCGCAAAATTAAAGCCCTTCTGGTGGATTCCTATCAGGTCACTGTCAGATATTTTGAAGAGCTTAAGGATATCTGCCCCATCGCCTACATGGACGATCTGGGAAAAGAGCCTTATCCGGTAGATATACTCATTAACTACAGCGGATACTATGAGAGCATGAATTATAAAGAGCTCTACAAGGGACAGAACGGATACAGGAAAGCGCCAACAGAGCTGCTTCTTGGCCTGTCTTACGCACCACTTCGCGAGCAGTTTTACTCAGATACAGATCGCATCAATACAAAAAGCAATGACTTCAACATCCTTGTCACTTCCGGAGGAACGGACAATTACCGAATGCTCTCCGGCGTGATAAAGGCCATGGAGGAGCAGGGCCTTATTTCAAAGGCAAACTTCAAGGTCGTTGCAGGCAACATGGTATCCGGTATCGACACCCTGGAAGACCTCGCGGGAAGATACGCGAACGTGGAAGTTTTAAAGAACGTGGAGCAGATGGCAGATCTTATGAGGAGCTGCAACCTTGCTATCGCAGCAGCAGGCACCATGCTGACAGAGTGCGCAGCTGTTTGCCTCCCGGTCATCTACTATCAGGTGGCTGACAATCAGAAGTTCAACGTATCATTCTGGCAGGGAACAGGCGGAATGTCTTTTGCAGGCGACGTTACCAAAGAGGGAGACAGAGAAGAGACCTTGCAGAATATCTGCAATCAGGTGAAAGCTCTTTTGACAGATAAAGAAAAACTATCGGCCATGAAGAATGCCCTTTCCGGCGTTACCGACGGCCGAGGAGCTGTAAGGATTGCAAAAGCTCTTTTAACAAAAAATAAGTGAGGATTTATCTATGAAAACACTGGCTATGATCACAGCAAGGGGAGGAAGCAAGAGGATTCCCCGTAAGAATATCAAGGAGTTCAACGGAAAGCCCATCATCGCGTATTCCATCGAGGCGGCGCTCTCATCCGGAGTGTTCGACGAAGTGATGGTCTCCACAGATGATGAGGAGATTGCAGAGATCGCCAAAAAGTACGGAGCCAAGGTGCCGTTCTTTAGGAGCGAGAAGACTGCGAACGACTTTGCCACAACGGTTGATGTCATCGAAGAGGTGCTAAATACCTATAAGGAAAGGGGCGAGGAATTCGACATTTTCTGCTGCATCTACCCTACGGCGCCGTTCATAACAGCAAAGAGGTTAAAAGACGCTGTTGAGGAGCTGTCAAAATCTGACGCCGATTCACTGATCCCCGTTGTAAGGTTCTCCTATCCGCCCCAGAGGGCTATGGAGGTCCACGACGGAAAGCTGGTGTTCAGGCAGCCTGAGAACCTCTCCAAGAGGAGCCAGGATCTTGAGCCGCACTTCCACGATGCAGGGCAGTTTTATGTGGTAAGGAGCGAGAGCTTTTTCAAGAACCGCGGGATAATGGTTGGAGATATCCTTCCAATGGAGCTCTCGGAACTTGAGGTTCAGGACATCGACAACGAAGTTGACTGGAAACTGGCAGAGCTTAAATACAATCTTTTGAATGAAGGTTAAGTTATGAAAGGGGGCATCCGATATATATAAAGGATGAATGCCCTCTTTTAAATTGTTATCCTTTGCGTTATAATGTGGAATGAAATCATAGACTTATTGTTATTATCCGCGTTTGTGCGCTTTCATAAATGCGTTGAAAGGGGTATTTGAGAATTATGCAGTATGCAGATATCGGAATCGATTTAGGTACAGCCTCTGTACTTGTATATATCAAGGGTAAGGGCGTTGTTTTAAAAGAGCCATCAGTTGTGGCTTACGACAGAGATACAGAAGAGATCAAGGCTATCGGTGAGGATGCAAGACTTATGCTTGGCCGTACACCGGGTAATATCGTAGCTGTAAGACCTCTTCGTCAGGGCGTTATTTCCAACTACAAGATAACCGAGCAGATGATGAGATACTTCATCAAGAAGGCTATCGGCAGAAGGATACACAGAAAGCCCTTTATCGCTGTTTGCGTACCTTCCGGAGCAACAGAGGTTGAGAAGAAGGCTGTAGAAGATGCTACAAGACTCTGCGGAGCAAGAGATGTTGAGACCATTGAGGAGCCTATTGCAGCAGCTATCGGAGCCGGAATTGACATTACAAAGCCATGTGGAAACATGATCGTTGATATAGGCGGTGGTACATCGGATATCGCCGTTATCTCCCTTGGAGGAACCGTTGTCAGCACATCCGTTAAGGTTGCGGGCGATGACTTCGACGAGGCAATTGTTCGTTACATGCGTAAGAAACACAATCTTCTTATCGGTGACAGAACAGCCGAGGATATCAAGATCAAGATCGGTTCAGCTTATCCAAGAGCTGAGAACGACACTATGGACGTAAGAGGAAGAAACCTTGTAACAGGTCTTCCCAAGACAGTAAGAGTATCATCAGAAGAGACAGAAGAGGCGCTCAGAGAGCCTACAAGCCAGATCATTGAGGCTATCCACAGCGTCCTTGAGAATACACCTCCGGAGCTGGCAGCAGATATCGCTGACAGAGGAATTGTCCTTACCGGTGGTGGAGCACTTCTTCGCGGACTTGAGGACCTTATCTATTCAAAGACAGGTATCAACACAATGACCGCTGAGGATCCAATGACAGCCGTTGCTATAGGAACAGGCCGTTACATTGAATTCGTATCCGGTTACCGCGAGGATTAATACACTTATCACTGCTCATGGATAGAGCGGTAGTAATGGCCAGGATGGCATGAGGTACTTTGTATGGTAAAGGGTCTTTACACTGCTTACACAGGGATGATCAATGAGCAGCACAGGATGGATGTGCTCACCAACAATCTTGCCAATGCCAATACCAATGGTTACAAGAAGGAAGGCGCAACTGCACAGTCTTTCAAGGATCAGCTTGCGCTCAAAATTAAAGACATAACTGATGCCCCGTTCACTGCCCGTGGACTGGGCATTATTAATCCCGGGGTTAAGATCGGCGAGGGCTATGTAGACTGGACCGAAGGCCCTATGAAGGAGACTCATAACACCTTCGATATGGCCATCGGCGGAAGCGGATTCTTCGGGATCGAATACGCCATGAAGGCTGAGGATGAAAACGAGGACGAGGATACAACCGGCACCAATAATACCAACGACTGGAGACTTTCAAGATATCAGAACGACAGGACTCTGGCAGCCTACAAGGCAGGCAAGCTCTCTCTTGATCAGATGAGAGATAACGGCTATGAGCAGATGGTGCTCTATACAAGAGACGGTAACTTCACTCTTAACAGTGAAGGCGTGCTGGTTACTCAGGATGGCGACTTTGTTCTTTCACAGGATCAGGGACACATTGAACTTGATCCCAACCTTCCGGTACAGATTTCTACCAACGGAGAGGTTGTTCAGGACGGACAGGTTGTTGCCACCATAGGTGTCTTCGACTTTGAAAAGACTGTTCAGAGAAATGGTATGACTACCTACACAACGCTTGAGCACTACGGTGAGAACGGCTTTGTTCCCACTGACGATGCTGCTCAGATAGAGGCTACCGGCCAGGTTTATGCGGGATTTTTGGAGCAGTCCAATGTTTCTGTAGTTGATGAGATGGTTAACATGATTGCAGTTCAGAGAAACTACGATACCAACCAGAGGATGATCACCACAATCGATGATACTCTGGAGAAGGCAGTTAACCAGATTGGAACCCTGAGTTAAATTTTATAAATTTTTAATAATTTAACTCGCGCAGTATGACGATAAATAAACAGAGAACTATATTGAAGTCACGGATGACGCATTGTTCAGCAAAGAGCCACGGATGGTAACAGCTCTTACTGAATCGGAGGTGACTGAATATGGTAAGAAGTTTATGGTCAGCAGCTACAGGAATGAACGCCCAGCAGACGAATGTGGATACTATATCCAACAATCTCGCCAACGTTAACACAACGGGCTATAAGGCACAGGGCGCTCAGTTCAAATCTCTTTTATATCAAGAGTTACAGACTATAACTACAACTGCAAACGGCGCACCCAAGCCCACCACATCACAGGTAGGCCTTGGTGTTCGTACTTCTACGATCAATCAGTATTTTTCCCAGGGATCATTTCAGGAGAATGCAAATCCTGCAGCTATTGCCATTAGTGGCGATGGCTTCTTCAAGTATCAGGGAGCAACTGACGGAGAAGTATTATATACAAGAAACGGTAACTTCACATGGGCTCTTTCCGGCGGAAACGGATCACCTCTTGTTCTTACCACTGCAGAAGGTAACAAGGTTCTTGGAATCAATGATCAGCCTATCCAGGTAGACGGAAACATGGTTGCAAGCCGTATCACCATCGGCGGCGATGGCAAGATTTATTATCCAAACGCACAGGGTGTTCCTACCGAGGTTGGTGGGATGCAGATCGGTCTCTGGCAGTTCCCTAACAGAGAGGGTCTTCAGAGAGTAGGAAGCGTGGCATGGCAGGAGACAGCAGCCAGCGGAGCAGCCATCAATGAGAATCAGGCAGCCGGAAACATCAAGAGATCCGAGCTGGTTCAGGGATACCTTGAAGGATCAAACGTAAACGTTGCAACAGAGATGGTTAACCTCATCGTTGCACAGCGTGCGTATGAAATGAATTCAACTGCGATCCAGACAACAGACGAGATGATGCAGACAGCTAACTCTCTTAAGAGATAAGCTGTAGTTAGGGGAAGTTATGGCGAGCTTTAATGTCAGCGGTATAAACGCATCGGCAATAAGTGAATATGCAATGCAGGAGAGCAAGAACGCCAGCACCATCGCTCTTCAGAAAAAGCTTGAGAACACCTCGGCTAAGTCAACAGACGATGAACTCTGGCAGGCTTGCAAGGGATTTGAAGCCTACTTCATGGAGCAGATATTCAAGGAGATGCAGAAGTCCGTGGATGCCCTAAAGCCTGAGAGTCAGGACAAATCCACCTCGACACTGGTTGACTACTTCAAGAATCAGACTCTTCAGGAAGTGTGTGCTGATTCGGTGGATACCCAGAGTAACGGTTTCGCCCAGATGCTCTACGAGAATCTGAAAAGAAATTACGACATCCCTACAGCTCCTGAAGCAGAAAAGACACAGGGACCGGAGCAGGTTTAATAAAAATATAAAAGTCGCCAAATCTTAAGAAAATCTTAAAGTCTTGGCGACTTTTTCTATGCTATAATTCAGTCTATGGAAAAAATAAAGGGATACATAGAACACTTTTTATATAAAAATGCCGAGAATGGCTATGGGGTTTTAAATCTGGTGACAGCCGATACCGAGATCATCTGTACCGGCTCTTTTCGTGATGTTGATGTTGGGGACACCATCGAGATAGAGGGTGAATACGTCAACCATCCTGTCTACGGAAGTCAGTTCAAGGCTTCGTCTTACGAGATATCAATACCCGATGATGCAGCTTCAATGCAGAGATACCTGGGCTCCGGTGCTATCAGAGGCGTGGGGGAAGCTCTTGCTGCCCGCATCGTCAAGATGTTTGGAGACGATACCTTCAGGATCATTGAGGATGAGCCCGAGAGGCTTGCGGAGGTCAAGGGCATAAGCCTTAATAAAGCTCAGGACATCGGAATGCAGATGGCCAGCAAAAGAGAAATGCGCGATGCCATGATCTTTTTGCAGCAGTTTGGCATTGGAAATGCCCTTTCTGTCAAGATATTTAACACCTACGGAAATCGCATATACAGCGTTATAAAAGAGAATCCCTATCAGCTCTCTGAGGACATTAACGGTGTCGGATTTAAGACTGCCGACGAGATTGCTGAGAAAGCAGGAATTCTTGTTGATTCCGACTACCGTATCAGGAGCGGAATCCTCTATGCCCTCTCTCAGTCCGCAGCGGATGGAAATACCTATCTTCCCATGGAAGATCTTATAGCAAGGACCATACAGGTGCTTCAGACAAGGCCTGGCTACGAGATCAGAAGGGACAACATAGAGACTCACATATCCAATCTGATGATGGATCGTAAGCTCATCTGCAAGGGCGATGACCAGGTTTACGCAGCGAGTTTTTACTACGAGGAACAGGGCTGCGCAGCCATGCTTGAGGCTCTTAATCTTCAGGAGAACATAACGCCTGCTCAGGAAGAGGAATACAAGAAGCTCATATTGAAACTGGAAGAGAGCAAGGGAATTGAGCTTGACGATCTTCAGAGAAATGCAGTGCTTCAGAGCATCACCAACGGTGTTGTTATCATCACGGGAGGCCCGGGAACAGGTAAGACTACCACCATCAACACCATCATCAGCTATTATGCCGGGATGGGGCTGGACATCATGCTGGCAGCACCCACCGGAAGAGCGGCCAAGAGGATGACCGAGGCAACAGGGTATGAGGCCAAGACCATTCACAGGCTTCTGGAGGTTTCTGGACAGATGTCCGATGACATGTCAGTGAAGTCCTCCGGTGTACATTTTGAGAGAAACAGAGATAACCCATTAGAGACGGATGCGATCATCATTGATGAGATGTCTATGGTGGATATTCATCTCTTTTACGCACTGCTTAAGGCACTGGTGCCCGGAGTGCACCTGATACTGGTCGGAGACAGCTCACAGCTTCCAAGCGTAGGCCCGGGACAGGTCCTGAGAGACCTTATAGACAGTGGCAAATTCCCGACCACCTATCTGAAAAAGATATTCAGGCAGGCCGAGGAGAGCGACATCGTCATGAACGCCCACAGGATCCACGACGGAGAAAAGCCGGTTCTTGATAACAAGAGCAAGGATTTCTTTTTCCTTGAGAGGAGCGAAGCAGGCGTTATCTACAAGCACATGGTGGAGCTCATAAGGGACAAGCTTCCGTCCTATGTGGACGCAGGACCTTACGATATCCAGGTGCTGACTCCAATGAAGAAAGGACCTCTTGGGGCTCAGCAGCTCAACCTGATTCTTCAGGAACATCTAAATCCCCCGTCTCCGGACAAGAAGGAGCACACCTACGGTGATTGCACCTTTCGTGAGGGCGACAAGGTCATGCAGATAAGAAATAATTACCAGGCCACCTGGGAGGTTGTCGGCAAGTTCAACATTGCCATAGATTCCGGAACCGGAGTGTTCAACGGAGATATGGGAGTCATCAGGCAGATAAACGACTATTCTCAGGATGTGATCGTGGAGTTTGATGAGGGAAGACAGGTCAGATACCCGTTTGCGGATCTCGATGAGATAGAGCTGGCCTATGCCATAACCATTCACAAGTCCCAGGGAAGTGAGTATCCGGCGGTTGTGCTTCCGATACTGGGAGGACCAAGGGTTCTTCTTAACAGGAACCTTCTGTACACGGCGGTTACCAGGGCCAGGAGTACGGTGTGTATCCTCGGCAGCAGCCAGACTCTTATGAGCATGGTGGAGAACGAGGAACAGCTAAAAAGATATACAGGATTGAAAGACAGGATCATAGAAATATTTGATACATCAGAGTTTTAAACGGGCACTGGATCTTTTATACCCGAGGAGGTGCCCTGTGTGCGACGGGGTAGTTCCGGCCTTTGAGATAAGAAATAGGCACATAAAAAGAGCGGGACTGATTCACAGAAAGTGCCTTGGGAAAATTGAATATGTAAGAGGTGCAACCTGTGCAAAGTGCGGGAAACCCCTTTCGGATGACACACAGGAGTACTGCGAGGACTGCAAGCGGACGAAGCATAACTTTGACAAGGGTTATTCTGTCTTTGCCTACAGGTCTGTATCGGGATCCATATACAGGTTCAAGTACATGGGGAGGCAGGAATATGCCGAGTTCTACGGATGGGCCACAGGCAAGATCCTTGGCAGGAAACTTAAAGGTCTCGGCATAGATGCGATAGTTCCGGTACCGATGTATCCCGCCAAAGAGAGAAAGAGGGGCTACAATCAGGCAGAGGTATATGCCAAGGCAGTTTCCGCTCATCTTCACATACCCGTCTTTAGGGGTGCTGTCAGAAGGGTCAGAAACACAGCACCAATGAAGGAACTGGACGCCCGCGGACGCCGTAATAATTTGAAAAAGGCTTTTATTATAGCTAAAAATGATGTAAAATTTAAGTGCGTACTTATTATCGATGACATCTATACAACTGGAAGTACTATTGATGAGATCGCCCATGAGTTTCGGATGGCCGGAGTTCAAAAAATCTACTGTTTGACTCTTGCTATCGGGCAAACTACTTAAATATATGGAGGTCAGCTTATGAACTTACGGAATTGTGCAAGATGCGGGAAGATGTTTAATTACATCGGAGGTCAGCCTATATGTGACCCTTGTAAGAAGGCCATCGAGGAAGATTTCCAGAAGGTAAAACAGTACATAGAAGACAATCCTACTGCGAGCTTGAGAATGATCTCTGAAGAAAACCAGGTTTCTACCAAGCAGATCCAGCAGTGGATTCGTGAAGAGAGACTTATGTTCTCTAAGGATTCTCCGATCCAGCTTCTCTGCGAGGGCTGTGGAGAGCCTATAACAACAGGAAGATTTTGTGCTAAGTGTAAGACCAGCATGGCCAATACTCTTAACAGCACCTTTGCAAAACCAAAGCCTGCACTTCAGCAGCCTGTTAAGAAGGAGCCTAAGGCCGGAATGCGCTTCCTGGATACTTAAGGAGCAGCGATGTTAAACGAAGAAAAAGTCATTTTGATGACCAAAATGGCTGCCTTCATAGATCGCGAGGGCAAGAAGAACGACGCAATCAATTCATACTTTAAGAGTGATTACATTGGATTCAATGTTCTTAAATCACTGATAAGCGCCACTATTGTCTTTGGAGTAGTTGTCGCGACCTATGTTTTATGCAATTTTGAAACCGTTTTATCGAATTTATACAATACTGAAAATCTATTAGCCATCGGCAGGAGGTACTTGATATATTACCTCCTGCTTGTTGGCGTGTATTCTCTTGTATCATATGTCATTTATTCCTATCGTTACAGCAAGATGCGTAAGAGTATGAAGGCATATTATGCAGATCTTAAGAAATTAGCCAGAATTTACGAAAAGGAACAATGACATGACATCACTATTGGAATTAAAACAGTATATAAAGCGCTTTTACATCAAGTATGAAACCTACATCACATACGTCTGGAAATTCCTTCTGGCACTTGTGTCTATCCTGGTTATCAACAGCAAGCTCGGATATATGGACGCACTTACAAATATCGCCATTGTCATGATGGCTTCACTTTTGTGCGCAATTCTTCCGGCTAACTTTATTGTGTTCATTTCAGCAGCATTTATCCTGGGACATCTGTATTCCCTTGCGATGGAGTGTGCGCTCATCGCGCTGGTGATATTTATACTGATGTTCCTTTTGTACTTCAGATTTTCACCTAAGGACACTTTGGCAGTTCTTCTGACACCGATATTTTTCTTCATGCATATCCCTTATGTTATGCCTCTGGCCATGGGACTTCTGGGAACACCGGCGTCAGTAGTTTCTGTTTCCTTTGGACTTGTAATTTCCTACATGATAAGCTACTTCTCATCCAATGCCACAAGCTTTGGCAGCGACGGGGTAGTGGAGGCAGCCAATGGATTCTCAACTATCATAAACGGAATCATCGGCAACAAGGAAATGATGGTGATGATAATTGTATTTGCCATCGTCCTGGTGCTGGTCTACATCATCAGAAGATCTTCAATCGATTACTGCTGGAAGATCGCTATCGCAGCAGGTTCCATCGGACTTATGATCTTTACCCTTATCGGAGATATCATGTCAGATACTCAGATATCGATCGCAGGGGTTATTCTGGGAACAATCATTTCGGCACTGCTTATGCTGGTGGTTGAGTTCTTTGCATTTAACATGGATTACAGCAGAACCGAGAAGGTTCAGTTTGAAGACGACGAGTATTATTACTATGTCAAGGCAGTGCCCAAGGTTACTGTCGCCACACCCGAAAGGAAGGTAAAAAAGATTAACCGCGCAAGGGAGCAGCACTGATTAGTTTTTAGGGAATGTCATGGATCAGATAGATTTTATTTTTGACTTCAACAGAACAAGCCTTCACATGCCAACCATCAGATTTTCTGATGTATTGGAAGTTTTTATTATTGCTTTTCTGATATATCACATTCTGGTATGGGCAAGAAATACTAGACTATGGTCTCTTTTAAAGGGGGTCATAGTTATTCTTGTGTTCATTTTGCTCTGCGCGCTTTTAAACATGTCGACGATCCTGTGGATTGTAGAGAGGGTATTCAGTATCGCCATCATAGCTATCGTGGTAATACTCCAGCCAGAGCTAAGGAAGGCGCTGGAAGAACTGGGAAGGAAGAATTTCTTTTCCAATGTCTTGTCCCTGGGGGATATGAAGAGTTCCGGAAGGTTCTCCGACAAGACTCTCAATGAGATCACAAGAGCCTGCGTTGAGATGGCCAAGGTCAGGACCGGAGCACTTATCGTTATTGAGCAGAATCACCCGCTTACCGAGTATGAGAGAACCGGTATTGATGTGGACGGAATAGTTACCAGTCAGCTCCTCATCAATATTTTCGAGCATAATACACCGCTCCACGACGGAGCAGTAATAATCCGTGGTGACAGGATCACCTCGGCAACCTGTTATCTTCCGCTTTCCGACAACATGGGGATCGGTAAGGAACTGGGAACAAGGCACCGTGCGGGAATCGGTGTGTCTGAGGCTTCAGACTGCTTTGTTATCATCGTTTCGGAGGAGACAGGTAAGATAAGCGTTGCATATGAAGGAGAGCTTGAGAGAGCTCTTGACAGTGACAGGCTAAGGGAGCGCCTGAGGGTTATTCAGGACAAGCATGAGGAAGAAGCGCCCATCAAGTACCTTGCCAGAAAGGCCAAGGTGAGAAAATGAAGAAATTGACGGCCAACTGGGGACTTAAGCTTGCTTCACTGATATTTGCGATGGTTGTATGGTTCCTTGTAACCAACATAAACGACCCCATCACTTCGGTGAGATACAGCAATATTCCCGTAACACTTAAGAACACCAATCTTATTACCGATCAGGGCCAGGTTTACACCATTCTTGATGGCAGTGATACCATCAGCAGTGTGACGATCTATGCACCCAGATCAATAATAGACTCCTTAAGTCTTAACAACATTATTGCAACAGCGGATCTGCAGGAGCTTTCAAGCTTCAATACTGTTAACATCGATGTTAAGACCAACAAGTACTTTGACAAGATAGAGAAGATAGACACCAGTTCCGACATGGTCAAGCTCAGCGTAGAGAGAAAGGCATCCAAGTCACTTGCTCTCGGCGCAACTACATCGGGCTCACTGGCCGACGGATATGTTATCGGTGATGTTTCCACCGAGCAGAACATGGTGAGGATAAGCGGACCTGAATCCGTTGTAAATCGTATCGCATCTGCTACGGTAGATGTCGATGTCACAGGATTTACTTCCAACATCGGAACCGATGCTGACATCGTTCTGCTTGATTCTGAGGGAGAGCCGGTTGATGCTTCACTTGTCTCCATGAACATCAAGACAGTAAGAGTCAACGTCGTGATCTATGAGACCAAGTATGTACCGATCACTTATACAGTGACCGGAGAGCCGGCAAACGGATACATATTTACAAAAGAGATTGAGAGTACCCCTGATGCTGTGCAGATAGCAGGCAGAAGCAGCACTCTTTCGTCAATAAACGAGATCAATGTAGCTGATCCAAACATAAATGTTGATGGGCTTAATTCAAATCTGACTTATACCTATAACTTGAGCCAGTTCCTTCCATCGGGAGTAAGTCTGGCAGATAAAGACTTTAACGGATCTGTTTCCGTAGTGGTACATGTATCACCTGTAGAGAGCAGAACTTACGACGTGAATGTTTCAAAGATAAGCGTTGAAGGAGAAGCCGAGGGCTTTAAGGTCTATGTGGATGACAGCGAGTATGATACCGTATCGCTTACTCTTCAGGGCCTTTCCACTGCTCTTAATGCCATTTCTGAGAATTCCCTTCAGGGAAGCGTAAGCGTAGATGAGATACTTGCAGCCAACAATCTTACGGAACTTGCAGCCGGAACCTACAGTGCTGATGTAGACTGGATCCTTCCGGAAGGCGTAACTGAAAAGGGAACAGTGAGTGTCTATGTGACAGTTGAACAGAACTAATTTAGGAGGAAATGCTTAATGGTAACGAAAAAAGTTGTCATTACCAATCCTACAGGATTACATCTTCGTCCTGCCGGCAACCTTTGCAAAGTGGCGATGAACTATAAATCACATATTACTTTTAATTACGGTGATAACACAGCCAATGCAAAGAGTGTACTGAGCGTTTTGGGAGCATGTATCAAATGCGGCGATGAGCTGGAGTTTAAGTGCGAAGGCCCGGATGAAGAAGAGGCTATGCAGGCGCTTACCCGGGCCATTGAAACAGGACTTGGCGAGTGAACTATCTTGTGTTAAAATCACATGAGTTAAAATTTTAAAGAGGGAGTTTTGGAAATGAAAAAGTTAAAAGCTGCATTAGTTGCAGGTCTTGCTGTAACAATGCTTTTTGGTTGCGGAAAAGCCAGCGATGAAGCTGTTGTTGGGCTTAGTATTGAGAAACTTGAAGATGTTCAGGATGTAACACCTGCAGCAACAGAGGCAACATCAGAAGAGGAAGAGGTTATCGATGAGGATGCTCCTCCTGCAGAAGGAATGGTAAGAAGCTACTTCACAAACCAGTGGGTTGATGAAGCAGTTAACAATACAAGACCTATCGCTGTTATGTACCCTATCAACAAGGAGGCTCAGCCACAGTACGGACTTAGCAATGTAGCAGTTTTCTATGAGATCATGGAAGAAGGCAGCATGAGCCGTCAGATGGGTATCGTTGAGGACTGGCAGAATCTTGAGCGTATCGGTAATATCCGTAGTATCCGTGATTACTTCGTATATGCAGCTCTTGAGTATGATCCGATTATCGTTCACTACGGCGGACCTGAGCTCTATGTTAAGACAATTCTTACACGTTCAGATGTAGATAACTTAAACGGTGTCGGCGGTGTTATGGGTTCTGATTACGGCGCATTCTTCAGAGTACCTGAGGGAAGTACTTCAGAGCACACAGCTTTCACAGACGGATCTCACGTATCAAGTGCTATCAGCAAGGCCGGCTTCTCACTTGAGCACAGAGATTCATTCAATGGTGAGCCACACTTTAAGTTTACAGGATATACAAATCCTAACACACTTGAGGATTACTCAGATGCAGTAGAGGCAACTGAGATCGATATGGCAGGATGCTTCCCTGTTACCAAGTCAACCCTTACTTATGATGAAGAGAAGGGCGTATATCTTAAGACTCTTTACGGCTCAGCTCAGAAGGATGCTCTTACAGGCGAGCAGCTTTCATTTGCAAATATCGTGATCCAGAGAACATATCACGAGACGCGTGATGACAACGGATACCTTGCTTATCAGATGCACGATACAACCAACGACGGTTACTTTATCACCAAGGGCAAGATGATCCACGTTACCTGGGAAAAGACAGACGACTACACACCTACCAGATACTTTGATGACAACGGCAATGAGGTTACCTTCAACACCGGCAGAACAATGATCTTCGTTGTTCAGCTCAAGGGCAAGTCATTCTCTAAGTTCAAGGTTAACGGTGTAGAATACGCAGACTGATATCTGCATACGTATTGTAAATAATAGGCGGACGGCAGAGATGTCGTCCGCTAAATGTTTCGTTAGATAAAACTGAAAGGTGCCTAAAATGGAGAAAATCATTGTAACCGGATGCAACGGACAGCTTGGAAGAGCAATTAACTTAGAGCTTCCAAAGGATAAATATGAGCTTATCAACACAGACGTATTCCAGGGAGAAGGAATCATTCCCCTTGATATCACAAATGTTGATGCGGTAGTTGACCTCGCCAGAAAGACCAAGGCAAGTGCCATCATCAACTGCGCAGCATACACAGCAGTTGATAAGCAGGAGAGCGATATCGACCTCTCTTACAAGATCAATGCGATCGGTCCCAGAAACCTTGCAATAGCAGCAACTGAGGTTGGTGCTAAGCTTGTTCATGTTTCAACCGACTACGTCTTTGAGGGAAACGGTACAAGACCTTATACAGAGTTTGATAAGACAGGCCCTGTCAGTGTATATGGAAAGACAAAGCTTGCCGGCGAAGAAATGGTAAAGCAGTTCGCCAGAGATTTCTTTATCATAAGAACCGCATGGCTCTACGGAGACGGCAAGAACTTCGTTAAGACAATGCTCTCTCTTTCAGAGAAATACGACGAGGTAAGCGTTGTTAAGGATCAGCTCGGTACACCTACCAGTACAAAAGAGCTGGCAAAGGCAATCCACTTCCTCCTCGGAACCGAGAACTACGGAGTATTCCACGGTACCTGTGAGGGTGACACCAACTGGGCAGACTTTACGGAGGAGATCTTCAGGATCGCCGGCAAGTCAACCAGAGTTAACCACGTGACAACGGTGGAATACACTGAGAAGAATCCTCAGGCTGCTCCAAGACCTGCATACAGTATTCTTGAGAACTATATGTTCAAGCTTACATCTGACTTTATGTTTGCTGACTGGCACGATGCAATTGAAGTCTACCTTAAGGAGATGCTTTGATGAGTTTTATTAGCGGTGTACTAAGCAACAAAATACTTATTGCTGCGTTTTGTGGCTGGCTGGTAGCTCAGGTTTTGAAAACCATTATATATGTTGCGGTAAATAAGACTTTTAATCCCGAAAGGCTTTTGGGAGATGGCGGAATGCCAAGCTCGCACTCAGCAACAGTAATGGCGATGGTGACATCTACAGCATTCTACTTTGGACCGGATACCTTTGAATTTGCAGTTACAGCCATTCTTGCTCTCATCGTCATGCACGATGCCATGGGTGTAAGGCGTGAGACCGGCAAACAGGCCAAGGTCATCAACAACATGATGGACTGGTTTGTACAAAACAGCGACATCTCTCCTGAGGAAAAGCTCAAGGAATTCGTCGGACATTCACCGACTCAGGTTTTCTTCGGCGCACTTCTTGGCATAATTGTAGGTGCCGTCGTTTGCAATCTTTAATCACTTACCTATTGGGGGCATAAATAACTATGCTGACAGTGCTTGTTATCTGGATGTATGTCATAGCGACAACATATCTTATTGGATACGGCTTTCTGATGTCTTTGGTCAATATGCCGGGTATGCTTCCCGACAAAAAGAACAAGAAACACGAAAGAGAAAGCAGAAGATACGACTTCAAGTTCAGAGAGAGCTACATTATTACCGGAATTGTTCTGGTTACGGTTTATGCGCAGATAGTCAGCTTATTTACAAAGGTTTCTTTAGGCGCCAATCTGGTTTTGCTTGCACTGAGTGTTCTTATTGCTGTTTACTATCGCGAGGAGCTTGGCGATGAGCTCCTTAGTATGCTCGGCAAGCTAAAGACAGGCGCAAACTTCTATGTATATCTTGCAGTTTTTCTGATCATGGCCTATGGGGCATCACACGGGTATATGCACTATGACTCGGATCTTTATCACGCCCAGGCAATCCGTTGGATAGAAGAATATGGAATCGTAAGAGGACTTGGCAATCTCCATGTGAGACTTGCCTATAACAGCTCTGCTTTTCCGCTGTCTGCTCTTTACAGCTTTAGATTTCTCGGGGGACAGTCCTACCATGTGATGTCCGGATTTTTCGCGCTTCTCCTGGCGTGGCAATGCGTTGATATCAAGAATGTTCTCAGAAGAGGTCATCCCGTTATCTCGGACTTTGCCCGTCTTGCAGCCATCTATTATCTCTTTACCATCTATGATGAGATGATGGCTCCGGCTTCAGACTATTTCCTTTCCTGCCTTGTCTTCTACATAATCATCCACTGGCTTGATATGAATGTGAGACATGAGAGGTCTTATCTGCCATACATTTTACTGGCGCTCCTTGGAGTGTTTGCTATTACCATCAAGCTCTCCGCAGCGCCGATGCTTCTTTTGACAATAGTCCCTATCTATAAGCTGTTCCATAACAGGACCAAAGAGAAGATGAGGGCATTCTGGGTTTCGGTGGCCTTGGCTTTTGTAATAGTACTCCCGTTCCTTATCAGGAATATAATCCTGTCGGGATGGTTGTTATATCCTGTAACGTTCCTTGATTTTTTTGGCTTTTACTGGGAGATTCCCAAAGGTCTTGCAGCCTACGATGCCCTTGAGATCAGGACCTTCGGACGGGGTTACAATGATGTGGCAACCTATGGAAATGTTCCTATGCGTGAGTGGGTACCCAACTGGTTTGCAAGTATTACGGGACTTAACAAGATAATGCTGGTACTGGCGCTGCTTTCAATCGTAGCATACGTTATTTATCTTGCGTATTTTGTGCTGGCTTTTGCCGGAGAGAAGTCCGAGAAGTTAAAGAGCTTTAATAACTCTAAGGTCTTTGAGATCAGCCACAGAAGTATGCTGAGTATGGCAGACTTTCTAACCATAGGAGGTACTCTGATAGGGTGTTTTGCATTCTGGTTTCTGAGTGCTCCTCTTATAAGATATGGCATAGTTTACGTATGGCTCCTGCCGGCAGTGATCCTTGGAAGGACATTCATTCTCGCCTACAACAGGCTCCTTGAGGATGAGGTAAAAGACACTGTGGTCAAGGTCTTGGTTATCGTCTTTTTGGCCTGGTTTATCTATAAGTGTGCGATTGTTGCACTTGAGGATAACAGGCACTTTAACCCTGAGTATCTGTTAAGACAGCAGGACTATGGCAGCTATGAAGTCGATACCTTTAAGATGGGGGATGAGACCTTCTATTATCCCGTTTCGGGAGATCAGGTCGGTTATGATCCTTTCCCTTCTGCAACCCATGATATAACCGGGGAAGTGGAACTTATAGGGAGAGAAATTAAAGAAGGATTTAAGGCTGTAGGTAAGTGATTAAAAGATTATAAATTATTCTGCAATATTGTTAATTTAAACTAAATTTTCTGACAAAAGACTAAAGCCTCGTGATTTTTGCGACGAAATAATGTATCATTATTAAATGAAAAGCGTACAAGTTGCGCTCGGAGGATACATTATGAGAAGAGCGATTCTTTCGGTGATCCTGGTCTTTATGCTTGGAATATTATTTCAACCTGTCACAGCGAAGGCTGCCAAGGAGGATGATATTGTAGCGCTGATGAATAGCGAAAGGGCTAAACACGGGCTTTCGGAAGTAAGCATTGACCAGACTCTTACGGATGTCGCCAAGACAAGAGCTGCAGAATGCTCCAAGAAGTTCTCTCACATCCGTCCAAATGGGAAGGCATGGTATACGGTATCCGGAGCAACTAACGCAGAGAATCTTGCTCACGCAGTAAATGATGCGCAGCAGTCTCCTGAAAATGTGGTTCTGGCATGGCTCCTTAGCCCCACCCACAAGGCTAATGTAATGAGAAAGAGCTGTACCAGTGTAGGAATCGCTTATTACATTGGTACCAACGGAGAAACCTATATAGTTTGTGAATTTAATTGATTCTAAATACCTTAGGTAGGGGTGTTTCGAATATATAAAAAGGCTCGTTACTTTGAAAGTAGCGGGCCTTTTTACTGCTTATCATTTGTTATCTCTCTGCTCTCATAGGATTGTTGAGGAAATCCTCGTAAGCAAGCTTTATTCCGTCATCAAGCTCTGTGGTGTAAGTCCAGCCAAGAGCCTTAGCCTTGGAGACATCAAGAAGCTTTCTTGGTGTTCCGTTGGGCTTTGTAGGATCCCAGCGGATCTCTCCTGTGTAGCCGATGATCTTGGCAACCTTCTCGGTAAGCTCCTTGATCGTAAGCTCTTTTCCTGTGCCGGCGTTAACTGTCTCGTTGCCACTATAGTTATTCATAAGGAATACACAGAGGTTAGCAAGATCGTCAACATAGAGGAACTCTCTTAAAGGACTTCCGTCACCCCAGCAGGTTACGTATGGAAGATTCTGCTCCTTGGCCTCGTGGAAACGGCGGATAAGAGCGGGAAGTACGTGTGAATGTGTGGGATGATAGTTATCGTTTGGTCCGTAGAGGTTTGTGGGCATTACTGAGATGTAGTCGGTTCCGTACTGCTTGTTGAGGTACTCACAGTACTTAAGGCCGGAGATCTTAGCAAGTGCATATGCCTCGTTAGTCTTCTCAAGCTCGGAAGTAAGAAGGCAGTTCTCCTTCATGGGCTGAGGAGCCATTCTGGGATAGATGCAGGAGGAGCCAAGGAATTCAAGCTTCTTGCATCCGTTTTTCCAGGCTGCGTTTATTACGTTCATCTCAAGGATCATGTTCTCGTACATGAAATCTGCAAGGGCCTGTGAATTGCCCATGATTCCGCCAACCTTGGCAGCTGCAAGAAATACGTACTCGGGTCTTTGCTCTGCAAAGAAGTTCTCAACCTGATCCTGTCTTGTGAGATCAAGCTCTTTATGGGTTCTTGTGATTATGTTGTTATAACCCTGCTTTTCAAGTTCTCTTACTATGGCAGAGCCAACCATTCCTCTGTGGCCTGCAACATAGATTTTTGCATTTTTTTCCATCATATTTTTGTACCTCTATTACTTATCAATACCTTTCTCAAGGAACTCTGCCAGGTTGAATTCTACGTGCTCGTTGGCTCTTTCAACAGCAACCTTGGCCATGTCGTGCTCAACCATGTTCCTTACGAGATCCTCGAAGGATGTGGACTGTGGATTCCAGTGGAGCTTCTCTTTTGCCTTGGTTGGGTCGCCCCAGAGGTTAACAACGTCTGTAGGTCTGTAGAAGTCAGGTGATACTTCAACGAGAACCTTGCCTGTTGCCTTGTCATAACCCTTCTCGTCCGGACCCTCTCCCTTAAACTCAAGCTCGATGCCTGCATAGTGGAAAGCAAGCTGAGCAAACTCACGAACGGAGTGCTGTACGCCTGTTGCGATAACGAAGTCCTCAGGCTTGTCGTTCTGGAGGATCAGCCACATGCACTCAACATAGTCTTTTGCATAACCCCAGTCACGAAGGCTGGAGAGGTTTCCAAGATAGAGCTTATCCTGCTTGCCCTGGGCGATTCTGGAAGCTGCAAGAGTGATCTTACGTGTAACGAAGGTCTCTCCGCGGCGCTCAGATTCGTGGTTAAAGAGGATTCCTGAGCAGCAGAACATGTTGTAGGCTTCTCTGTACTCCTTTACGATCCAGTAGCCGTAGAGCTTGGCTACAGCGTAAGGGCTGTATGGGTGGAAAGGTGTCTTTTCATTCTGAGGAACTTCCTCAACCTTGCCGTAGAGCTCAGAAGTTGATGCCTGGTAAATTCTGCAGGTCTCGGTAAGTCCGCAGAGACGAACTGCCTCAAGGACACGAAGAACACCTGTTGCGTCAACATCAGCTGTAAACTCAGGTGAATCGAAGGAAACCTGAACGTGTGACTGAGCTGCGAGATTGTATATTTCATCCGGGCGAACCTTTGATACTACGCCGAGGATGCTCATGGAATCGCCCATATCGCCGTAGTGAAGGTGAAAGTTGGGCTTGCCTTCAAGGTGAGCGATTCTCTCTCTGTAGTCGACAGAAGACCTTCTGATGATTCCGTGAACGTCATAGCCCTTTTCAAGCAGGAACTCTGCAAGGTAAGAACCGTCCTGACCGGTTATACCGGTTATCAAAGCTTTCTTTGCCATATAGTAATCCTTTCTTAACAAAAAAACATTTAGATTTGTACTTTTCTATATCATTATATTTGCTAGTTTACACTTTTTAAATTCACTTTCTTGACTTTGATTTGCATTATCTTGCTGCCGATTTTATAATGAGAATTATGAAGAATCAATTATTTCAAGGTGAATACGTATCCTCAGACAGGCTTTTGTACACCCCTTCTGAATTTGCCAAGAATAACCTCATGTATTTGCAGGAAATTGGCAGGCTGACAGCCCAGAAGCCCCACACCAGCAAGAGGCAGAATCTGTCCTCTTTTCTTTTTATTTATGTTAAGAGTGGCAGTGGGTTCATAGACTATGAGGGAAAAGAGTACGCGGTTTCCGAAGGGGATTGTGTCTTTATCAACTGTCAGAACCTCTATTCCCACAGGACTTCCAATGACCTGTGGTCCATCGAGTGGATCCACTTTAACGGTGAAAATCTCCTGCCAATATATCTTAAGTACTTAGAAAGAGGTGGTCAGCCGGTATTTCGGCCTGACGACCCCTCAAGGTTTATGCATCTGTGGGATGAGCTAAATTCCGTATCAAGATCCTCCGACTACATCAGGGACATCAAGATCAACGAATATTTATCGGGGCTTGTGACCTTCCTTATGACCTTCAGCTGGAATCCCGAGATAACCCAACAGAGCGGAAGCAGCAAGACGGTTAATGCTCTCAAGGAATATCTGGATACTCACTATCAGGAAAAGATAACGCTTGATATGCTGGCAGACAACTTCCTGATGAGTAAGTACACCCTCTCAAGGAGTTTCAAGGAACAGGTTGGAACCTCGATCATTAACTACCTGCTCGTTGTCCGCATAACCCATGCCAAACAGATGCTGCGCTTTACGGACAAGACTGTGGAGGAGATCGGCGCCGGCTGCGGAATAACACCCCTTTACTATTTCTCCCGCATGTTCAAGCAGATCGAAGGCGTAAGCCCCCTCGAATACCGCATGAGCTGGAAGTGAGCTTACCCCACCGTAACATTGAAAGAAAGGCGCAATAAGTGTAGAATAAGGATTAGGATTGCGATACTGTGCGCACCTGACAAAATCAGATTGGAAAGAGTAAGGCTATGAAGCTGCTTAGTGCAATTGTTCCATGCTTTAATGAGCAGGAAAACATTTTTGATTTTTATGATGAGTTTATGAAGAACGAGGCTTTCTTTAAGTCTGTGGACGTTGATTTTGAACTCATCTTTGTTGATGACGGCTCTAAGGATGAGACCGTGCTCAGGGTAAAAGAGCTTAATGAAAAAGACAAGAGGGTTCATCTTGTGAGCTTTTCAAGAAACTTTGGAAAAGAGTCTGCCATGTACGCAGGACTTACTGCGTCAAAGGGTGACTACGTTGTCATCATGGACTGTGACCTTCAGGATCCGCCGGCTCTTCTTCCGGAAATGATAAAGGCCATTACCGAAGAGGGCTATGATTCCGTTGCCACCAGAAGGGTGAACAGAAAGGGAGAGCCTCCCATCAGATCCTTCTTTGCAAGGAAGTTCTATAAGATAATCAATAAGATGACCAATGCCGAGATCGTTGACGGAGCCAGGGATTACAGGCTTATGACCAGGGATTTCGTAAATGCCATTCTTTCGATGGGAGAGTACAACAGATTCTCCAAGGGAATATTTGGCTGGGTCGGCTTTAAGAATAAATGGATTGAGTTTGAGAATATCGAGAGAAAGAA
>JAGBMP010000007.1 GCA_017634825.1 Butyrivibrio sp.
AGACTACCCTCATTTTATATCTGCATCTTATTTATTTTTGTAAAAGCTGATGATTGGATCAACTGTAGAAGTTATGTTGGAGATCATAAGGTCAAGGATTGTCAGGGCGCACATGCTCTCAACAACTACGACAGCCCTCGGTACAACTACAGGATCGTGGCGGCCTTTGATGTTTATGGTGATATTTTCGCCGCTGTTATTGATTGTCTCCTGAGTGGAAGCGATGCTGGGAGTCGGCTTAAAGTAAGCTCTTATCACGATTTCACTTCCATCTGACATTCCACCGAGGATTCCGCCGCTGTGATTGGTCTTTTTGGTAATGTGGGAACCGTTGTTTTCAAAAGCATCGTTGTTCTCTGAGCCCTTTATCTTGGAAGCGTTTATACCGTCGCCGATTTCTACAGCCTTTACAGCGCCGATGCTCATGATGGCCAAAGACAGGAGAGCATCAAGTTTATCAAATACCGGTTCTCCTACACCGGCAGGAACGCCTGTGATCCTGCACTCGACTACTCCGCCGAGGGAATCCTTCTCCTTACGGGCTTTCTCAATAAGAGCCATGGCCTTTTTATCAGCATCAGCATCGGGCATGGCTGTGGGAGTGATAAGTCTTGTGTTTTCATCAAACTTATCGTAGTCGATCTCTACATCGCCGATGGATTTGGTATAAGCGCAGACCTTAACACCCATGATATTAAGGAGTTTACTGCAGATGGCGCCTGCTGCGACTCTTCCTATGGTCTCTCTTCCGGAAGAGCGCCCGCCTCCGCGGTAGTCCCTAAAACCATACTTTTGATCATACCCGTAATCAGCATGTCCCGGGCGGTAGTAGGAAGCTATCTCGCTATAATCCGCTGAGCGCTGAGAAGTGTTTTTTACCAAAAGAGATATCGGTGTTCCTGTAGTCTTGCCTTCGAATATACCGGATAAGATCTCCACAAGGTCATCCTCCTTGCGGGAAGTGGTTGCAGTGGAAGTTCCGGGTTTGCGCCTGTCGAGGAACTTCTGAATATCCTCCTCGGTGATATCAAGGCCTGCAGGGAAACCGTCGATAACGCAGCCCAGGGCCTTTCCATGGGACTCGCCCCAGGTTGAAACTCTGATGTTCTTGCCTGTAATTGATCCTGACATAAAGCTCTCCTTAGTAGTAATTTTGTTTCGCTAAAATGAGTATAAAGGAATTTTTAGGCCAAAATTAGTGAATTTTGTGTGAATTAGTTATATAATTGTATGGTAGTTTTTTGTAATTTGCAATAAATATCCGGAATAGTGGGGTTTCCGATATGAATGCCAGTAACTTACAAATGAAGCTTACCTATAGAAATAAGGTAATCTCCAGGGTTGAGAAATTTAATAGAAAGCATAAGGCTTTTTCCTTTTTGGGGCTTGCCTATGCCATGATAGCCATAACGATTTACAACTTTTTGTTCTATTTCTACAGAAATGCCAAGAGGTTTACATGCCTTGCATGTATCATTCTTTTCTTTGTTTCAAGCAGTAGCTTTTCTTATCCTGCTATGTCTTTAAACATCAGCTTTGCTGCCAATACGGAAATAGATGAGAATATAGAACAGGCTCCGGAAGTCCTCTCGACGGAGGAAGTTGCAGAGTCAGATGCAGAGCTTGTGACAGCGCAGGATGTGGATCTGGAAGTACTTCAGGAGGCCAGCGAAGTGGTTAATCCTGATGCGGCTGAGATTGATAACATGGTTTCCGTATCTGAGATTCTCGACGCGGATATTCCGGTTGAAACAGACGCAGAGGAGTCAAGAACTCTTTTATCTCAGGGTGCGGAAGAAGTTACATTTAGCAGCGATGACTGGAAGCTCATTCTTGTTAACAAGCAGCATCCGATCCCTGACGACTATGAGTTCAACCTTGGAACCATCAGTGGAAGCATGCAGTGCGATGAGAGAGTGATCTCACCTCTTTTTGATATGCTCAAGGCTGCAAGGGCTGATGGCGTCAATCTTATCGTATGCTCGCCCTACAGAGACTTAGGCAGACAGACCATGCTCTTTGGCAACAAGGTTGACAGATATATGGGCGGCGGAATGAGTTACATGGATGCTTATAACCTTGCATCCCAGGCAGTAACCGTTCCCGGATCATCTGAGCACCAGATCGGTCTTGCAATTGACATCATCACTGATGGCTACTCATCACTGGATGAGGGATTCGGAGAGACGGATGCCGGCAAGTGGCTTGCGGATAACAGTGCAAAATACGGATTTATCTTAAGATACCCTTCGGGAAAAGAGGAGATCACAAGTATAGAATATGAGCCCTGGCACTTCAGATACGTAGGTGTCGATGCTGCCGGTGTGATCACAGATAACGGTCTCTGCCTTGAAGAGTTCTGGAATTTATATGTTGAATAAGTAAGAGGAATTTATGTACAAGATTTTAAAGAAAGAAGGAAGTGCCAAGAGAGCTGAGTTTACAACTGTTCACGGTGTGATCCAGACTCCCGTATTTATGAATGTTGCTACAGTTGCAGCAATAAAGGGCGGCGTTTCCACAGAGGACCTTGAGGGAATCGGAACTCAGGTTGTCCTCTCCAATACTTACCATTTGCATTTAAGACCGGGGGACGACCTCGTCTATCGAATGGGTGGATTGCACAAGTTTATGAGCTGCAACAAGCCTATTCTGACAGATTCGGGCGGATTTCAGGTCTTTTCTCTTGCGAAGACAAGAAGAATAAAGGAAGAAGGCGTCTATTTCCACTCACACATTGACGGTCATAAGCTATTCATGGGCCCTGAGGAGAGCATGAGGATCCAGTCACACCTCGGTTCCACCATTGCCATGGCCTTTGATGAATGTCCATCTGCCAAGGCAGAGCATGAGTATGTGCAGATGTCGGTGGACAGGACCACAAGATGGCTTAAGAGATGCAAGGCTGAGATGGACAGACTCAACAGCCTTCCTTACACAGTCAATCCACATCAGATGCTCTTTGGAATCAATCAGGGAGCAATCTTTGATGATATCAGGATAGAGCATGCCAAGGTCATTAGAGATCTTGATCTGGATGGTTATGCTGTAGGAGGTCTTGCTGTAGGTGAGAGTCACGAGGAGATGTACCATGTGCTTGAAACTGTGGTTCCTTTCCTTCCTGATGATAAGCCTACTTACCTGATGGGCGTTGGAACACCGGCTAACATTTTAGAGGCGGTAGAGAGAGGCGTAGATTTCTTTGACTGCGTATATCCAAGCAGAAATGGCCGTCACGGACACCTTTATACAAACAGAGGTCACATCAATATCATGAATGCAAGGTATGAGATGGATGATTCTCCGATTGAGGAAGGCTGTCAGTGTCCGGCTTGCAGAAGGTACTCAAAGGCTTACATCAGACACCTCCTTAAGGCTGGTGAGATGCTCGGCATGAGACTCTGCGTACTACATAATCTCTACTTCTACAATCACATGATGGAAGAGATAAGAGATGCCCTGGATGCCGTTACGTTCGCTGAATACAAGAGACGCAAACTTGAAGGAATGCAGGAGTTTGACGGCAATTCGGTAAAAGATGCTTACAATATTGCTAAAAACTGGAGAAAGGGTTAAAAAGCTTGAACTTGGCTACTCTTTTTAGTATTATTGATGGGTGTATATTATTTTTTTTAAGGTATGGAGGAAGTTATGGGTTTACTTTTAACAAGTGAAGCAACAGCTAATACACAGAGTATCATTTCAATGGTTCTGGTTTATGCCGCAGTAATCGCAGTTTTCTATTTCCTGTTCATGCGTCCGCAGAACAAGGAAAAGAAGCAGAGAGCACAGATCCTTTCATCTCTGGCTATTGGGGACAGCGTTAGAACAACAGGCGGATTCATCGGAACAGTCATCGACATCAATGATGACATGGTAATCGTTGAGTTCGGTAACAATAAGAACTGTCGTATCCCTATGGTCAAGGAAGCGATTGTTGAGGTTGAAAAGCCTGAAGATGCGGTTGTTTCAGCAAATGATACTTCTGATTCGAAAAAGAAGTAATATTTTTCATGTCTTTTAAAGCCTGGTTGGGAGTGCCCCAATCGGGCTTAATTTCTAATTGGAGGAGGAGAGTATGAAACTTAACATCACATGCATTCCGGGTGACGGAATCGGACCTGAGATCGTTGCTCAGGCCAAGAAGGTACTTGATAAGGTGGCAGAAGTTTACGGCCACGAGATGGAGTATAAAGATGTTTTGATGGGGGGATGTTCTATTGACGCTTACGGCGTTCCTCTTACCCAGGAGACCATCGATGCTGCAAAGAGCGCAGATGCAGTTCTTATGGGATCTATCGGAGGTAATACCTCAACATCACCATGGTATAAACTTGAACCCTCAAAGAGGCCTGAGGCTGGACTTCTAGGTATCAGAAAGGCACTTAATCTCTTTGCCAATCTTCGTCCTGCGTACCTCTATCCTCAGCTCTCAGAAGCTTGTCCTCTCAAAGAGGAAGCAGCTGCAAAGGGTTTTGATATGCTCATCATGAGAGAGCTTACCGGCGGTCTTTACTTCGGTGAGAGATTCACCAAGGAAGTTGACGGAGAGATGGTAGCTACAGATACCCTTGTTTACAAGGAGAGCGAGATAAGACGTATCGCCATAAAGGCTTTCGAAGTTGCCCGCAAGAGAAGAAAGAGTGTTATCAGCGTAGATAAGGCCAACGTTCTTGATTCCTCAAGACTTTGGAGAAAGGTCGTAGAGGAGGTTGCAAAGGACTATCCTGATGTAACCTTAGAGCACATGCTGGTTGACAACTGTGCAATGCAGCTGGTAAGAGAGCCTTCTCAGTTCGACGTTGTTCTTACAGAGAACATGTTCGGCGATATCCTCTCAGATGAAGCCAGCATGATCACAGGCTCCATCGGAATGCTTCCAAGTGCTTCCCTTAACGACACAAGCTTTGGACTCTATGAGCCAAGCCACGGAAGTGCACCCGATATCGCGGGAAAAGACATTGCAAACCCCATCGCAACTATTCTTTCAGCTGCGATGATGCTTAGATATTCATTTAATCTTGATAAAGAAGCAGATTCTATTGAAAACGCAGTAAGAAAAGTACTTGAGGACGGCTTCAGAACCGTTGATCTTATGCAGACATCAAAAGGTGAAGGCTTTACTCAGGTCGGCTGCAAAGCGATGGGAGACGCCATAGTTGAACGAATCGTTAACCTATAAAACCGAAAAAAGAATATATAATCTGCTGCCTCATGAGCCCGAGGCCATGGCAACAACTCTTTTCATAATAGCAATGTCGTCATATTATCTGTGGCGAATGTTCGCAATAACGCCTCAGTACGACGAGCTTTATACCTACTATACGTTTATAAGCAGAGGAGTCATCTACTCGGCAATCCACTGGCCACTTCCCAACAACCACGTTGGATACTCTGTTTTGTCGGCATTTTTATACTATCTTGGGAATCCGTTTATTGCACTTCGCGGAGTGTCTTTTATCTGTGCAATATCTAACCTGATATTGGTCTACAGAATTTGTAAAAGATATTATTCCCATGGCCTTGCATTCGGAGCACTCCTGTTGTACTCAGCCATGCAGGTAGTTGTTGAGTACAGCGTTCAGGGAAGAGGATATACCCTGGCAACAACATGCTTTTTGCTATCGGTTTATATAGCAGGATATATTTGCAGCGTCGAGGACACCAAGCCAAGTTACTACGTATGCATTGCTTTTGCTTTTGTCATGGGACTCTACACGGTGCCCAGCAGTGTTTACTGGGTTATTCCGGTGAGTGTTGCGATCTCGGTATATCTTTTGGTAAATGCCTACAAGAGCAGACAGCTTCATGACAGCCTTAAGGATAATGTCTATTACAGAAAGTTCATGAAGTTCTTTGTATACGGTCTGATAGCAGCATTCATTACCGCTGCTTTGTATGCGCTGATATGGCTTGCAATTGGCTCAAACCTTTTGGTTAAGACTGAAGGCTCAGAGTATTACGGACTTAGTCATGCAACAGTACTTGTAAGGGCTCCTGTAAGCTCACTCCTTAAGGGCATGGAATATATGCTTGGCCAGCCCTATATTCAGAGCCTTTCAGCAGAGGATTTCAGAGCAGAGTGCGTAGGCTGGGTACTTCGCTTATACAACTACATGATACCCGGATTTATGTACATCATTCCTGTTATTGTACTTGCCAGTATCATAGTTGCGGGATATGAGTGCATCAGACACTTTGCATACAGCAGAACCATTATAAACCTCATGATAATATCCAATATTATCGTGACCATGCTGATGCTGATCTTTCAGAAGAAGCTCCCTTATCTAAGGGTCTTTAGCTACGGAGGATTTATACTGACAATATGCTTTTGTGCATGCTTTGAGCGCCTTATCAACGTATTCATCAGAATTTACAACAATATGCTCAGAAAAAAGGCCGGCGCAGCAACAGAGAACATTGCCCACAAGGAGAGCGAGACTACTCTAAAGGGAGAGAATTGGTACAACGGTAAGGGCATATATCTGCCTCTTATTTTCTGCATAGTTCTGTTTGTATTCAGAGTAACGAGCTATGATTACAGCTGCCAGCTTGGAACAAGAGAAAATGACGTCTTCAACACGCTCTATATTGCAGATGTCACAAGGCGCAACAATATTGCGGTTTTGGACTGCGACCAGCAGTACCTTCTTAAGTTCGGCTGGGACATTGATTGTAAGAAGACTGATGTAGATGGTGCAGATTGTGTTATTATAGATAAAAATCTTTTAGAGCCCGGTTACAGCGGACCTGATTTCTGGAAATTCTATCAGACCTATGAGACTATCGACTGGGACTACATAGATACAATGCGTAATATTTACGAGAATGAGAACTTTATTCTATATATCAAGTAGGAGGAGAAAGGATTATGGCAATGAATAGCGACAGAGTTATGAAAGGACTTCAGCAGGCACCACACAGAAGTCTGTTCAATGCACTTGGTTTTACAGAGGAGGAGAGAAACAAACCACTTATCGGTATTGTGAGCTCCTACAATGAGATTGTTCCCGGACATATGAACCTGGATAAGATCACAGAGGCTGTTAAGCTTGCTGTTGCAGAGGCAGGCGGAATGCCTGTAGTGGTTCCTGCGATTGCGGTTTGTGACGGTATCGCCATGGGACACATCGGAATGAAGTACTCACTGGTTACAAGAGACCTCATCGCAGACAGTACTGAGTGTCTTGCCAAGGCACATGCCTTTGACGGAATGGTATGCATTCCTAACTGTGACAAGAACGTTCCCGGACTTCTTATGGCAGCTGCCAGAGTTAATATTCCTACAGTATTTGTATCCGGCGGACCTATGATGGCCGGAAGATTTGAAGGACACAAGACATCACTTTCATCAATGTTTGAGGCTGTTGGTTCAGTTTCAGCCGGCAAGATGACAGATGATCAGCTCTGCGAGCTCGAAGAGAAGGCTTGTCCTACATGCGGATCATGCTCAGGTATGTACACAGCCAACTCCATGAACTGCCTGACAGAGGCAATCGGAATGGGACTTCCCGGAAACGGAACCATCCCTGCTGTATATTCAGCTCGTATCAGACTTGCCAAGAAAGCCGGATACGCAGTAATGAATCTTGTTGAGAAGAATATCCGTCCAAGAGATATCATGACAAAAGAGGCATTTATGAACGCCATGGCTATGGATATGGCTCTTGGATGCTCAACCAATACAATGCTTCATCTTCCTGCAATTGCTCATGAGGCAGGAGTTGAAATCAACATGGAGATTGCAAACGAAGTATCTGCCAAGACTCCAAACCTCTGCCACCTGGCACCTGCAGGTCCTACCTATATGGAAGACCTCAACGAAGCCGGCGGAGTACTTGCCGTTATGTCAGAGCTTGTTAAGAAGAACCTGATAAATACCGATCTTATCACAGCAACAGGTAAGACAATAAAAGAGAACCTTGAGGGCGTATACAACAAGAACCCTGAGGTTATAAGACCTATCGAGAATCCTTACATGCAGTCAGGCGGAATCGCTGTTCTGAAGGGTAACATCGCTCCGGATACAGGTATTGTTAAGAAGAGCGCTGTTGTTCCTGAGATGATGGTTCATGAAGGACCTGCAAGAGTATTTGACTGCGAGGAGGATGCTATCGAGGCAATCCTTGGTGGCAAGATCGTTGCAGGAGACGTTGTTGTTATCAGATACGAAGGACCTAAGGGCGGCCCGGGAATGAGAGAGATGCTCAATCCCACATCAGCTATCGCAGGCCGTGGCCTTGGCTCAAGCGTTGCTCTTATCACAGACGGAAGATTCTCAGGCGCAAGCCGTGGTGCTTCCATCGGACACGTTTCACCTGAGGCAGCTGTTGGCGGACCTATCGCACTCATCGAAGAGGGCGACATCATTTCCATCGATATTCCTAACAACGCTCTAAATGTAAAGGTATCAGATGAAGAGCTTGCAAAGAGAAGAGAGAAATGGCAGCCAAGAGAGCCCAAGGTTACAACAGGTTACCTTGCAAGATACAGAGAGCTTGTAACCAGCGGAAACAGAGGAGCTGTTTTAGAAATTCCAAGAGCCTGAATAATTTCGGGCGAATAATATAGAAGCCAAAGGAGTATTGAAATGCAACTTACAGGATCACAGATTGTTCTTGAGTGTCTTAAGGAACAGGGGGTAGACACAATCTTTGGATACCCGGGAGGAACAATCCTTAACATTTACGACGAACTCTACAAGCAGAGTGATAACTTCCTTCACATCTTAACCAGCCATGAGCAGGGCGCAGCTCACGCAGCTGACGGCTATGCAAGATCTACAGGCAAAGTTGGTGTGTGCTTTGCAACCAGTGGACCGGGTTCAACGAACCTGGTAACCGGAATTGCAACAGCCTATATGGATTCTGTTCCAATGGTGGCTATTACCTGCAACGTAAATCTCCCTCTTTTGGGAAAAGACACTTTCCAGGAGGTAGATATTGCCGGAATCACAATGCCTATAACCAAGCACGGCTATATCGTCAAGGATGTTAAGAACCTTGCTGATACCATCAGAAAGGCCTTTAAGATCGCAAGAAGTGGTCGTCCCGGACCTGTAATTGTTGATATTACCAAGGATGTTACAGCTAAGACCTGTGACTTCAGACCTGTTACAATTTCTGAAGAAGAGCCTGTCAAGAAGTACCACACCGATGACATCAATCAGGCGGTTAAGATGATAAAGGCTTCAAAGCGTCCCTTCATCTATGTAGGCGGCGGAGCTATCATCTCCGATGCATCAAAAGAACTTGCTGAATTTGCAAAGAAGGTTGATGCACCGGTATGCGATACCCTTATGGGAAAAGGCGCTTTTGACGGAACAGATAAGCTCTATACCGGAATGATCGGTATGCACGGAACAAAGGCTTCAAACCTTGGAGTCAGTGAGTGCGACCTTCTCATCACACTGGGAGCAAGATTCTCAGACCGTGTTACAGGAAATGCCAAGACCTTTGCTTCTAAAGCCAAGATCCTGCAGATCGATGTGGATGCTGCCGAGATCAACAAGAATGTAAGAGTTGATTTCGCTATCGTAGGAGACCTTAAGAGGGTTCTTACAGCAATTAATGAGAAGCTTGAGCAGCTTGATCACAGCGAGTGGCTGGGGAAGATAGCAGATTACAAGAAGAAATTCCCTCTTGGCTATGACACAGATAAGCTCACCTGCCCATATATCATCGAAGAGATTGATAAGTTAACAAAGGGTGACGCAATCATTACAACTGACGTTGGACGGCACCAGATGTGGGCTGCTCAGTATTACAAATACAGAAAGCCAAGGACCTTCCTTACATCAGGAGGTCTTGGAACCATGGGCTACGGTCTTGGCGCATGTATCGGTGCCAAGGTTGGAAACCCCGATAAAGTCTGCATCAACATCGCAGGCGACGGATGCTTTAGAATGAATATGAATGAGATGGCTACTGCTTCAAGATACAACCTTCCTATCATAGAGGTTGTGATCAACAACCATGTTCTTGGAATGGTAAGGCAGTGGCAGACTCTTTTCTATCAGCAGCATTACTCACAGACCATATTTGAGGATAAGGTTGATTACTGTAAGGTTGCTGAGGGACTTGGCTGTGAAGCTATCAGAATTACAAAGAAGAGTGAAGTTGCTCCTGCTCTTAAGAAAGCTCTTAAGATGGGCAAACCCGTTCTTCTCGACTGCATCATAGAAGAGGATGACAAAGTATTTCCTATGGTGCCTCCTGGAGCTTCAATCAGTGAAGTCTTTGATGAGAAGGACCTTAAAAACAAGAAGTGATCTAAACTGAGGAGATTATGAAAAAGGTATTTAAGAGAGCCTTTATAGGAGTTACAGCAATTATCGTGCTCCTAGCAGCGCTGTATTTTGCGCTTGGGCTGTATTACATGGGAGGTTTCCCATGCTTTACCTGGATAAATGGTATTTACTGTACCGGAAAATCAGTAAGTGAGGTCAATGCAGAGCTCCTTGAGAGCTCGCCTTATGATGGGATTGCCGTCATGGACAAGTCTGGTGCCAGGCTCTTTGTAAGCGCAGGGGACACTGACCTTACCATGGACTACAGGGGCGCGCTCACAGAGGTGTTTGAAAACATGGATCCTCTTAAATGGGGAGTTTATGTGTTTAAGAACCTTACCTGTGAGTATGAGCCTGACGTAGCGCTTAGTAAAGATAAGGTGGCAGAGCTGGTTTCCGACTGGGAGATATTTATCGACCCCTCTGACCTTAAGTGCTCAATTGAGAAGACAGCCGATGGCTATGTTCTCGAGAATGCTTTTATTTCTCTGCCTGAGAAAGACAAAATAGTTGATAGGGTTTACGAGTCAATGCTTAATAGGCAGAGCGTTCTGGATCTTGCAGAGTGTGAGGACTGCTATAAAGAGCTTGATGTAAGAAGTTCTGACCGAGATAAGGTGGAGGTCTTTACTAAGCTTGATAGCCTTCAGAACTGCAATATAACCTATGACCTTGAGGGCGTTAAGGTGTCTCTTGATAAGGGTAAGGCAAGCGGCTTTATCTTAACACAGAGAGACTATGATGCAGCTCTTGAGGAAAAGACAAGTAAGAATAATCCCGGTCTTGGCCATTTCATTATCGCAGGTGAGGAAAAAGAGCTTCCGGAAAAGGAAGATATAAAGATTGTTGAAGGAATTGTTACTGATGCCGAATACAATCCAATCGTGTCCGAGAGTAAGATATATGACTTTCTTAAGAACATTGCAGACTCCCACGACACATCCTGGATGATGGATGAGTACAGAAAGGGCGTCAGCAGCACAATCATTGTAAACGCCAGCTCTAAGGGCGATGGTTCAATCTTTGATATCAAGTCCGAATTTGAATATCTCAGAGATCAGATGATAGCCGGGACACTTGGTATGCCACAGGAAAAGAGCCTTGCGCTCTCCGAGAATGCAGTTGTCTACGATGCAAATGAGAAGCTCGGCAAGACCTATATCGAAGTCGATATGGGTAAGCAGATGCTGTACTACTACGTAGACGGCGAGCTCAACATGGATATGCCCGTTGTTACGGGTAATATTAACCGCTCACGTGGCACACCAACAGGTATTTATCCTGTATACAACAAGCGATATCACACTTACCTTAGGGGCGTTGACTACGTTTCCTACGTAAATTATTGGCTCGGAGTTAATAAGGGTGTCGGAATCCACGACGCAAACTGGCGCAGCAAGTTCGGGGAAGAAATCTATAAATCCGACGGATCCCACGGCTGCATAAACTGTCCTTATGATTCTGTAGAAGTCCTCTGGGATGTTGTAGATATAGGAACTCCGGTAATATTGTACTATTGATGAACTTTAATCCGGCAGCAAACGCTGCCGGATTATTTATGTAAAATTTACGGGTGGTAGTTATTAAAAATTCGGGAAAAAGTGGATGAAGGTGCGCTATTAGTGATATATTAATAGTATGAGAGCTGGTAAGAGTCATCAGGAGTTTAATCCGTTATTGCGATTTCTTAAGAGGGAAAAGGCAATCTGCATGCTTTTTTCCTTAATACTGATGAGCTCTTTTTTTTGTGGAATAAATGTCTACGCGGATGGCGAGAACGCAGAGACTGTAAGGGAGGGAAGATATGAGTCGTATTTTACTTATTGATGATGATGAAGATATGCTGGCTATGACCGGAAGGTGGCTTGAAAAGGGCGGCTACGAAGTAATGAAGGCTGCATCGGGAAAGGATGCTCTTTCTATGATGACTTCAGATAAGCCGGATCTTGTGCTCCTTGACTATGCAATGCCCGAAATGGATGGACCGGCGGTACTTGCAGCAATCCGCTCAAATCCTGATATAAAGGATATCCCCGTAGTCTACAGAACCGGTATGGATGATGGCGACTGCGAGGGGAGCGGCGATGTCAAGCCGGACGGAATAGTATCTAAGTCAGAAGGCAGGCCTTCACTTATGAAAGCTGTTGAGGCGATTCTTGGGTAGGAGGATTCTTTTATGTTTTGGGTAGTTGTTGTAGATGATGATGTGGAGAGCCTTGAGCATATTTCTTCCATTCTCACAAAGAAAGACATGAAGGTTACAAAACTCTCATCCGGAAAAGAGCTTCTTAACTATGTAGAGGGAATGGTTCCGCTTCCGGACCTGATCCTTTTGGATGTCTATATGGATGAGATGGACGGTTTTGAGACCTTAAAGGCCTTTAAGGAAAAGCCGGAGGGTGAAATACCTGTAATCTTTCTGACTGGCGATGAGGATCTTAAGACTGAGGCAGATGGCCTTCATCTCGGAGCTGTGGATTTTATAAGAAAGCCTGTAGTTCCGGACATTCTTTCCATGCGCGTAACTAAGACCATCGAATTTGAACGCCTGAAAAAAGAACTCGCCAGGGAAGTTGAGAAAAAGACACAGGAGAATATAAGGCTCACGCTCCATGTGGTTCAGACTCTTGCTGAGGCAATTGATGCAAAGGACGCCTATACCAAAGGTCATTCCGGCAGAGTTGCTGCATATTCAAAAGAGATCGCCAAGAGATATGGATATGATGACAAGCAGCAGGATGAGATCTATATGATGGGACTTCTTCACGATGTTGGTAAGATAGGAGTACCTGACTGGATCATCAATAAGAAATCCCGTCTTTCGGATGAAGAGTTTGCGGAGATCAAAAAGCACCCGGTAACAGGAAATAATATCCTTAAGAGGATCAAGGATATGCCACAGCTTGCCTTTGGAGCAAGATGGCACCATGAGAGAGTGGATGGCAGTGGATATCCTGACGGACTAAGAGGCAATGAGATTCCTGAAGAAGCAAGGATCATCGCAGTAGCTGATGCATATGATGCCATGACCAGCAACCGTAGCTATCGTGAACCTATGCCGCAGGAGAGGGTCAGAGGCGAAATTGAAAAGGGAAAAGGTGCTCAGTTTGATCCCAAATTTGCTGATATCATGCTGGAGATGATTGATGAAGATAAAGAGTATGAGATGAGAGAAGGCACTCAAAAAGAGGCTGATTTACGTGAAAATTCTTCTGAAGAAGCTATACTTCACATGGATAATCAGAGTGTTCTTCCTGAAAATCTTTTGGAACTTGAGCAGCTGAATACCGATCTTGGAATTTATCTTTGCGGAGGAATTGAAGATTACCTGGAGGTGCTTTCTGTTTTTAAAGATTCCATTGATTCCAAGTCGGAAAAAATTGAAAATTCATGGAAAAATGAAGCCTATGATACCTACACAACTTTGGTTCATTCTCTGAAAAGTTCTGCAAGAACAATCGGCGCGACAGAGATTTCAGATCTTGCCAAAAAACTTGAAAGTGCAGGTAAAAACGGCGAAATTGATATCATAGAAAAAGAGACTCCGATGCTTTTGGAGATGTACAGAGAGTTAAAAAAACACCTATGAAATAATTAAATAACATGCATTATGGAATAACAATATTGACAAAAATCTTTTTGCGTTTACAATGAAATTTATAGTTGCAAACGCAAAAAGATTTTTTGATTAGGGAGGAGATTTAAATTGTCACGAGTTTATAATTTTTCAGCTGGTCCGGCAGTGCTTCCGGAAGAAGTTTTGAAACAGGCTGCAGCAGAAATGCTTGATTACAACGGATGTGGAATGTCCATCAACGAGATGAGCCACAGATCAAAGACCTTTGACAACGTTATTCAGACTGCCGAGCAGGACATAAGAGATCTTATGAACATTCCTGACAATTACAAAGTTCTCTTTTTACAGGGCGGAGCAAGCCAGCAGTTTTCAGCTGTTCCCCTTAACCTTATGAAGAACAAGAAGGCCGGCTATATCATCACAGGACAGTGGGCTAAGAAAGCTTACCAGGAAGCTCAGAAGTATGGCGAGGCTGTAGAGCTTGCATCAAGTGCAGACAAGACCTTCTCATACATTCCTGATTGTTCTGATCTTGATATCGCAGACGACCTTGACTACGTATATATCTGTGAGAACAACACAATCTATGGAACCAAGTTCAAGACTCTTCCAAATACAAAGGGCAAGATCCTTGTTTCTGACGTTTCTTCATGCTTCTTATCAGAGCCTGTAGATGTATCCAAGTACGGAGTTATCTACGGTGGTGTTCAGAAGAACGTAGGACCTGCAGGTCTTGTTATCAGCATCATAAGAGAAGACCTCATCACAGATGATGTTCCTTCCTTCACACCTACAATGCTCAAGTGGAAGACTCAGGCAGACAACGGCTCTTTATACAACACCCCTAACTGCTGGAGCATCTACATGTGCGGTCTTGTATTCAAGTGGCTTAAAGAGCAGGGCGGTCTTGCAGAGATGAAGAAGAGAAACGAAGAGAAGGCTGCAGTTCTTTATGATTATCTTGATCAAAGCAAGATGTTCAAGGGAACAGTTAGAAAGGAAGACCGTTCACTTATGAATGTTCCTTTCGTTACAGATTCAGACGAACTCAACGCCAAGTTCATCGCTGAGGCAACAAAGGCAGGATTTGTAAGCCTTAAGGGCCACAGAACAGTAGGCGGTATGAGAGCAAGTATCTACAATGCAATGCCTATCGAGGGTGTTAAGAAGCTCGTAGAGTTCATGGACAAGTTTGAGAAAGAGAACGCATAAGGAGGAAGAGATGTTCAAATATAAGTGCTTAAATCCAATCGCTAAGATCGGTCTTAATAATTTCAATGAGAATTACAACGCAGTAGACAACGTAGATGATGCAGATGGTATTCTTGTAAGAAGTGCCAACATGCTTGAGATGGAGTTTTCCAAGAACCTTCTTGCAATCGCAAGAGCAGGTGCCGGTGTCAACAACATTCCATGTGACAAGTGTGCTGAGCAGGGTATCGTTGTATTCAACACACCCGGAGCTAACGCTAACGGTGTAAAAGAGATGGTTCTTGCTGCTATGCTCATCGCAAGCCGTGACATCATCGGCGGAACAGAGTGGGTTAAGGCAAATGCAGGCGATCCCGAGATTGCCAAGCTTACAGAGAAATCTAAAAAGAAATTTGCCGGAACCGAGATCTTTGGCAAAAAGCTCGGTATCATCGGTCTTGGTGCAATCGGTGTCCGCGTAGCTAATGCTGCAAGACAGCTCGGTATGGAAGTTTACGGATATGATCCATATCTTTCAATCGATGCTGCATGGAGACTTTCATCAGATGTTAAGCACGTTACAAATGTAGATGACATCTATTCAAAATGCGATATCATCACAATCCATGTTCCTGCTCTTGATTCAACAAAGGGCATGATCAACAAGGATGCCATTGCCAAGATGAAGAAGGGCGTTATCCTGATCAACCTTGCAAGAGATATCCTCTGCAACGAAGCGGATGTTCTTTCAGGAATCAACGCAGGCAAGATCAGAAAGTACGTAACAGACTTCCCGAACCCTGTAATCGCAGGTCATGACGGATGTATCGTAATCCCTCACCTTGGAGCTTCAACTGAGGAATCTGAGGATAACTGTGCTGTTAAGGCTGTTCTCGAGCTCAAGGACTATCTTGAGAACGGTAACATAAATAACTCAGTTAACTTCCCTAACTGCGATATGGGAATCTGCAGCAAGCCTCGTGTAGCTATCTTCCACAAGAACGTAGCTAACATGATCAGCCAGTTCACAACTGTTCTTGGAACTGCAGGCATGAACATCTCTGACATGACCAACAAGTCAAAGGGTGATTATGCTTATACCCTCATCGACCTTGAGGATACAGTTACAGATGAGATGGTTAAGAAGCTTTCAAAGGTTGACGGCGTAATCAGAGTAAGAGTAGTAAGAAAAGACGTCTAAATCTATATTAAAGTGGTATGATAACAGGAGAGATTTTGATAGGTTCAGGATCTCTCCTTAAATTTTTGTTGGAGGTTAGAACATGGCAGACATTAAGCCTTTTAAGGCGTACAGACCAAATACCGAGAAGGTGTCAAAGATTGCAGCTCTTCCCTATGACGTTTATAACAGCGCAGAAGCAAGAGCAATAGTTGAGAAAAATCCCGATTCATTCCTTTCTATTGACAGGCCTGAGACCTTTTTTGAAGCAGGGCACGATATGTATGCGCCAGAAGTATATAAGAAGGCATCAGATGAGCTATGGGCAAGGATAGAAAAAGGTGATTTCGTCCAGGATGAGGAGAAGTGTTACTACATCTATGAGCTCACAATGAACGGAAGAAGTCAGACAGGAATCGTTGCTGTTGCTTCTATAGATGATTACATGAACAACGTGATCAAAAAGCACGAGAACACCAGAGAAGAAAAGGAGCAGGACAGAATAAACCATGTTTATACCTGCAAAGCTCAGACCGGACCTATCTTTTTGTGCTACAGAGAAAACGAGATCATAAGCCAGATCATCGACAAGGTAAAAGAGGTTGATGAGCCGGTTTACGATTTTACTTCCGATGACGGTGTAACTCACAGAGTCTGGGTTATGACTGACGAAGAAGAAAACAACATGATCTGCAGGATATTTACCTCTATAAATGAGATATATATTGCCGACGGACATCACAGATGCGCATCAGCTGTGAAGGTTGGACTTAAGATGAGAGAGGAAAATGCGGGAAAACTTAAAGGAAAGCAGGAGTCTGACTACTTCCTGTCAGTTCTTTTCCCTGATTCTCAGCTCATGATAATGGACTACAACAGAGTGGTTAAGGATCTGAACGGCCTTAGCACTTCGCAGTTCATGGATGCAGTTTCTGAGAAGTTCGATGCCTTTGAGGAGGCAGAAGCTGTTCATCCTTCCTGCAAGGGTGAATTTGGAATGTACCTTGATAAGAAGTGGTACAGATTAAAGGCTCATAAAGATATCATGAAGGATGACGCAGTAGAGGGTCTTGATGTATCCGTGCTTCAGAATGAGCTTCTTTCACCTGTTCTTGGTATCGGTGATCCAAGGACTGACAAGAGAATTGACTTTGTCGGAGGCATAAGAGGGCTTTCTGAGCTTGAAAGAAGAGCAAACGATGACATGCGCCTGGCATTTTCCATGTACCCAACATCAATTGCA
>JAGBMP010000044.1 GCA_017634825.1 Butyrivibrio sp.
AAGTCCGCCCTCGCGCCTTACGCTCTGCGCCTCGCACTTTAAATCTCTGCCGGCCACCATCATCGTAAGGCGGTCCTCAAACTGCCCGTTTTCGCTGTATTCAAGCCTTATCAGCCTGTCTGTCAGCACGGAAATCCTGTACTTATCGCCGCAAACCATGTAGTCCATTACGTTTTCTCCCCAAATTTAGTCAAGCTTTATGATATATGCTCCGAAGGCCGGAACCTTTATCTTCAAATCTCCGTTATCACTCTTTGCGTCAAAAGACCTGCCGAATTCATCCACGCTGCCGAAAGCCCCGGATGCACCGATTTCCCACACAGGAACGGTAACTTCCCTCTCCACATCCTCCATGGAAATGATACCGAGATATCTTTCGCCACCAAGGAATCTGGCTATAGCGAGTATTCTTCCGTCAGAAAGAAGCACCTTTCTTCCGCCCTTGGCAAAGGCAGGTACTGTCCTTCTAAGCTCTATCATACGCTTATACAAACCATATCGCTCGTTATCTTTATCCGTAGCCTTATCCCATGGCATAGGATATCTGCAGCCGGCATCGCTTATGGTGTGTCCGTCGATTCCCAGCTCATCACCATAGTAAACACAGGGAATTCCCGTAAAGAGCAGGTACGAAAGAACTACGCCCCTGTATTTCTCATCAGTGATCTCCTCATAATTGTGAACTCTTGAGGCATCATGTGAGTCAAAGAGATTCATCTGGCAGTCAGCCACAGCCTGAGGAAGACAAGTGTAGTGATCATCACTTCTCTTAACCACATCCTCCGCGGTCATGACATATTTTGCCTTCATGATGGTCTCATTTCTCTGTAAAAAGAGATCCGGAAGTCCAGCAAACTGTCTTATAACGCGCCCGTATCCGTAGTAGTTCATAGGTGTGTTCCAGAGATCTCCCTGAAGATACTCAAAACAGTCGCCCCAGTGCTCACCTATAATGAACGCATCTCTCTTCTCCTGCCTTATTGCCTCGCAGATTTCCTTCCAGACTTCATCGGCAACCTGAACATCGTCATTCTTGCCAAGTACATCAGCAACGTCAAAGCGCCAGCCATCGATATTATATGGCGGACGAAGCCATTTCCTTAAAGCGCTGTCCTCTCTGCGATAGATCAGGTTCCTAAGTTCCTCGTTTCGATAGTCCATGAAGGGAAGGCTCTTAACGCCTGCCCAGCCCTTGAGACCACCGTCCTCATCCTTAAAATAGAACTCTCTCTTGGTCCTGGTCCACTCATGCTCGCTTCCTGTGTGATTTACGGAAATATCCAGAATAAGCTTCATATCGTTTTTGTGAAGCTCCTCAGACAGCTCAGCCAGAGCCTCATCTCCGCCAAAGTGCGGATCAACATGGAAATAATCTATGCAGTCGTACTTGTGGGTAGAATATGCAGTAAATATGGGGTTTAGGTAAATGACATTAACTCCCAGTTCCTTCAGGTACGGAATCTTGTCTTTTACCCCCTTAAGATCTCCTCCGAAGAAATCCATACCCCAGGACTCCTCCACGGAAAGCGGAGCCATATTCCAGCTTGGCATCTTGATGCACTTGCGGCCGAAATACTCGTATTCTCCGTCCTTTACATCATTTGAAGGGTCTCCGTTGCAGAATCTCTCAGGAAATATCTGGTAAAAGACTGCGCCGTCCACCCAGTCGGGTTTGACATAGTCTGTTCTTATGACGAAATCATGCCTGTAGTCAGGAACGGTGGTCTGAACGCCTTCCTGCGTATAAAAGAAAGCCGCATCTTCCGTAACCAGCACAAAATGGTACTTCAAAATGGGCTCATTAAGCGTGGTCTTAGCACAATAGTAGTCAAGGCCGCCACAGCTCTTTTCCCTTTCCATGGGAATGTAGGTCTCAGCGCCGTTGACAATCCTCCAAAGCAGCACATCGCTTACAGGAGCTCCGCTCAACAGGCTCAGGCGGATTGTTATCTCTTCGCCCAGCACTGGGGAAGGGTTACTAATGTACCCTTCCGTGCCGTCGCTGTATATACTTTTAGTCCAATCTCTCATTAAAAACCTCGTAAATACTGTAATTAGCCCTTAACTGAACCTGACAGACCTTCAACGTAGAATCTCTGAAGCCAGATAAACAGTATAACTATAGGAAGTGCAATAACTACTGCACCGGCTGCGAACTGTGTATAGTAGGAATCAATTCTTCTAAAGTCTGTCATCCAGAAAAGACCTACAGCAACCGTGTAAGAGCTCTGTCTGTCGCCAAAGAGCAGCCTTGGGAAGATGTAGTCTGACCATGCTCCAAGGAAAGTTCCAAGCACCTGATAAACGATGATGGACTTGGACAGAGGAATGGTGATCCTTGTAAATATCTGAAGTCTTGAAGCTCCGTCAATGATGGCTGCCTCATCGATAGCCTTAGGGATCGTGTCAAAGTATCCCTTTGTGATGTGATAGCCCATTGCTGCACCGGCAGCTCCAACAATGATCAGGGCGCCAATACTCTGGTTAAGACCAAGACCCTTTAAGATATTGTACAAAGCTACCATGGACATGAAGCCCGGGAACATTCCGATGATCATAAGGATGTTCATGAAAGGCTTTCTGCCGCTGAATCTTGTACGGCTAAGTACAAATGCCGTACCTAAGACGATCAGTGTGTTCAGGATACATCCGCAGATTGCAACTATCATGGTGTTAACCCACCATTTTCCGAAAGGTACTGCGGAGTTGTGGAACAGATCGTAAAAGTTCTTAAGTGTAAGGTGCTTGGGGAAGAAATATCCCACGTAATAGCCCTGCTCTGCACGGAGTGCTGTAAGGAGGATCCAGAGAATCGGGAACATCCACATTACTCCGAGAATTGTAAGTACAATGTAGCCTACATTTACCTCTGCCAGCTTCATGATAAAAACAAGGCTGCAGTAAGCTGTAACAAGACCGGTCCAAAAGCCGATTCCTGCACTCTTTAACAGGAAATCATTCTCAATTCCGCCCTCTTCAAGGATGATCTTGACTGCAAACAGAAGTGTTGTCCAGAAGAAAGTTGCGAATATCTGAACAAACATCCATGCCTTTACGATCTTCACGCCGGTCTTGAAGTAAGAGATCACTCCAAGAACCAGGGAAGCTACAGTAAGTATTACTGCAAGGTAAAGGAAGAAAGAAATCTTAGCCGCACCATCTGCAGATAAAAGAGACAGCGCCGTGCTTATCATATTCTTGCTGCCCGCTTCTTTACTTGTAAAGGGAATGAGCAGTGAAACAAAGCTCAGTATTACTGCAACAAGGGCTCTAAGGAAGTACTCCAGCTTAAGTCCTATAACTGTTTTATTCATCATTATTGGAAGCCCTCCTCATTCTTCATGGATCCCGATCTCTGGAAGGTTATCAGCGTAAATGTCGCTGAAATTATAAAGATAAGGATACCAATCGTAGCTGCCAGGTTATAGTCGTTGGTATCAGCCGTCAGCTTGTACAGCCAGGTAACCAGAAGGTCCGTCTTACCTGCGCCTTTGTAGTAATCGAGGGTCATCGGGCCACCACCTGTCAGGAAGTAAATAGCACTGAAGTTATTGAAGTTACCGATCAGATTTGCGATCAGGTAAGGTGTTGTCACAAATAGCATGTAAGGGAAGGTGATCTTCCTGAAGATCACGAAAGGATTTGCTCCGTCAATCCTGGCGCTCTCATAGAGCTCTGCCGGGATATTCATAAGAATTCCGCTGACCATCAGCATGGTAACAGGTACACCTATCCAGAAGTTGACCAGAATTACCGAAACTCTCGCGTAATTGGCCTGAGTAAGGAACGGAACTGCAGATGCTGTCCAGCCCCATTTCTGGATGAGTACGTTGAAAATACCCTTCTCTCCCAGCATTGTTCCGACAACCTTAAGTGAAATGAATGCAGGAATACCCATGGTAACAACAAAAATCGTTCTCCAGAATTTCTTGAACTCAATGCCCTTTGAATTGATGATCATGGCAAGGATCATTCCGCCAAAGTAGCAGCTGAAGGTCGCAAAGATACCCCAGATAAAGGTCCAGCCAAGTACCGGCCAGAATGTCTGTGAAAGCTTATCGCTTGATAAAAGAAGTGTCTTGAAATTATCAAGGGCAACCCAGTCAAAGAGGTGTCCGGGTGGCTGATGCTCATTGTCATAGTTGGTGAACGCCATGAGGATCATATAGATCAGAGGCGTAAAGGTAAATATTAAAAGTCCTACTACAGGTATTGCAAGAAGCAGGAAATGAATATTCTCATTGGTTAATGACTTAACGTCTTCAAAAAAGTTATTGATATGATGTCCGTGATCGTGGTTATATCTGGCATTTTCTCCTGATGAGATCGAGAAGAGCCATATTGCAACAAAGCAGATTGTGACAACAATCGCTACTACTCCGGTAAGGAGGATGATCATTGAGTTGTCACCTGCCTGCATCTCATAGATGCCAAGTGCCTCATTGTAGGCCATACCCTGCTCATGTTCGCCCAGGGTGGTTAAGTTATGTATCAGGTTAATACCGGTGGTAAACAAAAAGACAAAGTAACATACTTCAAGTAAAAGGAACAGAAGTCCCTTTACAACCTGGCCATATCTGATGTTTGCAAGTCCGCAAAAGATATAGCTGAGTTTAGAAAAGATGTCCCCTTTTGTGAAAGTGGTGATGAAATTTCTGCGCTTATACTCTCTATCCATTTTAAGCTCCCTATATTGAAAATATCGGGGCTGCAGATGCAGCCCCGATAAAGAAGTCACTTCAGATCATTACTCTGCAAGTGTTCCTGTGATGCTGTCTACAAGTGCATCAAGCTTTTCCTGAGCGTTTGCCTTTGTGATCTCTCCGGATACAACACCCTCACCGAATGCCTGTGCAGGTGTCCAGTAGTCACCCATCTTGGAGATTGAAGGCTGGTTAGTAGCCTTTGAAGCCTGTACGTTAAGTGCTGCTGCAACCTCATCGTTTGCGATCTCATCAGAAGATGCAAGTGAGTTAAGTACAGGAACATCGCCCTGATTCTGGTATCTGATAAGGCTGTTCTCAGGGTTTGCAAGGAATACTGCAAGCTGCTGAGCTGCAAGAGGGTAAGCTGTTGTTGACTTAACTGTGATCGTCTTGAAGTCAACGAAGTTTGAAAGCTGTACGTCCTTGCCACCGATGTTTGCTGTAGGAAGTGCTACTGCGCCGAGCTTGTCACCAAGTGACTCTCTGTAAGAAGGAGCGCTCCAAGCACCGTCTGTGATAGCTGCAAGGTTTCCATCCTTGAACTCCGCTCCGCCAACACCGTCCTTGTTCTCAAGGTACTTAGGGTTGTTTACAAGATCAATAATGTACTCTGCTGCTGCAAGACCTGTCTCGTTGTTCCATGAGCACTCTGAAGGGTCTTTTCCGTCAGGTCCAAAGAGTGTGCATCCTGCGCCGAGGAAGAAGCTCTCGATGTACCATGAGTTTGTTACGTTAGTACTGAAGTTGTACTTAGCACCTGTGTCCTTTGAAAGGATTGTCTCAAGGCTCTTAACATCATCCGCTGTAAGAAGATCCTTGTTGTAGTACATAAAGTATGTGTTAGGTGAGAAAGGTGCTGCATATGTAAGACCATCTACTGTTACTGCGTTAAGAGCGCTCTCAGGAAGGTCTGATGCAATTGTCTCGAAATCCTTGGTTATAGGAAGAAGAAGTCCCTTGTTTACAAGGTCTGCAACTCCGCCTGAAGGTGTATAGAAAATATCAGCTGCTGTATCAGGATCTGTGTTGAGCTGCTGAGGAGCCTCATCGATACCTACAACTGCGATCTCATATGTGATGTTGAACTCATCATGAAGATCATCAAATGCCTGAACTGCTGCGTCTGTGTCATCAACAGCCTCTTCAGGTACCCAGATCTTAAGTGTTACATCCTGAGTCTCAACAGGTGCTGCCTCTGCCTGAGTGGTTGTGTCAGCCTGAGCTGTCTGAGTCTGAGCAGTGCTATCTGTCTGTGTTGCTCCGCCCTGTGCGCTGTCTCCGCATCCCACAAGTGCAGAAGCTGCTAATACTCCGCTCATAAGTAGTGCGCTTAACTTTTTCATTTTCATTGCCGTAATCCTCCTAATTAACTATTCCCCAAAGCACTGGTTTTTTGTGTTGGTTAATCGCTTTACGTAGAATATAAACCAAAGGCTGTCTGAGGTCAATCCCCGGACAGCCTTTTCTATGTTTTGAATAAAAAATCAGGTTAACAACAGGTTAACGTTTTTATTGTTCAAGAAGATTGCGAACGGAAAACCGCTCTGCTACGCGGATTGGAAGCCTTTCATCCACCACAAGGTCCTTTTCTCCGTTTATCATTCTCAGCAGATACTCCCATGCCTTGTCTGCCTTCATATCAAAGTTCTGGGCCACGGAGGTCAGCTTTGGCGTTGTATATTCACAGTTGGGCAGATTGTCGAATCCAATTACCGACACATCATAGGGAACCCTTATTCCGCACTGTGTAAGGCCCTCGATAACTCCAAGAGCTACTATATCCGACATGCAGGCAACAGCTGTATAGCCGCCTCCCGAGAAACCGACATTCTGTCCGGCTTCCACCGCATTGATATAGATGGTATCCGTGTAAAAGACATTGCTCTCTCCGAAGGGAATTCCGCTCTCCTTGCAGGCGGTGGCAAAACCTTTATATCTCTCCTTGATAACACCCTCTCCGTCTATGACAGGGGTAACAAGGGCAAGGTTTTTGTGGCCTTTTCCAATAAGGTATCTGGCAGAGAGATAACCGCCTCTGTAGTCCTCAATGCCCACATTTACTATCTTTTCACCCGGGGCATAAGTATCGATAAATACCACCGGTGCGTCTATAAGCTTCTTGATCTCTTTTACCTCATCCGGGTAAATACCCAAGAAGAAGGCTCCGTCTACATTCCAGGACGACAAAAGAGGTATGATCTCCCTCGGATCGTGTACGCATCTCATCATGAGATAGTAATCTTCGTTTCTTACACATCTCTCTATAGCAGCAATAATATGGGCGTTATAGGGATTGGTAAAAAAGTCTTCATCCGCGCCCAGATACGGGATAACAAGGCCGATGATACGGCTCTGCTTTTTGGCCAGTGACCTTGCAATAGCATTTGGCTGATAATTGGTCTCCTTTACTATTTCGAGAACTCTTTTTCTGGTTTCTTCAGAAACCTTATGGGTATTGCCATTGATAACATTTGAAACGGTTGCAGTACTGACCCCTGCTCGTTCTGCAATTGTCTTTAAATTCATTTTTCCTCCTGCGTGCCAAACATGCTTAGTTTGCACTTATGATGTAAAACTCCCAGGGCGAAAAGCTGTGTACTTGTTCAGGCAGCTCTCCACCCCTGCCATACTCAGACAAAGAGCCGCTAAAGAGCACCTCTTTGCCTCCGGCAAGTATTTCGCCAAGATCTATATCTGCCTGTTCTCTCTTGGAGAGATTGAATATGCAGAGCACCTCATCACCGTCTGTTATTCTCTTGTATGCAAATATATTCCTGTTGCCGGCATCAAGTATCTCAAAGCCCTCGCCGGTATTATCACTTCCAAGGGCAGGATGCTCCTGTTTTAATAAAGACAGTTCCTTTATAAGATCTCTGTAATCACAGCTACTTCCGGTCCAGTTAATGGTGTCCTTTTCCATAAAGGCAATATGCCTGTCATAGCCGATCTCATCTCCGGAATACAGCATAGGGACTCCGGGAAGAGTAAATATAAGACTGTACATGGACGGGATCACATCCTCAGAAAAAGCCTCTGCTATGGTTCTGTCATAGGAGTTAACATCGTGGTTATCCAGATAATACATGGGAAATGTATTATTCTCCATGGAAGGAATGTAAAGCTTTATCTTATCAGCACTCTTAGAGTCCTTTCCAACTGCAACAAGTGTCTCATACACCTTGGTGGCATAGTTTGAATCAAAAGCGTACTCAAGATTATCTTTTGCCTGGCCTCCGAGATCCTCTTCGAGCATGTAGATGTCTTTTACCTTATCAAGCTCGATCCTTGCTTCTCTCCAGAAATCCTCGGGAACTCCGGGTGCATAATCGCACCTGAAGCCGTCTACATCAAACTCCTCTACCCAGTACTTCATGCACTCTATCATCTCTTTGCGCATATCGGCGTTGTCGTAGTTAAGATCTGCAACATCGGGCCATCCCATGCCCTCAGGGGAGATGATCTTGCCGTCCTTTTGTGTGTACCAGTCGGGATGCTCTGTAATCCAGGCATTATCCCAGCCCGTGTGATTGGCAACCCAGTCAAGTATCACGTGAAATCCCATATAATGGGCCTTATCCACAAGTGCCTTAAAGTCTTCTTTTGTCCCGAATTCAGGGTTAACATCTCGGTAATCGCTGACAGAATAATATGAGCCCAGCCTGCCTGATCTGTTGGTAACAGAAATAGGATGAATGGGCATAAACCAAAGGGTGTTAACGCCCATATTTTTTAAGGTGTCGAGGTGTTCAGCGAACTCGTTAATAGTTCCCGACTTCGTGTACTGACGCAGGTTAACCTCGTAAAGAACTGCAGTCCTTGTCCACTCCGGAGCCCTTGTTTCCGTTGGAATCTCATAAGGTTTCGCAGCAGAACAGCCTGCACAAAAAACAGTTACCACAAGTAAAACCCATGCGGCAACAAATTTATTAACGTATTTCATATAACATCGCTCCTAGTAAAATATGATAATAACTTTACATTAAGCGATTAACCTTTTTTACTATACAAAAAAAGGGACTCTATTTCAAGTCCCTAAAATTATATGTTTTATTTCTTTTCAAGCATAGCCTCAAAATCCGCTACAGGTATAGGTTTTGAGAAATAATAGCCCTGGAAAAGATGGCATCCGAGCTCGCCGAGCCTGTCGAACTGCTCCACTGTCTCTACGCCCTCTGCAAGGGAAACAATGTGAAGATCCTCTGAAAGCCTGATGACGTTTTTAACTATAATGTCTGACTTCTCCTGATCATTGCTCTTTCCGAGGAAATTCATGTCGATCTTAAGAACGTCAACCGGCATGTCTTTTAACATGTTAAGAGATGAATAACCGCTGCCGAAATCATCCATTTCAACGATAAATCCCTGCTTTCTGAACTCCTCAAGGATCCTCATCTTGTCATCGGTATCCCTCATCATGCTGGACTCCGTAACCTCGATCCTGAGGTTATGCGGATCAATATCGTATTTCATGACATAGCTCATGATCTCCGAAAGAACATCTGTCATGTAGAAATCCTTAGGCGAAACGTTTATGGAGATAAAAATGCCGGGGAATTTCTCATCCCAGTGCGAGAGTAGCTCGCAGGTCGATTTCCATATATGCTTGTCCAAATCTGTGATCATTCCGTTTTCTTCAAACAGTGGTATGAAATCACCGGGCGACATAAAGCCATATTCGGGGTGGATCCATCTTGCAAGAGCCTCTGCTCCCACAATCTTTCCGCTCTTATCAGCTATAGGCTGCAGATATGGCACAATCTGGTTCTCCTCAATGGCGACATCCAGCTGGGCTGAAATTTTCTGATTCCACAGCATCTTTTCCCTTATCTTCTTATCGAAGAACGCAACGTGTCTTTTGTAATCATCTCTGATAGAATCGAGGGCAGACATAGCCCTGTCAAAGAGAACAGCTACATCAGTATCGTCCTCTTCTATCTCGCAGAATCCTACATGGATCACAAGATGCTGTTCGATATCTCCAAGCCTTACCTTAAAGCGCGACAGATCTCGCTCTACGATTTCCTGAGAAAAGGCCTGCATAGGAAGACACGAACCGAATGCATCACCTGCTATACGTCCGTAGACACATGATTTGTCCGAATAGCTTCTCATCCAGTCCGAAATCTGCACAAGCGCTGCATCTCCGAACTCACGTCCAAACACATCATTGAACATCTTGAAGTCACAGATATAAATGCATGCAACGTAATAATCCTTTAGCGCATGCTGTTTTAATCGATCTGAGATAACTTTAAAGGTGTATTCCTTGTTATAAACGCCGGTAAGTGCATCGTGATTGGCAGCATACATTTCCATCTCAATGCGCTGCTTTTCTTCTGTAATATCTCTGACTCTGACATAAGAACCAACAGGCCTGTTGTTCCTGTCGTAAAACTTTCCGTGAGCCACCATATAGTAGCGCTCATTTCCAAGTGCACCCAGGGTAATCTCAGTCTCTTTTTCCTCAGGGAATTTCCTTATATCACCAAAAAGAGATATAAGCGTATTAGAGACTTCTTCAAAATCATCATGACTTATCCCGGTAAGCTTCCTGGCAGGATTGTTTGCCCATATGCATCTGTCTTCAGGTCCATATAGCACCACTGCTTCATTTGAATCGGAAACAATGTCGGCAAGCATCTTGTCCAAAAGACGAAGGGGTCTATAATAAATTGAGAAATAAAAGATCAGAAGGCCAATCACTCCAAATCCCAGCATTGATCTGTCTATTGGCGTTCTGGAAATAAGGTAATAGGTCTGCCAGAGAGCACCGATTATCATACTGATGAGTATGACCATATAACGCTCCTTATAAAGCAAAGAGGCCTTCATACTCCTTATAAGGAAAACGATCACTACAATTGCAACTACCGCATAGCAGATCAGGATATGCGCAGTCGGTCCCCAGAGCGGTTTCATAAGGAAATAAGGCCGTCCGTAGGACTCAACTTCCTGCAATATAAAGGCGTGCCCGGTGACTATACTGATAAGTATCTGGATTACATCAACAGCAAGAACATAGTTAATCCAGATTGGTATAATACGCTTTTTCTTTTCTTTATTATTCTGTACAGCACAATACTCGTTGGTAAATCTTATCAGTGCATACATGATAAGGTCCATACCAATGTAATAGATATAACAGCCCACCAGCGCAACGCTTTTTGTGGTGGTGCCAATGATCAGCATATTTCCGAGATCAGGTGGAATAAGCGCCAGACAGAGAAGGCATATGGATTGGCCTATTGGCTTATTTGAGCGCAGAGAGGCCCAGCTACAGAGCAGTAATATAACGATCAATAATGCAAATATAAAAACAATCGTATATCTGATCAATTCGCGCAGCCTCCAAATAATTGTATATGGGCATACCTATACACTTAAATTCTATACTTAATTTGGAAAAATATGTATCAAAATTGCGCGAATTAATCAAACTTTAATGATTTCAGTTATTAATTATGTCTGTCGTCCTCATCTACCAGAACACCTAAGACAACAAACTGAAGGTCATCTTTTCTTGTGCAGGTTGAAAGGGTAACAACTTTGCTGTCTTCCTTGACAGGAATCTCAGAATCCATGTAGGACTTGATCCTCACCGGTTCTGCGTCTTTTACAAATTCAAGGGCAGCATCTGAGACGTAGTCATAGAGCACATAGTTCTCAGCGACGTCCATGTACTCAAAGATCAGGTATCTGTAAGCCTTATCAGGCGTAATGACCTGAAAATACATATGGTCGTTGTAATATGCAGGATCTTTTCTGTATTCCCTGAGTGACCCAAACATCGTGCCATCCTTCATATTGTGGCCGTAGATGATGGAATTGGCATCGCTAAAGTCCGCTGCTGAACGACAGTCCAGGAAAATTGCGCCTGTGGGCGCTTCGTCTCCCATATAGTCCAGGCTTCTGTATTTCTCATTGTCGCTTGTTTGCATGATAGGATAGCTGATGTGTCCATCCTCGAAATATACCCAGCCAACCATCTCAGGGTATGCGTCCATGAGCTGTGTAAGGTCTATGTCGGCAGTGTTCCAGGATGCTGAAGGGATGAGGGTGTGTTCTGTCCCTAAAAGAGCTGCTGCAGGGGTTGTAGCCTCAGAGGCTGCTTCATTCTGCTCTTCAGAAACGCTGGCATTCGCTACGTTTTGTTCGGTAGTTATTGCTGCACTCTCATTACCTGTTTGTTCTTCAGAAGTGCAAGAATCTGCCCCATTTGTTGCCTCTCCGACGGTAGCAACTACTTCCTGCTCAGTTGCTGCAGGTTCTTTTTCTTCTGAGGCAATAGTAGTCTGTAATGCTTTCTTACCGGATTCTGTTGCTACATGCTTCTCAACCCCAGTAAACTTCTGCGATGCAAAAAATGCAACGCAGAGCAGAACTACTGCCATCGCAATTCCTGCAATTCTCTTACCTGTAGACGTTGTCCTATCAAAAAGAGAGCACACGAATATAGCGCACGTAAACAAAGCACTAATTAGTGCAATCAGCACCAGCGCAAGGACTGTTACCACCTTAGCTGTACCTCTGTGCTTCTCATTAAAGCTCCTAACTGCAAGCATGAAGCCCTGTATTAAGCTCTTTTTCTTTTCTTCTAATCTATTACTTAAATGCAAATCTTTTAACACCTCTCATTTCAACCTGACAATCATATCACATGAGCGCTTGAAATCAAAATGAAAATTGCATGAAAAAAAGGACGCACGGGGCAACCCCTTGCATCCTTCCATCTACCTATCTCTTACGAAATATGCTCATATATCTTCACAAAATCTACAGACGCTTCCCTCGCCATGTCGGAATCCTTGCCGTCAAAGCCGTGTCCTGCACCCTTTACCTCGCGCAGCGTAGCGTAGCCGTAGTTGGCAGCTGCAGTCCTGGAGTACTCTATCGGCACAACGTCGTCCTTGTTGCCGTGGATCAGGAGCACCGGTTTTCCAAAGCCTGTCTGCAGGTCTTTTACATCGATATCCACTGCGACCTTGTCGTAATCGGGGCTGAGCTTCATGCCGAAAACCTCGGTATCACCTCTCTCCAGGCGCTTTTTGGAATCATCCGGAATGACAAATGCCGGATACCAGAGTATCAGGCCCTTTACGTCCTCCGTGTAAGCGCGGCCAACAATCGCAGAAACAAGCCCTCCCTGGGACTCGCCCTGAAGATACAAGCTGTCCTTGTTAACGTAAGGCAGGCACTTTACGCTCTCCATAACCGCCACGAGGTCCGCAGCCTCAGTCATGACGGTCATCTCCTGCATGGTTCCGTCGCTTGCAGACTCCATTCCGCCGCCGCAGAAGTCAAAGAACACGCATACAATGCCGTTTTCCGCATATCCTGAGCCGTGGTGCATCAGCTCTTTATAGTTTGACCCAAAGCCGTGGGCAAATATGACCGTGGGAAAAGAGCCTTCGCCATCCGGTCTGTAAATCACACCCCTGATGACCCGGCCATTTTCCTTGGTTACTTCAAGTTCTTCTTTAATTGATGTATAAGTTTTATTTTCCATATCATCAATCTTACCACTTTTTTGAAAAAGCGAACAATTTCTGTGTTATCACGTTAGCATCTGCTTGCCTGATATAAGCCATTTTCTTCCTCCTTTTTATCTTCCATTTTCTTCATTTTATCAACATACTTGATTTCGTACTTCAGCTCTTTTGCCAAGTATAATAAGCCGCCGAATTTCTCAACATCACCATTCTCATGTGCAAGCTTTGCATAGTACTCAATTCGCTCCTCGCGAACCTTTTTAGGGTAAATCTTTAAAACCTCTACTGCCATGAAAAAGTACGGCTCATCAACATCTCCCAGGCAGTCAAAAAGAAAGTCGATTCCCTCGACGTTTTTGGGATATCCAAGCAGCCTTAATAGCTCAACACCGTTGCATACGCTCTGATCGTTCTTGTACCTGTCAAAATTCAGATAGGTTAAAAGATCTTCATCCCCTGCTTTGACATCCCTGACTATCCTTTTGATCTCCTTATCTGAAAGAACCCTCTCATAAATATCAGTGCTGCTACCGGCTTTTTTCTTATACTTGTTCAGGAGATTCTTTTCCCAGAGATATCGAAATGCACCCCAGTCTTTCTTTGCAAGAGCCCCGTCTTTCACCCCGTTGGTACGCGCAAATTCAAGCCATGCATGTTCAGGTACAGCTGTATAATACTCGCCTTTTTCTTTGAAAAAGTTCTCAAGTTCTCTGCTAAAAATGGTGCTTTGAGCAATGAACGGAAGCAAGATAGTGTTTCCATCAACAGTATATAGTTCGGCTTTCCCTTTGTTGTAACCGATTATCAGGTCTATCGGAAGATATCCTCCCAAAAAAGAAATCCACTTTCCCGACTCACTGACCTTCAGAAAACGGGCTTCTTTTCCCGACTGGTA
>JAGBMP010000045.1 GCA_017634825.1 Butyrivibrio sp.
ATACATGTCGCCAGAGCCTTTCTGGACACCACAGCCCATGACCTGAGTAACAGTCATTCCGGTAACTCCAAGCTCGTTCATAGCGCGGCGAAGCTTGTCGTAGCGGGACAACTTAGCGATGATGACAACTTTATGTATTCCGGATTCAGTATGTACAGGTGCTGTAACAACTGGTACTGAAGCCTTTTTCTGGAACTCAGAAGCCTCTGCGTAATCACTTACGCCAAGGTCTGTATTCTCATTAACTCCCATTGTAAGAGTGTTTGAAACGTCCATGATAGCGAATCCTGAGTAAGCTGATGCAAGGCCGTGCTCTGTTGAGTCAAGACCAAGGATCTCTTCTTCCTCAGATACTCTAAGGCCAAGGACTTTCTTAATTACAAAGAATGTGCATGTGATTGTTAATGCTGTCCATGCTGCTACTGCTGCAAAACCTCCAAGCTGGATTCCAAGGAGCTTAAATCCGCCGCCGTAGAAGAGACCTACCATTTCGTTTCCAGCTGCATCTGCGATTGAATAGCCAGGTGCTGTGTTAGTAGCGAAAAGACCTACTGCAATAGTTCCCCAAATACCGTTGAGGCAGTGAACTGCAACGGCACCAACTGGATCATCTACATGAAGCTTGTAATCAAGGAGCCATACACCGAAGCAAACAAGAAGTCCAGCAACGACACCAATGACGATGGCGCCGAAAGCATCTGTTACATCGCAGGGAGCTGTGATAGCTACAAGACCTGCAAGAGAAGCGTTAAGACACATTGAAACATCAGGCTTACCATACTTGATCCATGTGAAGATCATACATGTAACTGTAGCAAGTGCTGGAGCAATTGTGGTTGTTACAAATATTGAACCGAGCTGATCTACTGATGTTGCAGCTGCTCCGTTAAATCCGTACCATCCAAGCCAGAGAATGAAAACACCAAGAGCTGCAGCTACCAGGTTGTGTCCTGGGAAAGCATTTACTTTTACTACCTTGCCGTTCTTATCTCTTTCGAACTTACCGATACGTGGTCCTAAGAAAGCAGCACCGATGAGGGCTGAAATACCACCAACCATGTGAATTGCTGTTGAACCTGCAAAATCGTGGAAACCTATCTGTGAAAGGAATCCGCCGCCCCAGATCCAGTGAGCTTCAATGGGGTAGATAACTGCTGAGATAACTGCCGAGTACACACAGTAGGAAATGAATTTAGTTCTCTCAGCCATTGATCCAGAAACGATTGTTGCTGTTGTCGCACAGAACACCAGGTTAAATACGAAGTTGGACCAGTCAAAGTTTGCATAGCTTGTGAAAATGTCAAATCCAGGTCTTCCGATGAATCCTGCCAGATCTTCACCAAGAAGAAGTCCAAAACCGATAAGAATAAATACTACAGTTCCTATACAGAAATCCATCAGGTTCTTCATGATGATATTTCCTGTGTTCTTGGCTCTGGTAAAGCCCGCCTCACACATTGCAAAGCCTGCCTGCATCCAGAAAACCAGTGCTGCGCCAATTAAGAACCAGACGCTAAATACGCTGCCATCTATAGCTTGTAAGATTTCTTCACTCATACTATTTCTCCTCCATAATAATTAAAGACGATGCAATCGGACCTTACTGTGCTAGCTGCAGTAAAGATGCCCCATTGCATCGCCTTTTATTTGTTCAGATAAGCTTTTTGTTATCTGATGAAAAACGAAAAGCGCCTTAGAGCAACGTACTGTGCTCTAAGACGCCCTTGTCTTTATGAGTTAGAAGTTTAAAGGATAAAAAAATCCTTGTCAAGTACTTTGTATACAATTATGCAATTTTATTTATATATGCTTGGAGTATGCAGATTGTTGAGCATAGACAGTAAATAGACACAGTATTGATTCATGCTGATACCTTCTCTTTTGGCGCTCTCTGCCAGCGAACGGTGAAGGCTCTTTGGGATTCGAAGCTTGAACTGTCCTGAATATTTCTCGTTGATCTCCGGTTCGTTTATTTTGATTCCTTCTTCAAGTGCAGCTTCGAACCAGGCTCTTTTGGCATCTTCAGCATTGTTAATGGCATCTTCTATAGTATCGCCAACAGTCAGACAACCAGGTAATTCAGGAAAAGAGATTACAAAACCACCTTCAGCAGTATCTTGAACAATCTCCATTTTATATGGTTTTTTCATGTATTCATCAATTATTTTCTTCATCTGAATCACCTTTCTCCAGGACAACTCTCTTGACCATTTCAACATACACCTCAATTGTAGATGACACCATATATGGTGTCAATGCATAAATATTTATTTTATTGAATTTTTCTCTTTTATTCAGCATAAATCCCTTGCATAATGAGGATTTATCCGCTATGATATAACCAACGGTTATTGAAATGATATCGTAACCATTGGTTATTGTCAATAGGGAGATTATTATGGATTTTCAACCAGATAGATTAGTTCAGATACGTCAGAAGCTCGGTATAAATAAGGCGGAGGCTGCCAAACGACTCAACATGTCTGCTATGGGGTATGGACGCTATGAGAACGGCCAGAGGACTCCTTCGTATCAGACAATCAGCTTTATTGCCCAGGCTTTTAATACTTCACCGGAATATCTATGTGGAATAGATTCCGATGCTGCAGCTAAGACTATTGTCATAGATCAGAATGAAGCACCTGAACTATTCGGTATGTTAGAGGCATTGGGTTCTGATAGTGACTTAGAAAAGAGAATTCTTAGCTATTACAATAAAATCAAGAGTTCCGTGAAACACTAAAACACTTTTCGCGAAGGTAGAGGTATATATGTTTTATTTTTTAATTATACTTATAACAATTCTATATATCGCAGTGCTGGAGCTGTCCAAGAACATCCTTATCAGCTGGCTCGTGGCAATACTGGCCTGCGCTGCCATGATCGGTTATTACATCTATTGTAAAAAGAAATATAACGCCAACAGAGGCAGCGTATTTGGGAACATCCATGGCTATGGCCCTGAGAATAAAAGGCGCGACATGCGGATAAGGGCAGTTAGTGCACTACTTTTATTTGTGCTGGTACTGACAGCAAACTACTTCCTTACGCAGCCTCCAGTTAAGCGTGTTCCAGTTGTTGATAATAATAATCCCGACGTCACAACAGTTGTGACCATAGATCAGGGGCAGCTTACAGGTGTATACAATAAAGACCACACAGTTAAGGCTTACGGCGGTATTCCCTATGCCAAGCCACCTGTTGGAGAGTTAAGGTTCAGGGAGCCTCAGGTGCCTGATAAATGGGAAGGAGTAAGAGCCTGTGATCACTTTGGACCTATGGCAATGCAGCCAAGGAGCAGCGTTATCTACGATTCCCTTGCCAGGATTATTGGTTATCACGACTACCGCGTGAAGTTTGGGGATGAGTATGTGGAAGATATGAGCGAAGACTGTCTGTACCTCAATATCTTTAGCCCTGAGAAAGAGACTGACGACCTTCTTCCTGTTGTTCTCTATATTCACGGAGGTTCCCTTACAACAGGTAAGCCCTCCTACACAGAGTATCGCGGAGAGGACCTTGCCAAGAAAGGCGTAGTGTACGTCAACTGTGCATACAGGCTTGGCGTGTTCGGTTACTACGCAGCCGAAGATCTTAAGGAAGAATCTCCTAACGGAACAACCGGTAACTATGGACTTTTAGACCAGATAGCAGCCCTTAACTGGGTTTACAACAATATCAAGGCCTTTGGCGGAGACCCCAAAAGGATCACCATCGCAGGCGAATCTGCAGGCTCATCCAGCGTCAATGCCATCTGCGCTTCACCCCTTGCTAAGGGTAAGTTCCAGTATGCCATTGCTGAGTCCAGCTCTGTCCTGCCAAAAGAGCCTTTCCACACCTTCAGATATTATGAGGACGCCATTAAGACTGGCGATGCTGTAAGAAGCGAATTCAGGGTTGAGACCTCAGAGGAGCTTAGAAGCGTTCCCGCAAAAGAGCTTGTGACCACCATTACTGATAACTCTGCCATGACAGTTGATGGCTATGCTATAACCCAGCAGCCATATCTTACTTATGAACAGGGTAAAAACAATGAGAAAGCTCTTTTAAACGGATTCAATGTAAAAGAGTCAGATGCATTTCTTTTAGATGATGAGGCTACGAGAGATAACTACGTAGAACTCCTGGCTGAGGATATCGGAGACTACGCAGAGGAAATGGCACAGGTTGTGCCGTATAACTTGCCACAGCGAGATCAGCACATAATAATTGACAAGCTCGGAGAAGCCAAGGGAGCCCTTAATGTAGCTTACAGTGCCATGTGGTTTACTTATTCCCACTATGTCTGGAACAACTACCTTGTTAAGCAGGGCGTCCCGGCCTATGAGTACTATTTTACCAAGACCAATAACGTCCTTACCAACTATCATGCAGGAGAACTGCCCTACGCCTACGGCAATCTCTGGCGTCATCCTGGGCTTTACGATGACAGCGACTATGAACTGTCTGAGATCATGCAGAGCTACTGGGTAAACTTTATTTATAACGGAGATCCAAACGGTAGCTATCGCCAGACAGACGAACCAGGAGATGGTATCTATAACACAGAAGTAGCTGATAAGCCGCTTCCTGTCTGGGAGATGAGAAGTAAAGGGCAGGACAAGCTCCTTCAGCTTGATACAACTCTCCAGATGATCGATGATCCAAACCTGGAGATATATAAAGTCATTGATAAATTTATGGATGAAAAGGTCAAGGGCAGATGAAAAGCAAGCTTTATTATACAAGGAGTAACAGGCCAGAAGTAGAATTGCATAATTGTATACAAAAATACTTGACAAAGTAATTATCATCCTTTAAACTTACAATTCATAAAGACAAGGGCGTCTTAGAGCAGGATAATACTGCTCTAAGTCGCTTTTTTTGATTATTGAAAGACGATGCAATGGGGCATCTTGCTACGAGGTTCGCAGCTTGATCTTGTTGCGTCGTCTTTTTTAGGAGGAAAAAAGTATGTGCGCAATTCTTACATACACCAGGAAAGAAGCAGACGAAGCCTACTTCAGGCAGCTTCTTGAAAGGACCGCATCAAGAGGCCCTGACATGACAAGAATAATGAAGGTAGATGCCGGATTTATGGGATTTAATCGTCTCTCCATCATGGGGCTTAATGAGGCTGGGATGCAGCCCTTTACCTTAGGGAAAAGCGCTGTGGTATGTAACGGCGAGCTGTACGGCTTCAAAGCATTAAGGACCTACCTTCAGGGACTTGGATATACCTTTAAGTCAGACAGCGACTGCGAGATACTTCTTCCTCTTTATGAGAAGCTTGGCAGCAGGATGTTCTCCATGCTGGATGCAGAGTTTGCCCTAGTGATCTACGATGGGGAAAAAGATAAGTTCATAGCCGCAAGGGATCCAATAGGAATAAGGCCTCTCTACTACGGTTACGATGATGAGGGATATATCCTCTTTGCTTCAGAGCCAAAGAACCTTACAGGGGCATGCAAGATGATAAAGCCCTTCCCGCCGGGACACTACTACGAAGACGGCGAGTTTGTCTGCTACAGGGAAATGACCTTAGTAAAAGAGATAAAGACAGATTCCCTTGAAGTCATCACAAAGAACATCCATGACAAGCTGGTAAGAGGCATAGAAAAGCGACTTGACGCTGATGCGCCGGTAGGATTTCTTTTATCAGGCGGCCTTGATTCATCGCTTGTATGCGGCGTAGCAGCAAGGATTTCGGACAAGCCTCTTGAGACCTTCGCAATTGGAATGGACATAGACGCCATTGATCTTAAGTACGCAAGGGAGGTTGCTGAATATATAGGAAGTAACCACCACGAAGTCATCATCACAAAGGACGACGTTATCGGAGCCTTAGAGCCAGTTATCCACGCTCTTGGAACCTACGACATAACCACCATAAGAGCTTCCATAGGAATGTATCTTCTGTGCAAGTGGATCCACGAAAACACAGACATCAAGGTAATCCTTACAGGAGAGATCTCAGACGAGCTCTTTGGTTATAAATATACAGATTTTGCTCCAAGTGCCGAGGCCTTTCAGGAAGAGGCAGAAAAGAGGATCAGAGAGATCCACATGTACGACGTTTTAAGGGCAGACAGATGCATCAGCGTAAACTCCTTAGAAGCCAGAGTTCCCTTTGGGGATCTTGATTTCACAAGCTACGTAATGAGCATTGATCCTGAAAAAAAGCTAAACACCTACGGTATAGGAAAATTTCTTTTGCGCAAAGCATTTGAAGAAGACAAGGTCATACCCCACAGCATACTCATGAGAGAAAAAGCAGCTTTCTCAGATGCAGTGGGACATTCCCTCCGGGATGACCTTATGGAATACGCAGACAGCGCATACACCTATGCAGAGTACGAGATAGCAAGAAAGAAATACGACCACGCAACACCCTTTACCAAGGAATCACTTCTCTACCGCGAGATCTTTGAAAAGTACTACGAGGGCCAGTCAGAGATGGTTGTGGATTTCTGGATGCCGAACAAAAATTGGAAGGGCTGCAATGTAACAGATCCGTCAGCAAGAGTTCTTTCAAACTACGGAGCAAGTGGAGAGTAGAGCTCTTGCCGAGGTATTTTCGAGGCTAGTGCGAACCTCTGGGATTCACTTGATGAGGTATTTTCGAATCTAGTGAATATCCAGTAGCAATGATAAATGTAAATTAAGGAGGAG
>JAGBMP010000046.1 GCA_017634825.1 Butyrivibrio sp.
AGGTGGAGTCTTTGTGATGAATGTGAAACTTCTGTCTGCATAAACTGTGATAACAACAGGGATGATAACGTCACCCTTATCTGCTGTCTGTGCGTTGAACTGCTTTGTGAATTCAACGATGTTTACACCATGCTGACCAAGAGCTGGTCCAACTGGTGGTGCTGGTGTTGCTTTACCAGCCTGGATCTGTAACTTAATATATCCTTCGACTTTCTTTGCCATTCTGGCACCTCCTGAAAATATGTGGTCGGCGCAGCATTACTCCCAATGTTCCGGGTGCTACTCCCACTCAGTGGATTGTAACTATATATTCAAGCGCATAGCGCCCAAATACCATTATGAATCGATTTTCCTTACTTCTGCAAAGCTGATCTCTACAGGTGTCTCACGACCAAACAGATCAACATTGATTGTAGCTGTCTGCTTACCGAAATCCATTCTCTGAACAACTCCGGCAGTATCCTTCCAAACACCGGCAATAACTGCGATCTCATCGCCAACACTGAAGTCAACGGCGATAGTGTTCTTGGTATTGATTCCAAGGTTCTTGATCTCAGCATCTGTAAGCGGAACGGGCTTGGATCCCGGTCCTACGAAACCTGTAACGCCACGTGTATTACGGACAACATACCATGTCTCGTCATTCATATCCATGTTAACAAGGACATATCCGGGGAACATCTTTCTCTGAACGTTCTTGCGAGCGCCGTTCTTGACCTCTACAACATCCTGAAGAGGTACTCTTACCTCAAGGATCTGACTCTGAAGATGTCTGTTCTCTATGGTCTTCTCAAGGTTAGCCTTAACCTTGTTCTCATATCCGGAATATGTATGAACAACATACCAGTGAGCATTCTCGTTCTCAGTAGCGCTCTCAGCTTCTGTCATCTGACCTTCTGAAACCTCAGCATCTGATAATACCTCATCAGATACCACTTCGACAGAATCCTCTGCTACCTGCTCGAGACTCTTTTCCATTTCTTCTGACATATTATCTCCTTCTGATTAGAAAACGGATGTAATAAAATTCATTCCATATTCAAAAGCATAATCGAGTAAAGCGATCAGAGCACAGGCAATGACTGAAACAACAACTACTGCTGTTGTCTGCTTGATAACATCATCCCTTGTAGGCCATATGATCCTTGCAAACTCTGCCTTTACACCCTTAAAAAAAGTACCGATCTTGGACTGTTCCATATCGTAGTCTCCCTCCTATTCAAGGATGAAATTACTTTGTTTCCTTATGTAAAGTATGCTTCTTGCAGAAAGGGCAATACTTCTTCATTTCAACACGATCGGGATGTGTCTTCTTATCCTTAGTTGTGTCGTAGTTACGATTCTTGCAATCTGTGCATGCTAATGTAATTCTTGTACGCATTATTCCACCTCCGCGCGTTTAGTAATTGTCTAATTTTGCGCATAAAAAAAAGACATAAATCTCTTGTCGCTTGTCTAATATAACATAGACATTTCTCCGCGTCAACACATTTTTATTGTTATTTATACACTATTTCTCTCTGGCATAAAAAGCTCACCAAAAACAGAACGCAGTCCACAGGAATTTTAACAACAAACTCCGGCGATGCGGGAATAAGTCCATGGAAGAAACTTACCAGTGCTCCGCTTAAAAGCATAATACATACTGCCAGCACTGCATACTTGACCGCTGCCCACAGTCCGTTAGTTCTGCTCTTAAAAACAACCTTATAGTTAATAAGGAAATTATAGACAGCAGAAATCACTCTGGCCATTATGGTTGCCAGCATAATATAGTCAAAGGGCAAGGACCTGCCACGCATCATTCCGCAGAATATTGTAAACAGCGCAATATCCACAACGCTCGATGAGAGCGATGAGAACAGGAACTTGAAAAAGATCGCATAGATCCTGACAGAATCTACTATCGGATTAAAGTGGCTGGATTTGTTTTCCTCTAAATATATAGTAGAAATTGGAATCTCAACAATCTTAATCCCAAGGCTCTTGGTGGCCAGCAGCATGTTTGTCTCAAACTCAAACCGATCACCTTTTTCTGTTAAAAGATATCGCATAAACTCCGAAGATATTCCCCGAAGCCCTGTCTGTGTATCGCTTATGCTAAGTCCCACAAGCACCTTCATAACCCTGCTGGTGGTCTTGTTTCCAAACACCGATCTGGCAGGAATCCCGGACTCATTAAAATTTCGCACGCCGAGAACCAGACTCTTCGGATCCTGTCTCAGCGCATCCATGCACTTCTTTATATCAGGTGCCGTGTGCTGTCCGTCGGAATCTGCAGTGATAACGCCAAGCATATCCTCAAACTCATTCAGGCAATATTCAAAGGCAGTCTTAAGAGCCCTGCCCTTTCCTCTGTTGACCTCATGTTCAAGGACAATGGCACCTCTATTTTTAACTTCATCAAATATGTGTCCATAGGTCTCTCTATCGGATCCGTCGTTAACTACCACAATAGGAGAAAACCCTGCTGACACAAGGTTGTCCATAAGACCTATCAGTTTATCATCCGGCTCATATGCCGGGATCACAATGGGTATGATCTTTCCCATCAATTACCTGCTCCTTCAATTTTATATACTCTGCCCGGCTCGAACTCTCCACTTGGAACAAGTTCTGAGAACAGGTCATAAGCCACATTATCTTTATCTTCGACATAAAAATATGAAGCGTGGCTTTCCAGCATCTTCTGCCTTATGGTATCCGCTGTATCCTCTTCTGTCAAAAATACATCATACACCATAGCTGTCGGAGATGCTTCTTTACTTATATATGTATTGTGAACCCAGTAGTACTCATGTCCATCTCTGAAGACCAAAATCCTCTTACCCCAGTATGCCTTATCTGAGACTGCTTCCACAAGCTCTTTTCCGTTTTCTCCCACCATATCTGAATTATAAGCAATATTATCGGCAATCTGAGCCCTGTATCCCCAGAGGTATTTCGCTATTCCGCTGTAGTCGGCGCACAGCAGCACAAAAAGTGCGCAGGCGATACCAAATACAGCAAACTGCTTCTTCCCGCTTTTGGCCCTTAATCTGTTAAAAGCAACCCCCACAAGGAAATAGACGCTTCCCAAAGTAAAGGGTGCGCAGTATCTTGCTATGGATATTCCCATGGCGTAGGCATCCAGATACTGGTCCTCTGTCTGGAACAGCGATATATGAGCCATGAACACGATTCCGTAAGACAGGATACCTGTTATAAGTGTGAAAAGAGCTATCTTCTTTATCTCATTCCTTCCAAGAAGTGACAGCAAATACATCCCGATGATCGCACCAAAGATAATAAGCACCGCTGCTCCCGTAGAAAGATCAATGGTCATATTATAATCCGAATGCATCGGCTGGAACATAAAGCCTTCCGCAAAGTACCTCATCTTATCAAAGGTATTGTCAGGAGCTGTATAGGTTCCGGAAGTTGCCATCCTGATTCCCGCTCCCGTGAGCTTGGCAACCCTTCTGTTTATGAGGCAGAACAGAATCCAGCTTCCGTAGGACGCTCCGGCAAACAATACAGACAGCCACATAAGCTTATCCTTGTTCGCAACTATAATATAGAAGATCAGTGCAAACAGCGCCCATTCAATTCCAACGGATTTAGTCAAAAGGATTACTGCCGTAAAAAGACCTATCCTTACATAATAGAAGCCTTTGCCATGCCCGGCCTGATCATAAATCGAAAGAAGCAAAGCCCCATATACAATAGCCATGGTTATGTCCGCAGGTGTTCCGTAATATATGATTCCGTTGAACACTCCGGGGAACAAGACAGTGCAGACAGCTGCAAACACCTTAAGAAGCACCTTGCACCAGCTCTTCATATCAGTAGCTTCTATGGCAGCCTCAACGCGCGCGAGCATTGGCAAAAGAAATATCAGACACAGCGCAAAGTATCCAAGAAACTGAAGGCTCTCCGTATACTCTTTTCCTCCCAGCTGCAAAAACAGCCACTTGGCCAGGGAAGGAATGGGCGGATAGTCGCCGAACTCCGGCGAGACATTTCCGTACTTACCGGGAAAGCCATTTAGGAAAAAGAGCTGCTTGGCATCAGATGACCAATAATTTATGTCATCCCACCAGGTAAACACCTGCTGCCTTGTCATGAAGCCCACAAAGGCAGTTACTGCGCCGGTGCAGATAACTTCGGGATCTGAAAGGAGCTTGCCGTACTCCGAAAGCTCTTTTGCCATAGGAAACTTACTCCTGCGGCTGTCGATGATCATGCGTACAAGCACATAAACTATGGCTATCGCGGATACGAAAGCTATGGCCTTCAGCCCTCTGAAGAAAGCCAAAAGATACATCATCATCAAAAGACCGGCAAAAGAAAGCGCCATTGTATCAAGGATATTCTCTTTATATACTCTCGCCATTCTTGCAGAAACAAGAAGAAGCGCAATTATCACGATCCAAAACATTACTTTGTTCCACCTGCTCTAAAATTTCACTTATCTCATAATAATATATTAATTATTAACTTTCTATAAAATCGTATGAAATCTTCTTCATTATTGTTGACATTTGACTTGCTTTTAGTATGATAAAGGTAACTAAACGTGGCTAAATATGCCCTCGTGCGACAGATACCAAAGGATTGGTAGAGTGAAGGACTCGTACGTATATCAAGGAAGAAAGGAGGGGCATTATGGCAGGCATTTCTTTAAGTGGTGCTTATAACCACTTCATACAAGACTACGTGTCTAAAGATGTTACACAGGCCGACGCGCATCGTAAGGATGAGCTTAGGGATGTGTATAAGTCAATTGCAAAAATCAACAAGAAGTCCCCTCTTTATCTACTTACAGATGATAACGTATCGAGAAACGATGCGATTGGTATAAAAGAAAAAGCAAGACAGCTTCAGGGAAGTATCAGGAAGCTTAGTGATCATGAGGATAAATCTTCTCTCAATCACTCCTCGGCCTATGCAACCGATGAAGATAAGGTTTCCGCAAACTATATCGGCAAGACGCCGGAGCAGGATATCGGAGCCATCGGTTTTGACATAGAAGCCACGCAGATGGCAAGCAGCCAGGTAAACAGAGGACATCTTATCCCGAAGGATTCCACCGGTCTTAAGCCTGACAATTACGCATTTGATGTCAGGATAAACGGGCAGGAATATGAATTCCAGTTCAGTATTTACAACACCGACACCAACATAGATGTGCAAAAGAAGTTAGAGACTCTGGTCAATAAGGCCAACATCGGACTTAGCGCCAGCATCATAGAAGACGGTAACCGATCGGCGCTTGAGATACAGTCAAGCCACACGGGTCTAAAGCCCGGACAGCTCAGCCAGTTCGAGATCTACGAATCAGAAAGTGGTCTTGCGAAGGGCTCGGTTGATTTCCTTGGACTTGATAAAGTCGCGGAACCGGCTAAGAACGCACACTTTACGCTAAACGGCGAAGAAAAGGTTTCAGTATCCAACCACTTCACCGTCGGCGGTAAATTTGATATAACGCTTCACGAGCTCACCGAGCGCGGAAGTCCCATCCACGTAGGTATCAAGAAGGACAACGAAGCCCTGATGCAGCACGTGGTATCGCTGATAGATAATTACAACAAATTTATCGAAGACGCTGCGGGAATATCCGATGATAAGTTCAAGGGATCGAAGCTCCGTGCCGAAGTCATAGGCATAGCGCAGCAGCACCTTAGTAACGTTGAAGATATAGGCGTTAAGCTCGAGGGTAACGGCTCTCTTTCGATAGACGACGAACTGCTCAAACAGGCAGTATCGGGAAGCAGCAATATGGAGTCCCTAGAGCCCATCAACAGATTCGCGGATGCTCTGATAGAGAAGACAAAAGACATATCGGTTGACCCTATGAAGTACGTAGACAGGCCGGTTGTAAACTACAGAAATCCCGATAACCGTGATTATTCATCGCCGTACATAACCAGTGAGTATTCCGGAATGATGTTCAACAATTATTGTTAAGCGCTGGAGGCAGCGCTTAAGTCTCCCCGCTGCAGAGGGGAAGACTTGAAATAATATAGCTGCAGGTGAACGTTACTGCAGCAAAAAGCCCC
>JAGBMP010000047.1 GCA_017634825.1 Butyrivibrio sp.
CTCTCACGTTAAAATAAGTTCATCCAGGCCAGAACTAAAACGTTAGCTTTCGTTCTGTCCGTTATTACTTTTGGTTTGTTACTTCTGAATAATTCTCTTGGAATTTTTCAGGGTTGCATTACTGTTTATTTGTCAAGGTGCTTTGTTATCACTGCCTCAGCGACAGCTTATTTAGAATAGCATAGGAGGTTTGGCATGTCAACTACTTTTTTTAATTCTTTATAAAAGTTTTTTGAATGTAGCCAAAAAGCTGATTCCAAGCGGCTATTGCAGGTCCAAAAAGATCAAATCCTGTAATAAATTCAACAATATAAATTATAATGGCAGCTTCAATTCCACCAAGAACTCCTCCAAGTAGTCTGTCCAGCCCTCCCAAAATCGGTATCTCTTTTACCCTGCGAAGCGCACCGGCCAGGGCTGTCATAAGACTGTAAACAATGAACGCCACTACCAGGTATCCGATCTTGGGTATAACCTCGCCGAACTTATTACTGAGTACACTACCCGTAATACTCATAAGATAGTACACAGCAACGTATGATGCTATTACAGCAATAAGGCCTGCTGCTTCCGCAAACAGGCCATTATTTGTTCCATATGAGATTCTCCACAGAAACAGACAGACCACAACGACGGTGATCACTATCTGTGAAATTTCCAAACTCATTTGTTTCTCCTATTTTAGATTCATGGTAACCACACTGTTTCCTGTCACCAATGTAAATTTACTTCTGACGCTCGTAGGAACCATAGTCCTTACAGGAACTTCAAACTTGTCATGGTACTTAACGTGTCCGTTCATATCCATGATAAGACACTCGTCTTCATTATAAATGATGATCTGTTTGTTATTGAAAATGATCTCCGAGCACTCAATATCAAAGTAGGTGGTAAGTACGCTCTCGCCCTTGTCGCTGTACACCTGAAGCCTGTATGCTCCGTCGGTTGTACTGTTGGGGAACACAAGACCAACGTATGATTCGCTGTTAAATACAGACTTTATCTGTTCTTCGCCGGTAAAATAATCTGCCTGGCTGACAGGCTTCTGATCTCCCGTATAAAACATTACTCTGTCATCGGATACAGCAAAGCAGGAGCTTGCATTCATGAACTGAACATAAGGAACCACTACTCCCGGATATTCGTATCCGCTTGCATAGTTGTCTATAGAGTTCTGTCCTACAGAGCCAAAGTTAAAGAACGCCACACTGGTCTTAAGGGCACCCTCGTCGGGATACAGATAGGATACGCACACAAGCTCCGCATTTGGAGAGATGCTTATGTCAATCGGGTATCCACTGTCCTTCATGGTAGTCTTAAAGTTGGCGATGGTATTTCCCTGTGCATCATAAAGGTAGATCCAGGTTACATCCGTTCCATCAAGAACTACTGCCACTACGCCCTGGGATGATACACAGAAATCTCTGATAGGAAGATTGGTATCAATTACTCCCATGGAACCAGATGTGCTGTTGACATAAATATTGTGGCCGTTGTAGTCACCAACCGCCACCACCGAGCCACATGTCCTTGCTATAGGGTTCTGCATCTCATAGGTCTGGTTCCAGAGTACCTGTCCCGAGGGACCAATACAGCTCACGCCATCCTTACTGTACTGGATGACATGTCCGCCAAGACCTAAAACTTTTGAGTCAAGTCCGTTGGTTATAGGTGCTTCGTTCTCAAGAAGAGCCTCCGAGTATTCCTTGTCTCTCCAGCTAAGATATATCAGCGCAACAAGCAGTACGACTACAAAGGCAATGCCGGCGGTCCTGAACAAGACCGCCAGCTTGTGATTTCTTATCTTTTCCTTATAAGAAGGTTCGTCTTCGGAAGACCTCTGACTATAATTCCCGTTATTAACTTTTTCTGCATATGAGGCAAAATCACGTACTTCAGCCAAATGCCAACCTCCAAACGATATCCTTTATTTCTTTATACAAACTGATAAACAGTCTTTGTATCATACTCTCTGTCAGGTCCGAATACACAGTCGGGGAATCCTGCCTCATTGATTGAGTTTGGATAGAACTGTGTCTCAAGGCAGAATCCGTCTCTTGGCTGATAAGCCTTTCCGCCCTTGCCGTTTGGATGCTTTAAGAAATTGCCGGCATAGAGCTGGAATCCCGGAAGGTCTGTTGAGCACTTCATCGTAATTCCGGTTGCAGGTGCTGTCACCTCGCAGAATACCTTCATTGATCCGTCAGCACCGTCAATAGCATAGTTGTGATCGTATCCGCCGACAAACTTAAGCTGCTCGTTGTCTGCGTTTATATCCTTGCCGATTGTCTTGGCAACTCTGAAATCGAAAGGAGTTCCCTCTACTGTAGCTATCTCACCTGTAGGAATAGCTGCTGAATCGATAACAGGTGTGTAATGTGATGTATACATCTTCATGACATGCTCAAGACAGCTTCCGGAGCCCTGGCCTGCCAGGTTAAAGTATGCATGGTTTGTCATGTTGATGAGGGTCTTGGCATCACTTGTTGCATGGTAGTGAAGCTCAAGAGCATTGTCATCTGTAAGTGTGTATGTGAGCTTAAACTCTCTGTTGCCGGAAAATCCAAGGTCTCCGTCGTCTGCCTTAAGTGTGAAGGTTACGAAATTCTCGCCCTCTTCGGCATCCCATACTCTCTTGTGGAAACCGTTGTTCATATCGGTATGAAGATTGTTTGGTCCATCGTTGATGGGAAGAATAAACTCTTTTCCATCGATTGAATACCTGGCACCTGCAATTCTGTTTGCTGTAGGTCCTACGGTAGCACCGAGGAAGCAGTCGTTTCCAAAGTACTCCTTGTAGTCATCATAGCCAAGAACAACGTCAACCTTCTCGCCGTTCTTGTCAGGTACGAAAATATTTCTGATAGTACAACCGTAGTTGAGAACACATACCTCAACGCCGGACTGGTTGGTCAAATGATACACGTAAATAGGTGCACCACTTGGAGCCTCACCCCAAAACTCTCTTTTTACTGCCATTTGTGACCTCCTTAATCGCTTGCGCCACGCCTTATAGCTCTGTTCTTCCCTCAAGAGCACGAAGGAGCGTGACTTCATCAATGTATTCCAAGTCGCCCCCGACAGGTACTCCGCTGGCTATCCTTGTAACCTTGATGCCTGTGGGTTTGACAAGTTTACTGATATACATAGCTGTTGTTTCACCTTCAAGGGATGAGTTTGTGGCGATGATAACCTCGTTAACATCCTCTTCCTGAAGCCTCTTCATAAGCTCAGTGAGCCTGATATCTCCGGGTCCTATTCCAAGCATCGGAGAGATTGCCCCGTGAAGTACGTGGTAGACACCCTCGTACTTGCCGGTTTTCTCATAGGCCGCCAGATCCCTTGCATTCTCCACAACCATGATAGTATGATGATCACGGTTTTGGTTACTGCAGATAGGGCATATATCCTCGTCGGTGAGAGTACAGCATACCTCGCAATAGTGCACATTCTCTCTGGCATCCACAATAGAATCCGCCAGTTTCTTAACTCTGTCCTTGGGCAGATTTATCAGGTAAAAAGCCAGTCTCTGAGCGGACTTGCCTCCGATTCCCGGGAGGGCTGCCAGTTCTTCAATTAAACGGTTGATATGTCCGCTGTATAATTCCATTAAAATCCAAGGCCTCCGCCTAATCCGCCTGTCATCTTATTCATCATTGCGCCGCTTGCTTCATCAGCCTGCTTCATGGCCTCGTTGACAGCTGCAACGATCATATCCTGGAGCATTTCTACATCATCCGGGTCAACTGCATCGGGTGAAATTGTGATACTCTTTAAAGTCTTATTTCCCATAACGGTAGCCTCTACAGCTCCGCCGCCTGCCTTGGCTGTAAATTCCTTGGTCTCGAGCTCTTTCTGGCTCTCCTCCATCTGGCGCTGCATTCTCTGCGCCTGCTTCATAAGGTTCTGCATGTTACCGGGCATTCCGCCGCCGGGAAATCCGCCTCTTTTTGCCATTGTTAACTCTCCTCTTCTTCATCTTCTGTTACAACATCAAAATTGATGGATTGTAAGTTTACGTAATTCTCCTCGAAATTCTGGGTGGGTTCGAGGAATCTGGCCTCATACTCAACGTGCTTGCCGATTATGGCATCCAGTGTATCCTGGAACTCCTGCACAAACTCTCCGCTTGAGTATTTGTCTGCCAGCTGTTTATTATCAAAAACCACCTGAAGTCTGTCATCATTGCCAAGGCTAAGCTTAGCCTTCTGCATGTAAGTCTTCATGGGGTTACCCATTCTTGCAACGGCCTGTGGCCAGTTTTTAACAAGCTTTTGTATATCTTCGGGAACAGCCCTCTCTAAGGTCTTCTTCTCTTTTACCATAGGTGAAGATGCCATACCTGCACCGCCTGCTGACGCAACTGCGATCTGTCCCGTCTGTATTCCGCTTAGGACCTTGCTGTTCTTCTCATCGTGCTCCTCTAAGATCCTGAGCCTGTCTTCGAAAGAGTCCTGCTCACCCTTGTCCATCTGCGGTTTGCAGAGTCTTATGAGCGTGATCTCTATGAGTATCCTCTTCTGTGTTGCATACCTGATGTTTGCGCTCAGCTCGGAAAAGATCCTTATGAATCTTAAAATTGCGTCGCTGCTTACACCTGCTGCCTGTTCCTTAAGCGTTTTCAGGTTGTCGGTTGAAATATCAACCACATCCTCCATCTGATCGGAAGCCTGTACCAGCATGAGGTTTCTGAGGTACCATACAAAGTCGTTGACAAATTGTGTGAGCTCCCTGCCCTGGATGACAACGTCCGAGAGGATTGTCAGAGCCTTGTTTACATCCTGCTCATAAAGGGCGGAAAAGAGATTGCTGAACACCTCAGTGTCTACTGCTCCCAAGACTCCCAAAACCTTATCATAGGTGAGCTCTTCGCCGTAGTTAAAGGCTATGCACTGATCAAGGAGACTTAGTGAATCTCTCATGGATCCGTCTGCAGTCTTGGCAATGTACCTAAGAGCTCTTTCCTCGACACTGATGCCCTCTGCGTCGACTACTGTTCTGAGCCTTCCCTCGATATCATCAATGGTGATCCTGTGGAAGTCGTATCTCTGGCACCTTGAGAGAATAGTGATGGGGATCTTGTGGACCTCCGTGGTTGCCAGGATGAACAGAACATATTCCGGCGGCTCCTCAAGGGTTTTCAGGAGCGCGTTAAAAGCACCGGCGGATAGCATATGTACCTCGTCGATGATATAAACCTTCTTTTTTCCTCTGGTTGGGGAGTAGGAGACCTCGTCGATGATCTCTCTGACATTATCAACGCCGTTGTTGGACGCAGCATCGATCTCGATGACGTTCATGCTGTTGCCGGCAGCGATTTCCTTGCACATATCACATTCACCGCAGGGGCTTCCGTCCACCGGGTGCTCGCAGTTAACCGCCTTGGCCAAAATCTTTGCAACAGAAGTCTTACCTGTTCCACGAGTTCCGCAGAACAGGTAAGCATGTCCAACTCTGTCCGATCTGATCTGATTCTTGAGCGTTGTAATTATATGATCCTGGCCTTTGACATCCTCAAAGACCGGGGGTCTGAATTTCCTGTATAGTGCTACATAACCCATTGTAAAAAACTACTCCAACAAAACTTAAAATCACTTAATCCCCGAAGCATACACCAAGCATCTTGGCTTCCTTGATGATGTTGGCATCCGGCGAAACGTATTTCAGCTTGCCGGCAATCTCGGAAAGAGGTACCTTAACGATCTCCCTGTTCTTGTAAGCTACCATGAAGCCGTATTCCTTGTTAAGGATGAGCTGTCCGGCCTCTGCTCCGAGTCTTGATGCAAATACACGGTCATAAGGATCCGGAGCTCCGCCCCTCTGCATGTGTCCGGGAACGGTTACTCTTACCTCATGTCCTGTCTTTTTCTGAATTGCTTCTGCTATCTCGTAGGATACTGAAGGATACTTGTAGTTAGCCATCTTCTCTTTGTATTCCTTCTTGGAGAGCTTGGCGTCCTTCTTGGAGATAGCGCCCTCTGCAACAGCGATGATGGTAAATCTGCTGCCTCTTGCATCTCTTGCCTCGATGGCTTCACAGATCTTGCCGATGTCATAAGGAATCTCAGGGATGAGGATAACGTCTGCACCGCCGGCAAGGCCCGCGTTCAGAGTAAGCCATCCAACCTTATGTCCCATAACTTCGATGATGAATACACGGCCATGGGAGTCAGCTGTTGTATGGATATTATCGATAACATTAGTCGCAACGTCAACGGCACTCTGGAAACCAAAGGTCATATCCGTGCCCCAAAGGTCATTATCAATTGTCTTCGGAAGAGATACTACATTAAGTCCCTCTTCTGAAAGGAGGTTAGCGGTCTTCTGTGAGCCGTTTCCTCCGAGAACTACAAGGCAGTCTAACTGAAGCTTGTAGTAATTCTGCTTCATAGCCTCTACCTTATCAAGTCCGTTCTCATCAGGTTCTCTGATCGTCTTAAAAGGCGTTCTGGAGCTGCCCAGAATAGTTCCGCCTTTAGTCAGGATTCCCGAAAAATCGTGGGATGTAAGCATACGGAAATCGCCATAAATAAGTCCTTTATAGCCGTTCTTAAATCCGTAGAACTCAACTTCCTCGCCGCTGTGCGCAATACACTTAACAACGCCGCGCATTGCTGCATTCAAAGCCTGACAGTCACCACCGCTGGTCAACATACCAATTCTCATCATGTGAAAAAGGCCTCCTTTGAATATTCAAATTTGTAAATGCACACTACTAGTAATTATACATTAATACAGTCCATACTGCCAAGTAATCCGGTTGACTACAGTTCATTAAAAAAGTATAATAAAAAACGCTTCAGAGCATCGTCCGAAGCGCATGGAGACGTATCAAAGTGGTCGTAATGAGGCGCACTCGAAATGCGTTTGTCCTCCGGGGCACGCGGGTTCGAATCCCGCCGTCTCCGCTTTTATCCAATTAAAGCTCCCACAATCTGTGGGAGCTTTAACTTTTTTATTTAGAATGTGTATTTAAGTACCAACTCGCTAAGGCTTCTGTAAGTTCCCCTGGGCACCGAGAACTCTTTTCCGTTCTCCATAACGACCGAATCCTTGGTGATCTTTAATACTCTCTTGAGATTTATAATGCTCTTGACTCCCATGGCGTAGAAATGAGGATGATCAAGACTTTCCTGAAGAGCCTGCATGGTGCTTCTGATAAGAAAACTGTCATCGCCGGTTACAATCCTCTTGTAATGGTCCTCCGACTCCACATACAGAATATCATCCACTAAAACCTTGTGGACCTCTCCGCTCTCCCTGAAGATCAAATAGTGGTCTTCCTCTTCCTCAGTGCATACCCTGTCCATGGCCTCAAAGAACTCTTCCTTAAGGATAGGCTTTTCTAGATAATGAGCTGCATGGATCCTGAAGGCATCCTTATAAAAAGCATTTGAAGATGTCATGAAAATGATGTGGGCATTCTCATTATTCTTCATTATGGTCTCAGCCAGCTCTATACCGTTGATCTTATCGATATAGATGTCCAGCAAAAAAATATCGTAGACCTTCTTTTCCATCGCCCCCAGAAGATCTAAGGATGTGTAAAAGATATCCACGTCAAATTCAAGGCCGCTGTGAGCCGCCTTATATTTTTCCAAAAGCTCTGCCGCCTCAGCAGCAGAGCTTTTCTCATCATCACATATCGCCAGTTTGTACATATAACCCCCGGGCTGTCAGCCCTTAAAATCTATGGACTGCCCAATGCTCTTTTCATATGGCGTCTGAACAGAATCCGCTCTCAGACTGAAATTATAATTCTCGATCTTCTTGACCAGTTCCTCCACGGAATCCGCCTGCAGGATAACGTAGTCATCGTCATCAGGCACATTCTCGGATTTATCCGCATGCCCTTCCCGGAGCTTCTCCATCTGCTCCTTTTTGGCTTCCTTCTTGGCCTTAGCCTTCTCAGCCGCCTTCTTCTCTGCTCTCTTTGCAGCAAGCTTCTCAGTCATATCCTGATTGGACTTGCTCATCACAGCAAAGAACGAAGCTGTTCCGTTGTCATTAACCTGCATTCCGATGGTCTTAACACCGGGCTGATTAGACATAACGGACTTAAGCTGTGGCATCTGTGACTGAGCCTTTGCAATAAGGCCTTCGTATTTTGCACGATAATTCTCGTCAGTGGCCATTCTCTCGATCTTCTCTTCATCGATGAGAACTACCATTCTGTTTGCATTGCCATAGGAGCTGGCATTCTGCTTGGCAACTTCCTTCATGTCTTTACTGACAAGAACAAAGTCCATGCCTGAATATTTTTTCTTAAGTTCTTCGTAGTATTTAGCACCGGCTTCACTTAGCTGGGGCTTTCCGACAGTTTTTCCGTAGTTACCGGTCTTTCCGGTACTCTGAGTCTTGTTAGTCTCAAGAGCAGCGCCGGTATTTGCAGCAGTGATCTCAGAAATATTGCTCATGGTTCCCTCCTTTTTTCGAGTATAGTCTCGCTAGCATCCTTGCTATCAAATCAATTATTCTACCTTGTCACCTGTCTTGGCATCGTATGTCGATGACTCCAGCACTTCACCTGATTCATACAATACCTTGGAAAATGTTATCACATTTTTCTTCTTGTCATACTCTGTCTTATATGTATATCGGACATTTTCATCAAGAACTTCACGGTCTCCTATCCACATTGGGCAGAAAAATTCAAATCCGTCTCCCGACTGAACATCCACCATCTTGTTGGAAACCTCTACGGATACGCCCTCATCTGTTAAAAGAGTGTGCTCAAAGTCGCTATAATCTCCAATCTCGGCGTCTTCTCTTCCGATAGTGCTGAGGTACTCCTCAGCGTAAGCCCTATCCTGCTTGTTAAGCTCATTTCTGTCATCATCCTCGATGGTGATGCATCTGCTCCAGAGTTTCTCAGGGAAGTTCTCCTTAATTGAATCAACAAAGTTGCTTCCGTCTTCAGCCTCTACGATTGATATGAATTCATAGGTTCCGTCATCATTGGCCTTAACTGTTACGACTGCAGGGATAACACCTGAACCTGCGCATCTTACAAAGTTGCCATCCTGGAACTCGTAAGCTCCGAAGGTCTCAAGTACATAGCACTTTATCTCGCCGTTCTCATCAGGCTCTTCCTTGTCCATAAGGATATGGCCCTCGCCCTGAGTCTCACCTGCCTTATAAAGATTGTTGATGGTTATAAGGATTCCGTTTCCGATGGTCTCATCAAGGTCTGCTGTAATGAGCGGATCTGAAGCTTCTTCTGTTGCTGCATCTGAAGGCTCCGGAGCAGGTTCCTCTACGCTAGCCTCCTCAGTTGATGCCTCTGTAGTGGTTTCGGGAACTTCTTCTACGGGTGCGTCCTTTTTACCACAGCCTGCCATCATGGCAGCTGATAAAAAAGTGATCATAAATACCGCCAAAAGTCTGTTTTTCATAATTTACCCCTCCTCTGGGTAATTTCAATTATATAGAGAAATTACGCTTATTTCCATAAACCTGATATAAAATAAATCAGCGCAGACCAGGTATATACGGAGTAAAAATGCCCTTTGTCATCTACTCCCTTCTTCAAAAGCTCTTTTGCCTTATCTTCATTTACAAGCTCAAACCCGTCAAAGCATTCCTGGCCAAGGGCGCCGGTCTGATCCAGCATATCAAGGTTATCAAGATGGAGCTTTACGCAGACAAGACCGTTGCTCTCATCAGTCATTCCCGGCGAGCTGAACAGAAGCGGATTTATAACAAAGAGCTCGTCCCTGTTTTCATCCACCACAATTCCCGTCTCCTCGAAGATCTCACGCTTTGCTGTCTCGATCAGGGGATTTTCTTTTTCTTTATCCTCTGGATCCACAAGTCCTGCAGGAACACTCAAAAGAAGCCTTCCCGTCGGATATCTGAACTCATAGGAGAAAAGAAGCTGTGGCTCTTTGCCGGGAAGCTCCACGATAACAACGCAGCTTACGGCGTCCGGGATCATGGCCTTAAACTGATCCTCGCTCATGGGCGCAACCAGATTTTCGAGAGATCTTCTTGAGGCATCAAAATAGTGCTTTCCCTCTTCGTACTTTAAGTCGTATACACGTAAAAACTTCTTGTCTACTACATTCTCAACACATTCCCTTGTGATCTTTGGCATTTTGTTTGTTTCCATAATTGTCCCCTTCTTGCATAAAAGCCCCATAGTTCTTAGAACCATGGGGCTTGTTTGTGCTTTTGATTACTTAACTGTAACCTTTGTGATGTGAGGATTTGCACCCTCGTACCAGTAGAGGAATCCCTCCATATCAACGGTCTGACCGATCTCAAGGCCCTGAACAGCCTTGTAAACCTCTGTGTCAGCGCCGCAAAGGTAAGACTCTACTGTAAATGTATAAGTCTGGCCGTTAACAGAAGCGTTGAAGTAAAGGTCATCGCCCTCTGTTCCTGAGCCGTCCCACTTGTAAAGGTAAGCTACATCAGCTCCGTTTGCATCCTTTGAAGGCTCGATTGTAAGGCCCTTGAATGCAGCAAAAACGTTCTGCTTCTCAACAAGCTCATCCTTACCAAGAAGTCCTGTAACATCCTGTGCCTTAGCAACATAGGTGTCACCACTCTCGATCTCGTAAGTTGCGTCAACAATCTCAACTTCACCTGACCACTCTGACTTGTAACCTGTAACCTTGATCTTTGTTCCGGGAACAAGCTTGTTGTACTCATCCTCTGTGCAAGGAAGCTCATAGATGAAGTATCCGCCGTCGGCATCCTGAGTGTAGATGGTTGCCTTGTTTTCCCACCATGACTGCTTAGCCTGAACATAAGTCTCAACAACTACTTCAGAATCAAGCTCAGCTGCTGCGTATTCAGCGTAAGTCATAACGCCCTCGCTCTTAGCTGACTTGCCACTTCCCGAAGCCCCGCATGCTGCAGCCGACAGAGCGACTACCATAGTAAGTACTACTGCCAATGTCTTTTTCATAATTTTTCTCCTTTTGTGTGTGCTACTGTTTTAGCAAAATGATTATAGCACATTATTTTTTCTTGTTGTATTCCCTAAAGGCGACAAGCCCTATCAAAGCCCACGCCAGTACGAGCACTGTTAAAAGAGCTTTCGACGCGCCAGGGAGCGGTCCCAAAGCTTTTTTCTCACCGGAAGAAGCGCCTGCGCTCCTCTGATCCAGGTGGTAGAGCGACTTAACCTCTTTGTACTGAGTTTCTATGAAGGCGTCATCAACAGTCTTTTTTCTGCGGACAGACTTTGTCACGTTTTCTATGAGCTGTCCCGCCGCGTCCCTGACTGAAGCTGAGCCGTTAAACACCTCGGTCACGAAGGTGTTTTTGGTGTTGTCCATAAGAAGCTTAACTGCCTTGATCTTTACGTCATAATGCTCGGAGTTGTCCTCTCCCTCTTTTGCAAGATACTCCTGATACTCAGGGCTGTTCTGCGCTTTGGTGGTCACCGGAATATACCCTTCAGTCTTGGAGTAGGCTATCTGTACCTCGTTTGTCAAAAGATACTGTGCAAACATCCAGGATGCCAGAACCTGCTGGGAGTCTTTCTTGTTGAAGATGCAAAGAGAAGGACCCTGTGAGATCATCTTAATGTTCGAAGCATCATACTGCGGAACAGGCAATACTTTGGTTTCAAAATCCACAACTTTATCAGGTGCGATATCAAGAAGAGGCGCTTTGCTGCCCATCCAGGTGGATCCTGCGGTTGAATCTATGGCAAAGATGCACTGTCCGGCATTTAAAAAGTTTGCCGGATATCCGGATATCTTAAAGGTGGAAAAAGCCCCGGTCTCAGTGTGCTGCGCAACGGTCTTCAAGATGTCTTTTGTCTCGTTGTTAAAAAGAAGTGCGTTTCCGTCACTGTCGGTGTAGGGCGCACCCTCCTGCCTCAGCATTGTGATCAGCATGTTGTCTGTGGACTTGTAGATCACAGGGATCATGACGTTCTGGCCGTTTACTTTATAGGTTCCGTCAGGATTTTTCTCTGTAGCTGCCTCGGCTACCTCCCACATAAAATCCCAGGTAAGGACTTCGGGAAGGGTAAAGCCAAGCTTCTCCACATAAGTCTCATTAACGTAACAGGCCTCGGTGGATCTCATAAAAGGAAGCGCATAGCAGCTTTCTCCGATGATCCCTTCATCAAGGAACTCGGTCACGATCTCTTCCTTCGCGGGCGAGTCGTATTTGAGCTCACTTCCTCCAAGGCCGTACCTTGAATCTGTCATGAGATCATCAAGCGGTACTACAACGTTATTGCCCGTAAGGTAAGTTGCGATGTGGTCCGGATAGGTTATGCAGACATCCGGCGTTGTTCCCGTTGAAATATTGGTAATAACATCGTTGTAGATCTTGCCGTAATCGGTGTAGAGACGCAGGTTTACCGTGATGTTTGGATATAGCTTCTCAAAATTCTCTATGGCCTGTGCATAAATCCTGCTCTGCACAACGTTGGTGTCGTTCTTGGCCCAGAAGGTAATCTGTATTTGTTTGTTTTCATCAAAGCTCTCGGGAATCTCAAAAGCTTTGTTAGCCTTGGCTCCATGGCATCCGGTAAGCAGCATCGCACCTGCTGCCAGCGCCATCGCCATAACTCTAATCTTCTTCATACTCTTCCTCACACAAAGCTCAGCCCTTGGTTCCGCCGCGAGCTACGCCCTCCATTATCTTCCTCTTGAAGATCAGGAAAAGAACTACCAACGGGAGCGATATCACTACAACCGCAGCCATCATGGCAGGTACATTTTCTCTTCCGAAGCCGTTTTCTCTGATCTCCTGGATTCCGTTGGATACCAGGAAGTAATTCCTGTCATCGGTAATGAGTCTTGGCCAGACGTAGCTGTTCCAGCACTCAATAACTTTAAGGATGATGATGGTCACCAGCGTGGGCCTTGATATCGGGATCATGACCCTGAACAGATATCTCATGTCCGATGTTCCGTCCACCTTGGCTGCCTTGTAGAGCTCCTCCGGGATCAACTCGAAATTCTCTTTGAGCAGATAAATATAGAACACCGAGGTAACCGACGGCAGGATAAGACCCAGATAGGTATTGCGCAGATCCAGGTTTGTGATGGTCACGAAATTTGTTATGATGACCAGCTCGTTAGGTATCATCATGAGAGAAAGAAACATCGAAAAGACAATGTCTTTTCCCTTAAAATCAAGTCTCGCGAAGGCAAAAGCCGCAAAGATAACGACGATCATCATAAGGCCGGTGGTGACAACGGTAAATATCAGCGTGTTCAGGAAGTACCTTGCAAGAGGCACTGCCGTGAAGGCCTGGATATAGTTGGCAGTGGTGGGGCTTAAGGTATAGAACTTCGGGATGTACTCAGAGTTGTACGCTCCATAGCTCTTTACCGAAGTAAGTATCATCCAGTAAAACGGAAACAGCACCAAAAGCGCCCAGAGCGCCAGGAAAAAGTACCGCAGCACTGTTCTTGTGATCTCTTTTATTCTGCTTTCTCTCTCAAGTTTTTTTACTTGCGTTTTGTCCATTTATACAGGTTCCTCTTAAAGCTCTTTTAATTGTAGAACACAGTCTTTCTGCTGACCATGAGGTTGATGGTGGTGATAGTGAATACGATGGCAAACAGCATCAGGGCTGCTGCCGATGCAAAGGACGGATATCCGCCGCTGTTGCCGTAGAGCATGTCGTAGACATATCCCACGATGGTATTCATCCCCGCTGCATTAAGGTCAGTTCCAAAAAGAGCCACCTCATCGCTGTAGGCTTTAAACGCCCCGATAAATCCTGTGATCACCAGGTAGAAGACCATGGGCGATATCATCGGAAGCGTGATCTTGTAGAAGGTCCTGAAAGGCGATGTGTTGTCCACCTTGGCTGCCTTGTAATACATCGGGTTCACCGATGCAAGGGCGCTGGTCAGGATCAGTATCTTAAAAGGCATGACAATCCAGATGGTGTAAAAGCACATGACGAACATCTTGGCCCAGTAGGGACCGTCGATGAAGTCCACGCCCTTTCCGCCAAAGAACTGTATCAGTATATTTACGAGGCCGTTGGAGTAAGGAGTCTTCTTAAATAGGATCATAAAGACAAGTCCTACAGCCAAAGTATTTGTCACATAGGGGAGAAAATAAACCGTCTGAAAGAAATTCCTGATGTGCCTTATCTTGCTAAGCTCAAGGGAAATCAAAAGAGCGATTCCGGTAGAGAGCGGAACCGTAATGATAACGATAATGAAAGTGTTCTTCAGAGCCTGAATGAAGTACGGGTCGTGAAGGACATAGTTGTAGTTATAAAGTCCAACACCGAAATAGCTCTGGGACGCAAAGTTATAGCCCTCTTCAAAGGAATAGATGAAAACATCAACAAGAGGGTAAACCATAAATACCAAAAGAAAGGCCAGTGCAGGAAGAAGGCACAGCCAGGCCGCCAGATTCTTTTTCATGACTTAATCCGTATCCTTTCCTCACTGATACTGTCGAATAATTTAACTTTAAAAGGCTTAAGGGCAAATCTCACGATTCCGTTAACAGGCGTAACATCTTCTTCCGAAGGAATGATTGCCCTTATGTTCTCGCCCTCAAAAAGCGCGTGCGATGCGATAACACTGGTATCGCGCCCCATAACCTCCCTGTTTATAAACGTGCATGATAAGGGGCCGTTCGGATCAACAATAAAGCCCTCTGGTCTTACTGCAACGAAGACTTCTCTATCCGCTGCCCCCTTGGCATCCATAACAGCCTCATCTCCGATGTACACCTTCTCACCCTTTATGGCGCCTTTAAAGACGTTGATCTGCGGAGTTCCAAGGAACATGGCAACAAACAGATTCTCCGGCTCGTCATAGACCTCCTGGGGCCTGCCCATCTGCTGAAGAACGCCGTCTTTCATAACAACGATCATGTCCGAGATACTCATGGCCTCTTCCTGGTCATGGGTTACAAACACAGTAGTAATGCCGGTCTGAACCTGGATGCGCTTGATCTCTTCTCTGGTCTTAAGACGCAGCCTTGCATCAAGGTTTGAGAGGGGCTCATCCAGTAAAAGAACTTTAGGAACCTTTACCAGTGCTCTGGCAATGGCCACTCTCTGCTGCTGTCCGCCTGACATCTCATTTGGTTTTCTGTCGAGAAGTGCCTCGATCTGAACGAGCTTTGCAGCTGCCTGGACCTTCTCCTCCATTTCTTCCTTGGAGAGCTTTTTGTCTCCGCGAAGGTTCTCAAGAGGGAATCTGATATTCTGCCTTACGGTCAGATGCGGATAGAGGGCGTAGTTCTGGAAAACCAGTCCCACTCCCCTGTTCTCAGGCTCAAGGTCCGTAACATCAAGGTCCTCGAAATATATTCTTCCTTCCGTAGGCTTTTCAAGTCCGCAGATAAGATTCAGCGCGGTACTCTTTCCGCAGCCGGAAGGCCCCAAAAGCCCCACCAGTTTGCCGTCAGGAATCGTGAAGTTGAAGTCCGAGACAGCTACAACCTCGTCTTTTATCCTCTTATTCCTGTTTGGAAACCTCTTAGTGAGATGTTCAAATACTATTTTCATACTCTCCCCTCAGATCTGGTGTCTTACAACCTTGTACTCATCGCCGTCCTGATAATAAGGGCACTCCTTATTATTGCCGGACATGAGCCTGTAGTAGTCGTCCTCATCCATGTTCACCATGCAGGTGTAACACTCCCAGTCCTCATCATACACATAATTTGCGCAGCTGTCGCAGATCATACAAAATCCTCTCTCATGGGATTAAAGATATCCAGAAGGATTCCGGCTTCAAGACATACACATCCGTGAACCACATCGTTCATCTTGAGCATGGTGTCTCCGGCTTCCACGATCTTTTTTACCCCGTCAATCTCAAACTCAAATTTGCCGCTTACTATATAAGTGATCTGGGTGTGTGGGTGGTGATGAAGTGCTCCTACTGCGCCTTTCTCGAAGGTGTTCTCAACACACATGAGGTCCTTGCTGTATGCAAGAACGCGCCTTACCACGCCGTTTCCCTGATCCTCGGCTTTAACATCCTTATGAAATACCCATCTCTCGTCTATCATTTTCTCATCCTCCGTCAAAAATTCATTGCTGCGATATAGTCCTCATCAAATCCGTCCGCGGTCGCCAGTTCGGTTAAAAGGGCGCTTTCGGTTATGAGGTCAAGTTTCGCTGTAGCATCGGTTTCTTTATCCCACCCCAAGAGGACACAGGCTGTATACTGCGCAGCGCCTTTAAGTGCAGAGTTTCCGATTGCTACTATCTTACCATCAAATTCCCTTGGAAACATACGTAATTCTTCTACATTTTCTGGTGATATTTTACTTCCAAATCCTCCGGAAATATAGACCTTATCGGGAATATCTCCGTTTAAAAGAGTCTTTGCACCGGTGTATATCGCAGCCTTTGCCAGCTGGACGTTTCTGATATCCTGCTGTGTGAATCTTATTTTGCCGTCTTTGGTCAGCGGAAAGCCCTCATCGAAGTACTCATCTGTTAAAAGACCTGTCTCATCTGCGATGTGATGTTTGACAAGTTCGGAGGTGATCTCCATCACGCCTGTTCCGCAGATGCCGATGGGCTGTGCATCACCGATGGTATGGATGGTCACATGGTGGTCTGTTTCATCTATTGTTATGTGGTCGATTGCGCCGGGAATTGAAGCTGTTCCGCAGCTGATGCCACCTGCCTCAAACACAGGTCCAGCGGCAGCTGAAGTGACTCTTAGCTTCTCTCCGTCGTAGAAAGCCATCTCGCCGTTGGTTCCAAGATCAAGGAAAAAGAACTTTTCATCATCGGTAAGTTCCAGGGTGAAGAGCCCGGCTACGATGTCTGCGCCTACAAAGGCTGATATTCCGGGAAGGAGTGTCAGGCTGATGTCCGGGATGTTGTCAAGGATTATGTCAGAGAGCATCCACTCTTTTCCAAGATGCTCAGCTATGTACGGGTAACTGCCAAGGCTTTTCGGATCATTGCCGGCAAGGAGATAGAGCATGGTTGTGTTGCCTGTTATTGTTATGGCCTTTAAGTCCGGGTTTTGGCCGGTATAGGCGATGTTTTCGGCTGTCGCAAGCTCTTTTATCAGATTCTCTATATCTGTGACTACGGTTCTGCGAAGGGCCTCTCGTGTCTCCTCATTTTCCGCAGCTGAAATTCTTGATATTACGTCACCTCCGTAACGCCGCTGGGAATTGATGCAGCTGGCAGTTTGAAGGACTTTGTAGCCCGGATTGTCCGGAGCGGCTGATATCAGGGCTGCGGCAATTGTGGTTGTGCCGAGGTCGATGGCGATGCCGTAAGATCCGGTCATTTCTCCGTCAGGGCCGGCTATCCTGTCCTGGTTACTTGCCCTGGCCAGGGCGCTTGGCCTGTCCGGGTTACCGGGAGAATTTACCGGCTCATCGTCTAAAGTCAGCGCAGATATGTCATGTTCCTTGGCACTTTCAAGAAGCTCCACCTCGCAGTCTTCATAGACCACGGTTCTGCAGAGGATTCTGATTCCTTCTTCCGTCTCTTCATCCGTAAGGAACCTCTCCTCGAAGCTGCCTGGTATCGGTGCACCTTTCAGGAATTTAATCCTGCATCTTCCGCACCTTCCTGTTCCTCCGCATGGAAGGGAATACTTAATACCGGCTCTCTCCAGGATAGCTTTAAGGCGCTCTCCTTTTGTAGCTGTTACCGTGATCTGTTTCCCATATTCATTTATGGTCACCGAAATCTCTTTTGCCTTCATATACACTAAGTGTAGTAACTGTGGCTTTTAGAGTCAATGGGAACGGTTCTCTTTGACTCATTTTGAGCCCCTGACTCCGTCCCGGGGGCTCATTCTTTTGAACCCCCGGGACGGAGTCAGGGGCTCATTTAGGAGGCGAAATTGTCACAAAACAATGGCATTTTCAGCTTAAATGTGAGAAAATATAAGGTAGCCGAGTAGATTAATTCGGAAATAAAAAATGGCTTTTTAGTATGAAAGGAGATAGTTATGGGGCTTATTTCAGCAGCACTCTCAGCAGGCGGAAGCGTACTCTCTGATTCCTGGAGAGATTATTTCTATTGTGATTCACTCACTTCTGATGTGCTTCTAACAAAGGGTAAGAAGAAACAGGGCAAGGGCAATGAGAACATCATCTCTAACGGATCGATCGTTGCTGTTAACGAAGGTCAGTGCATGATCTTAGTTGACCAGGGACAGATTACTGAAATCTGTGCTGAGGCAGGTGAATTTGTATATGACACTTCAACAGAGCCATCTATTTTCTATGGCGATCTTGGAGAGAACATCGTTAACTCCTTTAAGGAATTCTATAAGAGACTTAGCTTTGCAGGTGGCACAGCTAAGGATCAGAGAGTTTATTTCATCAATACAAAAGACATCATCGGCAACAAGTACGGAACAGTAAATCCCGTTCCTTTCCGCGTAGTTGACACTAACGTAGGACTTGATATGGATATCGATATCCGCTGCCACGGTGAATATAGCTATAAGATCGTTGATCCTGTTCTTTTCTACAAGAACATCGTGGGCAACGTAACTGATGAGTTCAGAAGAGACAAGATTGAGTCTCAGCTCAAGAGTGAGCTCCTTACAGCTCTTCAGCCTACATTTGCAAAGATCTCAGAGATGGGAATCCGTTACAGCGCTCTTCCCGGACACACAACCGAGATCGCAGATGTTCTCAACACAGTTCTTTCAAAGAAGTGGACAGAGACCTACGGTATCAAGATTTCTTCCTTCGGTATCAGCTCAGTTAATGCTTCCGAGGAAGATGAAAAGACAATCAAAGAGCTCCAGAGAGCCGGCGCTCTTAAGAATCCAAACATGGCTGCCGCTACTCTTGCAAGTGCTCAGGCACAGGCTATGCAGGATGCAGCTAAGAACACTGCAACAGGTCCTATGATGGCATTTGCAGGAATGAACATGGCTCAGCAGGCAGGCGGAATGAACGCACAGTCTCTCTATGCCATGGGTGCTCAGCAGGCTCAGCCTCAGGCTGCTCCTCAGATGGCAGCTCCTTCTGCAGGTTCATGGACATGTTCTTGCGGAAACGTAAATACAGGTAACTTCTGCCCTAACTGTGGCGCCAAGAAGCCCGATGCCGGATGGACATGCTCATGTGGCACTGTAAACTCAGGCAACTTCTGCACACAGTGTGGCTCACCAAGACCTAACTAATTTAATTATTTAGAGGAAATCATGGCTTTACACGAATATGAGTGCCCCGCCTGTGGCGGGGCAATGGAATTTAATCCGAAGACCCAGAAGATCAAATGCCCCTTCTGTGATTCGGAATTTGATGTAAAGGACTATATAGCCAATCACAACTCAGACTCTGCCGGAGAATCAGCAGACGATTATGTTACAAATCCTGCCGAAGGTGAGGCAGACGCTTCCCAGCCGATGTTCATCTACCGCTGCGGATCCTGTAGCGGCGAAATCCTGGCCACAGAGTCACTTGGCTCCATGAAATGTCCTTTCTGCAGTAACAACGTCGTTGTAAAAGAGAAGTTCACAGGAAAGTTCACCCCCGACTACATCATTCCTTTTGAAAAGACAAAGGAAGATGCCATCGAGGCTTATAAGGGTTACGTAAAATCCAAGAAGCTCCTGCCAAAGGTATTCTTTGATCAGAATCACATCGATGAGATCAAGGGTATCTATGTGCCCTTCTGGCTCTTTGACGCAACCCAGAACTACAGCGCTTCCTTTGATGCCACCAAGGTCAGGACCTGGAGTGATCATAACTATCACTACACAGAGACCAGCCACTACGATATTACAAGGGTGGGATCCGAGCGCTTTGAAAAAGTTCCTGTTGACGGCTCCAAAGAGATGCCCGATGACCTTATGGAATCACTTGAACCCTTCGACCAGTCCAAGATGGTTCCCTTCAACATGGGTTATCTAGCAGGATTCCTCGCCAACAAATACAACGTCAATGCCGACGAAGACAAGGGTAGGGCGCTGAGCAGGATGCACTCCTCCGCCATTACCGACTTCAGAAATACCATTTCAGGTTACTCAACGCTAAGGGCAAGGAGTGAACAGTGCACTCCTTCCAACGAGTCCAGCAAGTATGCTCTTTATCCGGTTTATATCCTCAATACTTCCTGGAACGGAGGCAATTACCTCTTTGCCATGAACGGACAGAGCGGTAAGTTTGTGGGAAATCTCCCGTTTTCATTATCGAGAGCACTTATGTACTACTTCCCTATTGCAGGGGTAGTTGCAGCCATCGCTTTTGCAATGTTCTGCTTATTTGCATAATGTAACCTTTAGGACAAACCATGAATAAAAAGACAAGTATGAAAATTCATCTATCCCGGTTCATATTGGCGCTGTTTCTCTTTACACTGATAGTGCCCTTAAGAGTAATGGCCGCCGGTAAACTCTGGGATAGCAACACAATACCTTCAAGCCGTCAAAAGCCAAGGCTTCTGGATGAGGCAGATCTGTTGACTGATTCCGAGGAAGCGGCACTTTTGTCCATGCTTGATGAGACCAGTCAGAAATGGAGCTGCAATATTGCTCTGCTGACGGTAAAGGACCACGATGGAGACATCCAGGCCTATGCAGACGACTATTTCGATTACAACGGGTTCGGCGCCGATTACAATGACAGCGGTATTCTCTTTATGCTCAGCATGTACGACAGGGAATGGGCCTTCAGTACAAGCGGCAGCGCTATAAATACCTTTACCGACTATGGTCAGGCCTATCTGGTAAACGCCATGATAGATGACCTTAGAGACGGTGACTACAACGGTGCTTTTACAGCTTATGTCAGAGAATGTGACAAGCTCCTTGAAGAGGCTTCCAAGGGTACACCTTATGATGTGAATTCCAAACCCATTCGCACAGCTTCTGACTATATGAGCTTTGGCCTATACAGTGTGATCATCGGACTTTTACTGGGTCTTGCCCCGATCCTTAAGATGAAATCCGACTTAAGGACCGTCAAGATGAAACCCGGTGCCGGTGGTTATCAGGCAGGCTCACCGACTCTCAGAGTTTGCGAGGACAGATTCATTAATAAGACCCTTCATAGAACTCCAATATCCCACGACAACAACTCTTCAGGCCGTGGCAGCTCATTTGGAGGCGGAAGTTCAGTCCACACATCCAGTTCCGGACACACTCACGGAGGAAGTCACGGACACTTCTAAAGCAGGAGGATTACCCGGTGGCAATGACTGTGAAGATCCGCACAGCTTTGTTGTCAGTAATGGCAGTACTTCTGGTTACTGTTTTTCTGCTGTTTCTTGGCACACACAAGTACGATACTCCATTACAGAATAAAATAGTTCAGCTGGATTCCGGCTGGACTATTTCTCATGGAGATGAGGTCTGGCAGCCTGATAACATCACCAAGCCCCGCCTTGGCGCACTAAGTGCCGGTGATGTCTTAAAGCTTTCCACCACTCTTCCGAATGAACAGTTTTCTCCTGCAACACTCTCTTTCAGATCAATACTCTCTTCAGTAGAAGTATTTTTAGACGGCGAGCCCATCTATTCTTTTGGAACAGATTATATCGCCAAGGGCAAAATGGCCCCCAAGAACGAGAACTTCGTACAGCTCCCCGATGATTTTCAGGGAAAAGAGCTGACGATCGTTCTTACTACAAGCGACAAAGACGCCTTCTCCGGCTTATCCCCTATAAAAATCGGAATTTATAACGACATAAAAAACACCATGATTCAAGGCAACCGTCTTCCCATGGTTATTGGTGTATATCTATGCCATCTTGGCTTTTTACTCGTCATCATGGCACCTTTTTTGGCATTCTCGAGATATCATGACCTGAGTATTGTTTTCAGCGGCTTAACTTCACTGCTCATCGGAATATATATACTCAGCTTTAACAATGTTTTCTGGTATCTTGCGGATAATCCACCCTTTTACACCTTTGCGGAATACATCACGCTATACCTGATTCCCGCTGCCATCATGGGCTTTATAGTTGCCACAGGCCAGTCAAGTTTTAAGCACACTGCACGGGCATTATTTGTCTTAAATGTCTTATTTGGAATAATAACAACCCTCCTTCACATTACTAACCTGGTGCACATTTGTAATTTTGTGACCCCGCTTCACATTCTTGCTATGGCAGAAGGCATATTTGTAATATTCTCGCTCATACACACCGTAATCAAAGCCTCCAATGATAATGATGCCGATATTGTTCGCGTAAGAATAGTCTCTACTCAGATCCTTATTATAGGTCTTATTCTATTCGTATTATGTGCCATGATAGATATTGTTGCTTACAACATTTTGAAGTTCGTCTCCATAGGCCAGGCCAAGGTTGAGATCACCTTCACCACAGTTGGTGCCCTGGTTTTCATCATGAGCCTTCTTCTTAACTTCTTCTTCCACTGCATAGAATTCATCAACGAATCCACCATAAAGACGCAGCTTGAAGGTCTTGCTTACAGTGATGCCTTAACAGGTATCGCAAACAGATCCCGCTGTGAACAGACTCTGGCAGAGCTGTCCGGCGACTACACCATAATAAGCATGGACCTCGATTACCTTAAATACACCAATGACAATTATGGCCACGACATGGGAGACAAGCTCCTTAGCGGCTTTTCGGAAATACTGCAGAACAGCTTCACCGATGCTTCACTCATCGGAAGAATGGGCGGTGACGAGTTTATCGTCATCCTCCCGTTTGTAGACGAAGAAAGAACACAGAGAGATCTGGCGTGCTTTTCTGATCAGATGGAACACAGAAATTCAGGCAGCTCAACCCTTAGATTCTCTGCTTCCTGGGGCTATGCTTCCAGCAGGGATAAAGAATTAAAGTCCGGCTCACCGGCACAGAAGGTATATCTTCTTGCCGATCAGCGCATGTATGCCATGAAAAATCAGCATCACAGGCAGACCCTCGGAAGACTTTATGACGATCTTCTCGGCAAGATGCTTGAAAAGGGAGGTGACCGCGATGAGTAAAAAGCGCATTCTCCCTATAATCTGTGCACTGATACTGACTGCCTTCGTAAGCCTTTTCATCCGTACCTGCATGAGATTTACTGCTGAGTACCCCATGGCCGAACTTGACGAGGGCTGGGTCATTACCGTAAACGGCACTGTGAATGAAGACATTCCTCTCACACACTTTATGTCCATCACCAACGGCCATCTTGAGAGGGGCGATAATATCGTCATGACCACGACACTACCGGATCTGGGCGATATCCCATTTCCCGTTATACTGTTTAAGAGCAGATACACGACCCTTACCGCCTATCTCGACAGCAGAGAAATCTTCGATTTCGGATCTGATATTTACAAAGAGAATAAATTCCTTGGCAAAACCTACCATTTCATCACGCTTCCCACCGATTATGCGGGAAAAGAGCTGAAATTCATCATGAAAGTAAGTGAACAGGGCGCCTTTAAGGACCTGAATCCACCTATGCTCGGAAGCCAGCCTGATGTCGAGGGAAATTTCATCCACAGGCATCTGCCCATAATCGCAACCGGCATGTTCCTGATGGTATTTGGTCTTTCCTTCCTTTGCATCACAATGTTTTTTGTAAGCTCAGTACCGGACATCAGATCCTTCCTAATAGGTTCCATCTTTTGTATGAACCTGTCAGCATGGATCATGTCCTACTACAGCATACTCTCGCCCTTTGTTTACACCAGATTTGAGACAGAGGTTGAGTTTTTCACCATGTACCTTATTGTGCCTTATTGCTATCTTTTCCTGTATCTGATACAGAAAATAGAGAATAAAAAGCTCTACCTTACAGCAGCTCTTTTGACCACAGGAGTAACCATTGCCCAGTATGTCCTTCACTATATCTTCGGAATCCATATGAAGGTCACACTGCCGATCTATCACGCTGCAGGCGCATTCGGATTTGGAGTGATAACCTATTATCTCATCAGGAATATCCGCAAAAGAGATATCTCCGAATCCGACATGATACAGATGTTTGGAATGTTTATCTTTGCACTGGCGCAGCTGATACATCTTATTATTTATTACATGGCCAATTACCACTATATACCAAATGCCAGCTTCCTTAGCATTGCAACCATTGATGCCGGATGTCTTGTGTTTGTTGTCTGCCAGCTCGCCAACTATCTTGTGTTTATCACCGGCTCTTATGCCCAGAGACAGGAACATGCATCACTCTCACACCTGGCTTACGCAGACGGTCTTACCAATCTGCCCAACAGAGCAAAAGCAGACAAAAAGATGGCAGATCTTAATAAAACAAATCTGGATTACTGTATTATTTCCGTTGACCTTAACGGACTAAAGTACGTCAACGACAAGTTCGGACATCCTTCCGGAGATAAGTACATAACAGACTTTGCCAAGGTTCTTATTACAACCTTTGACGATACCGGGTTCTGCGCAAGGATCGGTGGAGATGAATTCCTGGTCATCCTGGAAGATTCTACGGAAAAAGACGTCGATGCACTGCTGGGAAGAATGAACAGCGCCTTAAACGTAATGAATGCCCTATACTCCGAGTATCACAGGAGCGTTGCAACAGGCCATGCCTTCAGGCATGAATGTGCAGAAAATGCCACATCTCATGAAGTATATCTGCTTGCAGATCAGAGAATGTACGAGCTAAAGCGCAAGATGCATGAGGAGCTCGGAATTCATAACAGACTTTGAAAATGGCCATAAAAAAGCTCCGCTGTCACAAAACAGCGGAGCTTTTAATCTGTCATTATTTAAATCTTCATTGCGATGTCCCATGCACCCCAGATAGCTGAACGGATATTTCCAACCTTCTGGCAATCGCCAAGAAGGTGTACGTTCTTAGCTGCCTGTAGGAGTGGAATAGGATGATATCCAACTGACATGATAACATTGTCAGCCGGAAGAGTAATTGTTCTTCCATCCTTGAGGTTAACATCAACACTCTTTTCATTAATCTGCTTAACACCTGCATTGAGATATACAGGAACATTGTTGGTCTTGAAGCAGTCACGAAGGTAACTTGTGTTAGCAAGGCACATGTTCTTAACTGCAATAAGGTCATCCTTCATCTCAACGATCTGAGGGTTCTTGCCCTTTCTGAACAGATCAAGAGCGATCTCACAGCCTGTAAGACCTCCGCCAATGATAACAACATCGTTTCCTACGCTCTTCTTACCAAGGAGGTAATCTGTAGCATCCATAGCATACTCTGCTGCTCCGGGAATCGGAATCTTGTTGGCCTCAGCACCTGTTGCGATGATGTACTCGTCAGCTGATGGCAGTGAATCAGGTCTTACTTCATAATTGAAGTGGATCTTGACACCGAGCTTTTTAAGCTGATGCTTCTGCCATGCGATGAGCTGTTTATCCTTCTCCTTGAACTCAGGAGCTGCAGCTGCGATGAATACACCGCCAAGCTCGCTGGTCTTCTCATAGATCTCAGGCTTATGTCCGCGAAGAGCAAGGATTCTTGCTGCTTCCATACCACCTACACCGCCGCCGATGATGGCGACCTTCTTAGGTGAATCGGTAGGTTTAACTCTGTATTTCTTGGACTGCATGCTGCGAGGGTTAACCGCGCACTTACACATTCCTGCAGACTCTGAAAGATCCTGGTCATTGGCTGTTCCATTGTGCTTGGTAAGGTTAAAGCATGCTGAATGACAGCAGATACATGGACGGATTTCCTCCTCCATGCCTCTCTTAAGCTTGGATACCCACTTGGGATCAGCAAGGAACTGTCTTCCGACAGCCATAGCATCGATGCCGCCCTCTCTGATGGCTGCTGCTCCAACATCGGGTTCCATCTTACCTGCACATACAACAGGAATATCAACGAACTTCTTGATGTGCTCAACATCCGCGAGGTTACAGTTCTGAGGCATGTACTGCGGTGGATGTGCCCAGTACCAGGCATCATAGGTTCCGTTGTCACAGTTGAGCATATCGTAACCTGCATCCTGAAGGTACTTAGCAGCCTTCTCAGACTCTTCCATATCTCTTCCGATCTCTTCGAAGTCCTCACCGGGCATAGCTCCGTACTGGAATGCCTTGGTCATGGACCTTACGGAATATCTAAGAGAAACAGGGAAGTCGTCCCCACATTTCTTCTTGATCTCTTTTACAATCTCTACTGCGAAACGATAGCGATTCTCAAAAGATCCGCCGTAGTCGTCAGTACGCTTGTTGGTGTACTTAAGTGTGAACTGGTCAAGGAGGTATCCCTCGTGAACAGCATGCACTTCAACACCGTCAACTCCAGCTTCCTTACACAGTCTTGCTGTCTCTCCGAAAGCATAGATGATGTCCTTGATCTCTTTTTCTGTGATGGCACGTGTTGTTACGTCATCAGCCCAACGATTAGGAAGAACTGAAGGCGCTGCTGTAAGATACTCTGCATCGATGTAAGGCTTAGCAAGTGTGTTAAGAGCCTTGTTCTTGGCAAGAAGTGCAAGCGGAGCTGTAAGGGCAAAAGACCTGCCAAATCCGGCAGTCATCTGCACAAACATCTTGGCTCCCGTAGCATGGAGTTCATCCATGAAGTCGGCCAGCTCACTGAATTTGCGCTTGTTCTGATACAGCCATTTTCCGCCCAGCATGTCTTTTACCGGAGCGATACCGGGAATAACAAGTCCGCAGTCGTGCTTGGCAATCTTTAAAAGAAGCCTTGCTGCCTCTTTGTCGAAATGACTTCCGCCTGGTTCCATCCAGCCGAAAATACATGTGCCACCCATGGGCGCCAGTACAATCCTGTTCTTGATCTCAAGATTGCCGATCTTCCATGGGGTGAACAGTGATTCATATTCCTGTTTCATTTAGGCAATTCCTTTCGTTTATTTTTTATTCTTTCCAAGATGCAGCTCGCGCATGCCCTCGACCTCATCACAAACCGGCTTCATGCTGCAGTGACCGCAGTCCGTAGGCAGTCCGTCGAGAATGTGAGTAAGAGTCTTGGTGATGGCATCCACCTTGTCTGCATTTGGCATAAGAGCTTCTACCAGCTCTTTTTCTGTGATGAAAATAACCCTGACTTTCTTTACCTGCTCGAGCTCCTTGTACTTGGCAATATAGGCTGCTCCCACGCCGGCAAAGTTTATTCCCTTATTCAGGGCACTCTTTGCAATACGAACCTGCTCCTGATTGCTCTGGGAAGATACTCTTACCATGTAACCTTCAGGGAAAACATGGTACCTTACGAACTCAAGATTTCTGATGGCCTGGAAAGCCTTCTCCTGATCCTCATCTTCTCCAAGATCACCTGTCTCAAGGATCACAATCCTGGCAAAGGCTGTAGGGCCGCTTATCTCCGAGATGTCTTTTCCGTAAACGACTATCTCGTCATCAAGGACCTTCCCCGATGTGGTGACACAGGTGTAGTTAACCGAAGGAAGTCCTGCTGATCCAAGCTCAAGCGCAGCATCTCTCTGCATGATGAACTCAGTGTTATCAAGACATTTCCAGGCAGACGTCTTTTCATAGGAAAAGACCTTTCCCTGTGCCTTCTCAAGTTCCCTTGTTGTCACATCGATCAAATTATCATATAACTTCATAAACCTTCTCCAATCAGAACTTAATGTCCGCATTCTTGCGGTCAAAAATCTTGTTTACCTGTGTATATGCCCAGGCCATGAGCTTCTGATCGAGGTTCCAGAAATAAATGACAAAGAGTATTCCTGTGACAATGGTAAGAATTTTAATTATTTTCAGAATGATCTTTATAGTCTTACTCATCCTTAATAAGTCCTTTCACTTATTACTTAGCAAGGCCCTTCTGTCTTGCATACTCAGCAGCTCCAAGTGCTCCCATAAGCTGAGGATCGATAGAAAGATCAACAACCTTGAGTTTAAGTACCTGCTCGATGGCAGCCTTAAGTCCGGCATTCTTAGCGCATCCACCTGTAAGTGTGATTGAATCTGTAGCGCCTGCCTTCTTGGACATTACGAAACATCTCTTGGCAACAGCCATCTCGATACCTGCTGCGATCTCGTCCATAGGCTTTCCTTCACCAACAAGGGTGATAACCTCAGACTCAGCGAAAACCGTGCACTGAGCTGTGATAGGAATAACGTTCTTAGCTGAGAGTGAGAGGTTTGAGAACTGCTCAAGACTCATCTCGAAGGAACGAGCCATAGCCTCGAAGAAACGTCCTGTTCCTGCTGCGCACTTATCGTTCATAGCGAAGTTCTTAACTGTTCCGTCTGTATCGATTGAAATACCCTTAACGTCCTGTCCACCGATATCGATGATAGCCTTAACTGAAGGGTTTGTTACATGTACGCCCATAGCGTGACATGAGATCTCAGAAATGTTCTCGTCAGCAAAAGGAACCTTGTTACGTCCGTATCCTGTACCGATGAGGTACTCAAGATCCTTGGAACTATTAAGTCCCTCAACCTGATCGATTACTTCCTTCATGGCAATCTCTGCAGACTCCTGAGCAATGATCTTGCTCTTTACAGTTGTTCCTGCAACCATCTTGCCTGTCTCATCAACAATTACAGCCTTTGTATATGTTGATCCTACGTCACATCCACCGAAATATTTCATTTTAAAAATTCCTCCTAAGAAAACTATTGATTATTTATTTGTTGGTGATATACGCATGGCTTTACCATGTGGTATCATCTTCAAAATCCAGCAGTGACGGATCAACCGGTTCTGCCTTCATAACTGTTCTCATGAACTCGTTAAACTCAGATCTCATATCCTTACGGGATACGGTTCTTGGATCCATAAGGTCGTGGCTGCACCATAAGAGCTTGATGCCTCTCTCCCTTGCCTGATCCTCAAACAGACCCTGAACAGTAGCCATGTTCTTGCAGGATACGTGCTGATACATAAGTACGAAGTCTACGTTCCATGCCTCGCACTGTCTCCAGAGCTCTGTAACAACGTGGTCATATCCACCGTTGGTGTGTCTTCTCATTACCATTCTCTCGTAGAGTCTTGAAAGATCCTTAAGAGCTTCTTCCTTGTCCTCTGTCTCGAGAGGCTTGGTGAAGTTCAGTGACTCCATCTCTACCAGGATATCTACACCCCAGCAGTTAGCCGCCCAGTTGGAGAAGTTTGCATAGTAGTGAGCAGGGATTGACCAAACGATCGCTCTGTATTTCATCTTGCCGCGCCATGCTTCATCCTTATTCTCATAAGCCTTGAGCATGAGCTTATCAACCTTCTTGAAGGTTGAGATGATTCTGGGATCGAGACCTCCGTCCATCTCGTAGTTCCACTTACGGAACAGCTCGTAGCATGGTCCGATGAGCTGAGGATAAGGAGTCTGGTTGATCTCCCATTTCTGGAGCTCATATTTGGTCTCTTCGTTAAATCTCTTCATGGCAGCAAAGTAAGCATCCCAGTTCCACTTTGCACCTGTGTTGTCTTCGATAAACTTGATGCAGCCCTTAATGTCTTTTACCGCTGCATCCATAATGGACTCGTCCTCATATCTGACCGGGAATGCCAGGTGATATGTCGGAAGATCCTTAAATCTGCGGCTTGTATAAGAGGAAGCCATAACAGATCCGTCACAAGGCATTGAGCTTGAGATGAAGCATGCTCCCATGTGAGGAAGAGCATCCACAACTACCGCTCCGCACTCTGATGAAGGAACCGGGCAGGTATCTGACGGAAGTCCGTAGGACTCGATCGCGTCAATGTATGGCATACATGCCAGCTGGTCGATCTCAGAGAGAAGGAATACCGGCATCAGCTGATAAGGAATGCCGATGAGGTCCGGGAATCCTGCCATGATCTGTGACATTGTCATCTCGTCGAAAAGAACTATCTTCTTGGAAAGGTCTGTGCTGTTACCAACCTTCTCATCTGCCTTCATAAGAAGAACCAGATTCTCAGCAACATATCTGAATATTGCATAGATGAGCTCGTGGTGCATCTTAAGAGCTCTTCCTCTAAGTCCCATGGTGTTCTTGTCCATGAAGGAGTGACAGCAGAAGTATGAGATCATCCATCTGTAATGTGTTGCTCCCATAAGGGCAGGTACCAGGTCTTTTGAGAAGGTTGCAAGAAGCATTCCCCACATTCTGGTCCACTCATAGAAGTCAACTCCGGTATCCTTTATACCTCTCCACTCACGCCTTACTGTGGCCATCTTGCCATTGGCATAGAGCTTACCGAGCTGTTTCTCACCGTTGAGGACAAGGTCTTTTACCTCTTCGGGAGACATGTTCTTAAGAAGGTTTACTTCATGGGTAATACGCTTTTTAAGTCCCTTGGCGTCCTTACCTGCAGCTGCTGCAACGTCTTTCCAGTCGGTCTCTTTGACCAGCTCTCCGACGATGCCTGCGATCTCTTTCATGTTCTCAGCCTGGGCTTTCCAGTCGATGTGGTCTTTAAGTCTGAAATTCTTGGGATCTATGTATTTCATCCAACCACCTCCTGTTCCTGGGCATTTCTTCTGATGCGTTTAATCTCAAGGGCCTCAACAAACGCCTGGAAACGTGTTCGCAGCTGTCCTGAATTGTGTACGTTGTAAGATCTGTCAATGGAGAGAGTCGGCCATCCGTACTCCTCAGTGAGGATGTGGCTGGCAAGAGGTCTCTCAAATGCCCAGAAGTCACAGTACTTCATCTGTTCAAAGATGATTCCGTCAGCGCCGTACTCTTTGGCGAGTCTGTCAGCAGTATCTCTTCTCTGCTTTATCTTTTCTTCAGCCATGTACCTTGGGCACTCGGAAGTCATCATGTAATGTCTTGCAATCTGCTTGACGATATCTTCGTCATCATTGAGCCTGATCTCTTCTCTTCCCGGGAAGGATCCGTAGCAGTATCTGTCGGCTACGACCATCGCTCCTGCTTCCTCGAGAAGTCTTGTAAGATCAAGGTCGTCTACCTCTGATCCGACAATTGCAACTCTTGCTCTGAACCATGGCTTGGGATCAGGCTTTCTTGTCTTTATCTCCTCCAAAGTCTCCTTAAGGAGCGGAAGGATCTTGGCAGTCGGACAGCAGTAGCTCACAAGAGAGATGACATGGAATTCATATCCTGTAATAGGTGGATTCTCCAGCTTTCTGAAGTTTCCGATTTCTGTGACAACTCTGCAAAGTTCGTTGTGCTCTTCTACTGCCTTTCTGATCGCCTCGTCCGATACGTCGATGCCGAGTTTTTCGTGCATAACATCGAGAAGTCTAAGGCGCATCTGTGTTGCAACCTGATCTACGTTGTAGTCCTCTACCTTGTAGGGTACATCGGTGTGAGTTACAAAGAAGTGTGGCTTCTTGTTGCACTCAAGCACTTCAAGATGCTCATAGCATCTGTTCATGGCTGAGCATGCATCAACACCGGCTACACCGTCCAGATATTCATAACCACCCTCGATGCCTCTCTCCAAAAGAGCTCTGGCAAACTCGCAGGTGTAATTGGACATGTAGTATGTAGAAATGTCTATCGAACCTGTACGCGGAGCTCGCATACGGGTTGAAAAACAATTATCAACATTCAGAAGTACCTCCGGCATGTGATAACAGGTGTATCCGATAGCATACTGCCCTTCTGCCTGTGCTTCCTTGACCAGATCGTTGGCCGCATCATCCAATAGATTCTCGAATTTGATTAGATGTTTTAGGTCCTGCACGGCTACCTCCTTTCTATGCCTTTAATAGATTTTTAAATTTTTAAGGGCCTCGTCGGCGCCCTTTAATATTCCTGTATCCTGCGGAAGTTCAAAGATGCTCCGTCCTTCCATGTCATTCTCTGTCATGGCATCATCCTGAGGGATGACGGATACGATCTTAACTCCCTCAATCTCTTTGTCCTTTAGCCTTTCAGGGAACAGTGCCCTGTTTACTATGAGACCGATCTCATCGTACATTACAAGCTCACCTGCAACGTCCTTAATGGTTCCGATGATCTTAAGACCCTTCTGACTCTGATCCGATACGCACACAAGGTGGGTTACTTTCTCCAGAACTCTTCTGTTGATCTGCTCAATTCCTGCCTCTCCGTCAATCACCACGTAGTCGAAGTCATCCACGAGCATCTCGATGACCTTCTTAAGATACGTATTGATGGCGCAGTAACATCCGGCCGCCTCGGGCCTTCCGATAGCAAGAAAAGCAAAACCTCTCTGCTCAGCCATGGCATCATAGAGCCTGAACTTGGCCTCCGCTAATATGTCCTGGGTATCCTTGAGCTTACCGGTAACATCCTCTGCCACTCTCTTTCTTATCTGGTCCAAAGTCTCAGTGACTTCTACCCCAAGAGCGACAGAAAGACCCACCGCCGGATCTGCATCAATAGCCAGAATCTTGGCGTCGGGTCTTTTTTCAGTAAGGAGTCTGACAATAGCAGCAGAAAGAGACGTCTTGCCAACGCCACCTTTGCCCGCTAGTGCGATAACAACTGTATTATGTGCCATAAATCCCCCTCGTAGAGTTAATTACCCTGCTCTTATATTATAAAGGATTGTCTAATTTCTACAAGAGCATAAGCTTATTCTTTTAACTTTTTGTGATATGTGATATTATATGCTTGAAATTATTATGCATATTTTTAAGCAAAATGCCGAAGGCCGTTTTGCTTTTTTAATCTAAAGAGGGGGAAACCAAATACATGAAAGATCTCGTGCATATCTTTGAGCTCGAAGACCTTTTGCAGGAAGCCAACAATCCGCTCGTTCGTCAGGGCAAAGCTGACGGAAATCGAGCACTTGGTTATACCTGCTATTTCATGCCGGAAGTTCTGTTAGATCTTCCGGGATGTTTTTCTGTGCGTCTTCGTGCACCGCGTAGTGGATCGCCTGATATGGCAACCTACTACATGACCAACCGTACCTGTATGTACGGACGTTGCCTTTTAGAGAGGGCTCTCGAGGGAGGCTTCAACTTCCTTGATGCCGAAATGGCAACAGAAACCTGTACCGTAACCTGCAGATTCCAGGAGCATCTCCAGCTTATGGACATCATCAAGAATCCGGATTTCTTCTGCGAATTCACAGATGTTCCGTTCAAGAAAAACGAGAACTCCATCGACCACTATGTAGGTCAGTTACAGGCTCACGTTCTGGATAAGTTAAAAGAGCACTTCGACATCGATACATCTGATGAAGCTCTTTTAAAAGCTATCGAGCAGCACAATGAAGTGTGCCGTCTCATTCAGGAGATCGGCAGCTACAGAAAGCTCGACGAGCCCACCATCACAGGTTGGGAATTCTCCATTATCCAGCTTGCAACTCTTGTATGTCCCAAGTACCTTATCATCGATAAGTTAAAAGACATCGCAGAGCAGCTTAAGACCAGAAAGCCTGATGCCAAGAAGAACTACAGAGTTAAGGTTGTTCTTACAGGCTCTGAAGAGGACGATCCGGACTTCATCAAGCTCATTGAGGAGTGCGGAGCTTTGGTCGTTGCTGACCGCTACTGCTACGGCTCACTTCCCGGAAGAGAAGAGATTGTGGTAAAAGAGGGTGAGACGCCCCTTCGCGCTATCGCACGCCACTACCTTGAGACCAGCGAGTGTCCTCGTTTCATGGATCAGCATATCATGCGTGCGCGCAAGCAGTACCTGGCTGACATTGCCAAGGAGTACAAGGCAGACGGTATCATCATTTCACAGATGAAGTTCTGCGAGTACTGGAGCTATGAGCGTACCATCGATACCCTGGTTATCCCAAGAGATTTCGGTTACCCCGTATGTTCTATCGAGAAAGAATATGTAAACAACGCTGTAGGACAGTTAAGGACCAGATTCCAGGCGTTTGTTGAGAGCATCGAGCTCAAGAAAATACAGAAGGAGGGCTAAGATAAATGGCTATCGGACTTAAAGACATAAAAGCAAAATATCGCGAGCTCTTCGTCGTAGAAAAGAGCCCGGAAGAAAAGAATAAACCAAAAGACGTAAAGAAAATGGCCAAGGATTTCTGGTATGGCAAGCCCCATGAAGAGAGACGCCTTGGTGACCTCTACGTCGGCAACACAGGACTTTACAAGCACCGTGAGTGGCGTGGCGTAAAAGACACCATGTACTACTTCAACATGATCTGGCTTTACAACTACGCTCACATGGTTACTGATATCATGAAGTACGGCGGCGGTCCTAAGGGCGTTGTTACTTTCGCCAAGGGAACCATGAGATATCGCTGGATGGGTCAGACTTATCTTACAGTTATGCACTGGTTCGACAGAGGTCTTGAAGGTGCAAGAGGCGAGGCTATGAAGGCTTCTGCATGGCACTACCGCGGAATGGTAAGTGAGACCATCAGACAGTTCATGAGAATGTTTGAAGCCGACAAGAAGCTCAACGGCGGAGAAGAGAACGAGACCTGGAAAAAGACTATTGCCCACAACGAGACACTCAGTGGAAATATCTTTTACGGCTGGAGAGGTGAACTTGATGACGTAGCTCTTGAGATGATCCCTTACTTCGTTTCAGTACACGTAAACAACCACACAGTTCTGAACTACATCGACGCAGCGCAGTCCATCGGACTTCCTGCTGATCCATGTCCTATGTGTCAGGCTGAGTACGGACTCTTTGTTCACGACGATTACCCGGATTACAGCCCGGTAATGCTTACAACGAACGAGGCCTGCGACGGATCCGTTGCAACCTCGGTTCTTCAGGACTGGTTCCTCAACCGTCCACTCTATGCTATGCCACAGCCAATGCGCTATGACGATCCACTGGTTCAGAAGAACTGCCAGAAAGAGATCGAGGGTGCATGGAAGTTCGTAGAAGAGAACTTCGGCATCAAGATGGATTGGGATCAGTACGTTAAGCACGCACAGAGTTTCAACAAGCTCACCGAGTTTGAGTGGGAGAAATGGGATGTTGCAGCCAACACTCCTTACTATCCTATCACCGGCGTTGCTCAGGCTCTTTACAGAATCTACTACTCACAGGATGGCGACAGACCAATCTGGCATGAGATGGATGCACATGTAAAGCGCATCATGGACAAGTGTGTTAAGAACAAGATCGAGACCTTCCCTAAGACCAGACACCGTGCAATCGCATGGAGCTGCGCACCACTTTACTACTCACACTGGTGCACATGGGCTTACAACTGCTGGGGTATCAATACCATTATCAACATGGATTCACTTATGTTTGACCAGTACCTGCGTACCGATACTTACGAGCACGCTCTTGAGGATCTGGCATGGTTCAACGAGAAAGCACCTATGCGTGCCATGGCAGTTGGCGGACACGAGCACATTCTTTCCCTGTTTGATTACATGGAGAGATTCAACTGCGATATGGTCATCATGTACGACCAGCTTCAGTGTAAGGGAATGCAGGGAATCCACGGAGTATTCGAGGATGAATTCCGCAAGCGTAACATTCACGCAATCTGGGTTCCACATGCTCTTCCGGATAAGAGAACAGTATCCCGCGCAGAGATCCGCGATATCATAAACGACTACATGACAACCGTTATGCGCGAGGAGCCACTGGATCCTTCACTTCTTGATTTTGATGACGGAGGCAGCTGGTAATTTAAAGGGAGAGTAATTATGAGTAAATTATTAAAATTCTTTTTCAAGCTTTTCAGGATTGCAGCACTTATTTATGGCATCCTCTTCGCAGTTTTCTATTTTGATCTGGATGGCAAGTTCCTATACTACATTTGGGAGCCGCTTATGATCAAACGCTTTGATAACATGAAGCGCCCTGAGGCAACTGCAATGCCTTACTCAATGAAGGAAAGCGTAGAAGACACAAGTCTTTAAGAAATTAAAAGAGGTTATCGCACTTGGCGATAGCCTCTTATTTTTTTGCTTTTATTCACAATCGATTCTTATCACTCCGCCTGTCAGGTCAACAAAAGTAAGCTTACCCTTAAAGCTCTTTTTCTCACCCATAAGGTCCGTGCAGATAACATTGTCACCGTCGAAGGTTATGGTACTTACGTACTCCATGATTGCTTCATCCGGCTTGGAGTTCTTGTAAACTGTAGAAAGACACATATCACACCTCCTTCTATCAGTCGCTGCTGATAATATCTAGTGCAGCCTTCAGATTTGCATTTCCTTCGGAAAAGAGCTTTTCCGCTTCTGATACTCTGGCTGCTGCCTCTGCATATCCAAGGCTCTCCAGCTTGTCTGAGAGCTTTTTCAGCTCGTCAGCGTGGCTGGTGTTGTGCTTGTAATTGTAGTCCAGAAGAGCTTTAACTTGCTCTTTGTTCTCCATGGGATGATCATGGTGGTGATGCTCGTGGTCGTGATGATGTTCATGCTCGCTCATTTTTGCTTCCCCTTACTCAACAGAATTGATCAGATCAAGAGTAGCCTTCTTGATGTCTGCGTTAACCTTAAGCGCATTTTCTCTTGAATCCTGATTTGAATAGAAATAGAACTTGATCTTTGGTTCTGTTCCGCTCGGTCTGATTGCAAACCATGAGCCGTTTTCAAGGAACATCCTGATGGCGTTCTGAGGCGGAATGTCTTCGTAGCCGTTTATGTAGTCGATGACCTTGGTTACCTTGGAGCCTGCAACCTCTGTGGGTAAATTCTCCCTGTAGTATTTCATCATGCGCTGAATGCGCTGTGCACCGGGAATTCCTTCGAGCACGATGTTCGGCTCATCCTCAGCGAAGAAACCGTACTTGGCATAGATCTCGCCCAGAACATCCCAAAGAGTCTTGCCCTGCTTGCGATAGTATGCTGCTGCCTCTGCAACAAGCATTCCTGCTGAGATTCCGTCCTTGTCTCTGATATCTTCGCAAACTGCATATCCAACTGACTCTTCATAGCCAAAGAGATACTGATAGCCGTTCTCATGAAGGTAAGGGATCTTACCACAGATATTCTTAAAGCCTGTCAGAGTCTCAAACATCTCAACTCCATAAGCCTTTGCAATTATTGTTGAAAGAGTTGAGGTAACAATAGACTTAACCATTGCTCCCTTTGCAGGCAGTGTTCCTGCGCTCTTGTGTCCCTCAAGGACATAGTTTACAAGAAGGTAACCTGTCTGGTTTCCGTTAAGAGGTACGTAGTTGCCATTATCATCTCTTATTTCGATGGCAAATCTGTCAGAGTCGGGGTCGGTAGCCATAAGGAGCTCTGCACCAAACTCTTTTCCATACTTCTCAGAAAGCGCAAATGCCTTAGGATCCTCGGGATTGGGATATCCGACAGTTGTGAAATCGGGGTCGGGATTCTCCTGCTCGGGAACGATCTTCCAGTTAGTAAAGCCTCTGTCTGTGAGCATCTGCCTGAACGGAATGGATCCGCATCCGTTAAGTGGTGTGTAAACAAGAGGAATTGAAAGATCAAGGTCGTCGCCCTCATGGATAGCCAGGGACTCGATCTTGTCCAGGTACTCTCTGTCATACTCCTCACCGAGAACTATGATCTTGCCTGCCTTTACGCCCTCGTCATAGTCGGACTTCTTAATACCTGTCCAGATATCTACCGCATTGATGCACTCAGTCATTCCGTCAGCAACTTCTGCTGAAACCTGACATCCGTCATCCCAGTAAGCCTTGTAACCGTTGTAATCCTTAGGGTTGTGGGATGCTGTGATGTTGATTCCGGAAACCGTATGAAGGCGTCTTATCATAAATGCCAGCTCAGGTGTAGGGCGAAGGCTCGGGAAGGTATAAACCTTGATGCCGTTAGCCGCAAAGATTCCTGCTGCCAGCTCTGAAAACTCTCTTGAAAAATGTCTGGGATCATGAGCTATGATAACACCTGCGTCACAAGCTGCCTGTCCCTTTGAAACGATGTAGTCGGCAACGCCCTGTGATGCCTTGCCTACAGTTAAGAAATTCATGCGATTGGTTCCTGCACCAACCTTACCCCTAAGGCCTGCAGTTCCGAATGCAAGATCCTGATAGAATCTCTCTTCCTTTTCCTTCTCATCATCTGCGATGGCTACAAGCTCAGCTTTTAAGGGATCGCTGTCAGAAAGTTTCTCCATCCACTCTTCATATCTTGACTGATAATCCATATAATACCCCTCCTTATATTAAATATTTTCGCCCATTGAAAGGGGTTTTGCAACCCCTTCACAGTCAAACTCCGGAATGAAGCTCTCCGAAGCAGTCTCGCCCTCCTGAACATATCCATTTACTACGCCAAGGTTCGACGCGTAATCAACAAGACTCCGATACTCAGCTTCCGTGATCTTCCTGTTGATCTCAGGAAACTTCTCCAGTCCATCTCCAGGTGTGAACTGGTTCATAAGGCTGATGTAAATCCTATCACCATAAGTCTCATAAAGATACTTCGTGATCATCTTAGCCTGTATCAGCATACCCGGCATAAGAAGGTGCCTGACGATGACGCCTTTCTTAATAAGTTCCTGCCCTTTATCATCCGTTTCAAACACGCACTCGGGGCACTGCCTTACCATCTCCGCAATGGCCGACCTGGCTGCCTCAGGGTATCCGGGAGCATTGCTGTATCTTACAGCATCTTCCTCTCTTATGTATTTAAAGTCAGGAAGATAAATATCAATCAGCCCCTCAAGTCGTTTCACACTGCCGGCATTCAGGTATGAAGATGTATTAAACAGGAACGGGATCTTAATCCCCTGCGCCTTGGCTCTCTCAATTGCATCTGCAATTGTGGGGATAAACATATCCCCCGTCACGAGGTTTATATTGTTTGCGCCTCTCTCCTGCTGCTCAAAGAATATCTCAACCAGGCGCTCCGTCGATATGTATTTCCCGACTTCTCCACGGCTGATCTTCCTGTTTTGGCAAAAGGCGCATCCCATGTTGCAGCCCGAAAAGAACACCGTCCCCGACCCGGAAGTGCCGGAAATACAGGGCTCCTCCCACATATGGAGAGCAGCCCTTGATACGTGCAAAGTATTCAGTTCCCTGCAATAGCCACGGGTTATGGTCCTGTCCACCAGGCAGTTCCTGGGGCATAACCTGCAGGATAAGTAGTCTTTATCAATGTCTTTCATAATGTAAATTATACAACATTACGACGCGCTGACAAACTGCGCCGAGTAGAGCTCGTAGTATGCTCCTCTTCTTGCCATCAGGCTCTCGTGATCACCCCACTCAAGGATTCCGCCGTCATCGATCACGAATATCTTGTCCGCATTCTTGATGGTGGAAAGCCTGTGCGCAACCACAAATGAAGTCCTCTTTTTAAGAAGCTCTTCTATTCCCTGCTGAACCAGGATCTCCGTTCTGGTGTCGATACTTGCCGTAGCTTCATCCAGTATCAGGATCTTGGGATCTGTCAAAAGAGTTCTCGCAAAGGCCACAAGCTGCCTCTGTCCGTTGGATAGTCCGCCTCCGCGCTCTGTGATCACAGTGTCATACCCCTTCTCCATCTGTGAGATAAAATCATGGGCATGCACAGCCTTTGACACCGCCAGCATCTCCTCGTCCGTGGCATCAGGTCTTCCGTACTTTATATTATCCCTTATGGTTCCGGAAAAGAGATAGTTGTCCTGGGTCATGATTCCCAGCTGGTTTCTAAGTGACTGGATTGTCACCTTGCTGATGTCATATCCGTCCACCAGAACTCTTCCGCTCTTGGTGTTATAGAACCTGCTGATAAGGCTTACAATAGTCGTCTTACCTGCTCCTGTCGGACCGACCAGAGCTATGGTCTCTCCCTTTTTAGCCTTAAAGCTGACGTCATGGAGAATATCCACATCCGGCTCATCGGGGTAAGCAAAAGTCACGTGATCAAACTCAACATTTCCCTCAATCTCGGGAAGGTCGACAGCTCTTTCTCCGTC
>JAGBMP010000048.1 GCA_017634825.1 Butyrivibrio sp.
TGATGCCTAGCTCTTTTCCTGCATCACAAGAACGGGCCTACGGGTATCATGTGATGAACTCCCGGAAAAAACGCCGAAAGGTCTTTTTGCAAATTCCAACTAATTTTTATATGCAAAAGTCTTGTGGGGTGGTCGAAATTCCGTTTCCAACCAAGACTGTCATATTAAGGCCATTGTTATGTGTCTTCCCCAAAAACACCCTACACAGCATTCCACCTTCACAAACACCCCCACAGCATTCCACCTTCGCAACCACCCCCACAGCATTCCACCTTCACAAACACCCCCCACAGCATTCCACCTTCACAAATCACCACCCCCACACACTATCCCACCAAGGGATATTTCCCTAAAAATCCCCCTTTACCTGTGCTAAAATAGTAAATATAAAGCAATACATTTTCACTTGGAGGTTTCTTATGGCAGAGAACGTAATCTTTTATTTTTCAGGCACCGGTAACTGCCTGGATATCGCAAGAAATATAGCAAAGGGAATCGGCGGCGCAGACCTTGTAAGGATCAAGAAGGGCATGACAACTACCGATGTTACAAGCGCTAAGAAGGTAGGCTTCGTATTCCCATGTTACGGCGGCGGAGCTCCGGCGGATGTCCTGAAATATGCAAAAGAGATCAAGGTCAGCCCCGGCGCTTACACCTTTGGCGTGACTTCCTGCGCAGCATACAAGGGAACAGGTCTTTCAAGGCTCAACAAGATAATTCCGCTCAAGTACTGGAGCGTGATCACACATCACTGTAGCTGCATCTGGCTTTTCCCGCATAACCTGATGATGCCACGCCTTTCTGTCGGAGAGGCAGAAGCCAGAAGTAAGGACCTTGCCAGAATAATAGCCAATGACATAATGGCAGGCAAGACAAAGAGAAGACCCGGCCTGAACATCTTCAACGCCATAGAGAACGCGGGATTTTCCAAGATTCTCAAGAAGAAGGCTGGGGAATTCGAGGTTAACGACAACTGCATCGCCTGCGGACAGTGCGCTAGCATCTGCCCCAGAGGCAATATCAGGATAGAGAACAACAAGGCTGTCATCGGCACAGACTGCACACAGTGCCTTGGATGCCTTCAGTTCTGCCCGAGGAACGCCATCTCCATCGGCGACGTTTCCAAGAAGCGTGAGCACTACCACAATCCTCATGTGAAAGCTGCAGAGCTTGCACAAGGTTCAGAGCATATCGGATAAATAATAGTGCGCAACACCCCTGGAATCAGTGGGGACGTTTCAGATTGACTCACCATTATCTCACTTATTGCAAAAGTATCGCTACAGAGATATAATAAAAGTGTCTCTACAGCGATACTTTTATTTTTTGGGAGGCCAGGAAATTGTTAATCTATCACGGTTCAGAGAGCATCATATATAATCCTATCTTCGGCCATGGAACTTCCGCCAATGACTATGGCAGTGGCTTCTATTGCACTGAAGATCCCGAACTGTCCAAGGAATGGGCATGCAAGAGGAATAAAGACGGCTTTTCAAACTGCTATGAACTAAATACAAAAGGACTTAATATATGTGACTTAAATGGCGGCGATTACAACATCCTCAATTGGATGGCGCTCTTGACCAAATACAGAGGCTACTGGCAGCAAAAGAGTATAGCCGAAGATGCCAAGGATTTTTTGCAGGAGAAGTACCTTATCGATGTCTCGGAATTCGATGTAATAAAGGGTTATAGAGCAGATGACTCCTATTTCTCTTTTGCCCAGGACTTCATAATGGGAACCATATCAGTACAGAAGTTGTCAGAAGCCATGAAACTTGGTGGACTAAGCGAACAGATCGTATTAAAGAGTAAAAGAGCTTTCGACCAACTGTCCTTTAAATCCTATGAAGCAGCTGAAGCCGTAGTGTACTTCAGTAAAAAAGAAACAAGAGACTTAAATGCCAGAAGGAGCTATCAGGAAATCAGGCCTTCCAAAAACAGGCTTGATGAGATATACATTTTGGATATCATGAGAGGAAATGTGAAGGATGATGAATTACGCATATTCTGAATTGTATCTACCACTTGCACAGAGAGTCATGGGCGACATGTACGACTACGCCGTCAATACCATTGGCATGAAGCTTCATGAGTTCCATAAGCTTTTCATGATCAGCAAAATGGCGGATCAGTTTGAAATAGGTAATTCCACATATGTCGCGGGCAAGAACGGCTGTGAGGTGGCAAGGGAAGTTATAGAATCATGCACGGATCTGTGCATAGATAAGCCTGATGAAATGCACGTTGATAAATCTCCGGAGTATTGGACCGGTTGGGCACTTGCTTATTATCAGTGGATATCAAATGTCAGATATGAAGATATCGACAGATGCGTTCCGATCGATACGATACGCGGGATGTATAAGACGCTTCATGAAGCGGACGTGACAGTATTCGTTGACATGATGGATAAGAGTCTGAGGGAGTACAGAGAACAGTCGCGGCTCAAGAGACTTCGCGCCTATGCAGGTCTGTCGCAGCGCGCACTTGCAGATAAATCGGGTGTTCCCTTAAGGCAGATCCAGTTATTTGAGCAGGGGCAAAGAGATATCACCAAGACGCAGGGGCAAACTCTGCTTCAGTTGTCCAGAACATTAGGGTGCAGCATGGAGGATTTGTTGTGACTACCCCTTCATTTCATGATATAATTACTTAGTGCAAAAACAGCATGTTTATTTAAGGAGGAAAGGTAATGAGTGAAGCTACAAAGCAGCTGGAGTACTGGCTGAATGATGAGTATTTTGATCAGGAAACAAAAGACGAACTTCTTGCTATCCGCAATGACGAGGCAGAAGTTGAAGATCGTTTTTACAGAGAGCTTGAGTTTGGTACCGGTGGACTCCGCGGGGTAATCGGAGCAGGAACCAACAGAATGAACAAGTACACTGTAAGAAAGGCTACACAGGGCCTTGCGAACTATATCAAGAAGCATGGCGGACCTGACGCACCAAAGAAGGGCGTTGCCATTTCTTATGACTGCAGAAGATTTTCACCTGAATTTGCTGATGAGACAGCTCTTTGTCTTGCTGCAAACGGAATCAAGGCTTATGTCAGCGATATCTTAAGACCTACACCCGAGCTTTCATTTGCTCTCAGAGAGTTTGGCTGCATCGCAGGTGTTATGGTCACAGCATCACATAACCCGCCTGAGTACAACGGCTACAAGGTTTACTGGGAGGACGGCGCACAGGTTACACCTCCTCACGATACAGGAATCATCGATGAAGTAGTAGCCATCACTGATTACCATGACGTTAAGACAATGTCCAAGGAAGATGCCATCGCTGCAGGCCTCTATGTTTCTTTTGGCGAAGAGATCGACGACAAGTACATGGTTGAGCTCAAGAAGCAGATCATCCACCAGGACGTTATCGACGAGATGGCTGACAAGTTCACCATCGTATATACACCTTTCCACGGCACAGGTAATCTCCCTGTCAGACGTGTTCTTAAGGAGCTTGGATTCAAGAACGTATATGTTGTTCCGGAGCAGGAGCTTCCCGATCCCGACTTCACAACTCTTGACTATCCTAACCCCGAGGATCCCAAGGCATTCGAGCTTGCTCTTAAGCTTGCCAAGGAGAAGGATGCAGACATCGTGCTTGCAACTGATCCCGATGCCGACAGACTCGGTATTTATGCAAAAGACCTAAAGACCGGCGAGTACGTTGCTTTCACCGGAAACATGTCCGGAATGCTCATCGGTGACTATATTTTAAGAGAGCGCCAGGCTACAGGCACAATGCCCGCTAACCCTGCATTCGTAACAACAATCGTTACAACCAACATGGCTAAGGCAGTTGCTGAGAACTACGGCCTTAAGTACATCGAGGTTCTCACAGGCTTTAAGTACATCGGCGAGCAGATCAAGCTCTTCGAGCAGAACGGCCAGTGCAACAACTATGTATTCGGTCTCGAGGAGTCTTACGGATGCCTCGCAGGAACCCACGCAAGAGATAAGGACGCTGTTGTAGCGGTTATGATGCTCTGCGAGCTGGCTGCTTTCTACAAGAAGCAGGGCA
>JAGBMP010000049.1 GCA_017634825.1 Butyrivibrio sp.
AAGGCAGCGATATTCTTTTTCTGCATCTTGTACGCAAAATCTCTTCCGAGAGATATAAGCGCGGCCTTTACATCCATACACTTTCCCTCACATCAGTACCCACATTGAAAAAGCAGCCACCGAAATGACTGCTTTTATAGTCTAAAGCATTCCCAAAATGCCGTTTCCTGTTATTTGACTCCTAGCTAACGCCAGGTGGGTTACCGCAACCTGAATTCCTGCCTTCCTCTCCCGTAGCTTGTCTGCGTATACGCAGGGCCGAAGGCGTGGCAATCAAACAGGTAATGTAGGAGTCCCGTTTAAAGTAACTGTAGGTTCAAATTACACAGGAGGTGTCGGACATCCCAGGAGAGCTTATAGCTTTGCTCTAACTTTATTATACGCCCAAGGCGCTTATTTTCAAGGGATTTGGCGTTTTTTTACACTCTTTTTACAATTAAATTTCCCTTGTTGCTTCCCTGAGCCAGTTGAGGATTTTAGGGTCTTTTATAAGGGGACTTACTCTTTTGTAAACCTCTGCATGATAGTCATTAAAGGCCTTAATATCCCTTGGTTCCATGTACTTTTTATCGATGGCTTCACGGTCGATCGGCACATAAGTTAAGTGTGCAAAGTGAAGGAACTGTCCATACTCATTTGCATCTCCCTTAACCACTTCCAGAATGTTCTCAATTCTTATGCCGTACTTGCCCTCGATATAAACGCCGGGCTCGTCGGATACGATCATTCCGGGAAGAAGTGGTGCCTCGTTCTGCCCCGGTGTAAATCTCCATCTGATGTTCTGAGGTCCTTCATGAACATTTAAGATATAGCCGATTCCGTGGCCTGTGCCATGCTTGTAATCAATTCCCATATCCCAGAGACACTGACGGGCAAGGATATCAACGTTCTTGCCTGAGCATCCTTCCAGGAAGTTGGCATTTGCAAGGCGGAGCATTCCTACTACTGTTGCAGTGTAAGTGCGCTTTATCTCATCGCTGATCTCTCCTACAACAATGGTTCTTGTTACATCGGTTGTTCCTCCCATGTAGGTTCCGCCTGAATCAACAAGGAGCATTCCCTCAGGATTAACCACTGCATAGTTGTCTTCTGTAGCCTCATAGTGGGCCATTGCTGCATTTGCATTGTATGCACTGATAGTAGGGAAAGAGAGCTCAATAAAGCCCGGAAGCTCTGCTCTCATGGAATCGAGCTTCATAGCTGCTGAGTACTCAGTAATTTCTTCCTTGCCGACATTGGCCTTTACCCAGTAGATGAACTCAGTGAGTTTTGCGCTGTCGCGAACATATACCTCTCTGATATTCTTTATCTCTGTATCATTCTTGCAGGCCTTTAAAAGCTCTGTGGGATCCTTTTCGTTTTTGAGGGCAACCTTGGCTTCTTCAGCCTTTTTGACCAGAGTCTTGTATGTAAGGAAGTTGGTATTTCTTTTGTCAAATAATACGTTTCCGGGCATGGAAGTCTTGCCAACTTCGTTGATAAGACTGTGGTAGTCCTTGAGGATAATACCTTCTTTGTCGCAGTAAGCCTTTACGCTGTCTGTGATCTCTTTTCCCTGAACAAAGAGAGTAAACTCATTCTCTGTGATGATTGCGTAGGAAAGAGCTACAGGATTGCACTCAACGTCATTGCCACGAAGATTTGTAAGCCACATGATATCATCGAGCTTACTGAGCAGATAGAACTTGCAGCCTTTCTCTGCCATCTTCTCCCTTACGACAGTAAGCTTCTCCTTAAAGCTCATTCCGCAGAGATCGTCGGGAAGCACATACATATCGTGGCATGGAAGAGCCGGTCTTTCGGTCCATACCTCCTCTGCAAGGTCCTTGTCATACTTAAGGCTTACCTTCTTCTCGGAGAGCTTCTTCTCAAGGCTCTCACCGATACTGGTGGATACAACTCTCCCATCAAAACCAAGAACCTGTCCCTCTTTCATGTTATTTAGAAGATACTCTGTGATTGTTGGTACTCCGGGCTCAAGCATCTTAAAAAGAACTACCCCCGTGCCCTTCATCTGGTTCTCGGCCTGGATAAAGTACCTGACGTCGGTCCACATTCCTGCTTCATCAGCACTTACAACAAGCGTTCCGTTGGAGCCGTCAAATCCGCAGAAATACTCTCTTACCTTAAAGAAATCTGCGCTGTACTCCGAGTTGTGGAAATCGGATGTAGGCATCATGTAGTAATCTATTCCCTCTTCTGCCATCTTCTCTCGAAGTCTCAGAAGCCTGTCCTTTATTACTGTATTCTCAGCTGACATTGTTGTTTCCTCCTGACATGTTTCTTTTTGACAAAGTATAGTTTATAATATTTGTGCTACAAAAAGCAATTTTCATTTTAATTGACAAGGAGATAATTCTAACATGGAAGAAAAGGATATTCTTAAACTCATTGATCACACACAGCTTCAGCCCAACGCAACATGGGAAGATATTGTTTCACTTTGTGACGAGGCAGTTAAGTACGGTACAGCAACCGTTTGTATCCCTGCCACATATCTTAAGAGAGTACATGATAAATACGGTGATAATTTAAAGCTTTGCACAGTTATCGGATTCCCTCTTGGATACAACAGCGCAAACTCCAAGGTTACAGAAGCTAAGGACGCTATCGCTGACGGCGCTTCAGAGATCGATACAGTTGTTAACATCAGCGATGTTAAGAATCACAGATATGACGAAGTTAAAAAGGAACTTGAGATGATCAGAAAGGCCTGTGGCGACAAGCTTCTTAAGGTTATCATCGAGACCTGCTACCTCACAGAGGATGAGAAGGTAGAGCTCTGCAAGATTGTTACGGATGTTAAGGCTGATTACATCAAGACATCTACAGGCTTTGGAACAGCAGGTGCTACTCTTGCTGATATCGAGCTCTTTAAGAAGAACATCGGTCCTGATGTTAAGATCAAGGCAGCCGGAGGAATCCGCACAATCGAGGATGCTCTTGCTTATGCCGAAGCAGGATGCAGCCGTATCGGTTCATCCAAGGTTGCTCCACTTATCGCAGCTAAGTACGGACTTTAATTTAACAGAAGCATTTCAAAAGCCCCGGACCACATGGCCCGGGGCTATTTTTGTAATATCGTATTATTTTCTGTCATCCATATCGACATACTCTTTTCTTGGCTCAATTGCCATGTATGCAGGACGAATGATCTTACCGTTGTTGGCAAGCTCTTCCATTCTGTGAGCACTCCATCCGACTATCCTTGCAATGGCAAAGATTGTAGGATAAAGCTCTTCCGGAAGATCAAGCATTCTGTAAACAAAGCCCGAATAGAAGTCCACATTTGCCGATACACCCTTGTACATGGTGTGCTCGCCGGCAATAAGCTCAGGTGCGAGTTTTTCAACCAACTCGTAAAGAGCAAGCTCATCTTCCATTCCCTTCTCAGCTGCAAGCTTTTGTACAAAGCTCTTAAGGATAACAGCTCTCGGGTCAGACTTTGAATAGATAGCATGTCCGATACCGTAGATAAGTCCCGCTTTATCAAAGGCCTGCTTGTTCAGGATCTTATCAAGGTATGCCTTGACCTCTTCCTCATCCTTCCAATCCTTAACATTGGCCTCGATGTCGTCAAACATATGAACAACCTTGATGTTGGCACCACCGTGCCTTGGTCCCTTTAAGGATCCGATGGCAGCAGCGATAACCGA
>JAGBMP010000050.1 GCA_017634825.1 Butyrivibrio sp.
CTGAGAAATAAAATGAGAGCATATTTAGATAATTCAGCCACCACCAGAGCTTACGACGAAGTAGCACAGCTGGTGGCCAGGATAATGACAGAAGAATACGGAAACGCTTCAAGTGTCCATCATATGGGCACGGTTTCAGGTAACAGACTCTTTAGTGCAAGAGAGACGATTGCTGATACTCTTAAGGTTGATCCTTCCGAGATTGTATTTACCTCCGGAGGAACAGAGTCCGACAACACGGCGATAATCGGCGCTGCCAGGGCCAATGCCTGGAGGGGCAAGCACATAATAACAACTTCAATTGAGCATCCGGCTGTTTTGGAGAGCTGCCAGGAGCTGGTTAAGGAAGGGTTTGAGGTAACCTATCTTCCTGTTGATGAGACAGGAGTTGTCAGGCTCGATGACCTTAAGAACGCCATAAGAGAAGATACCATCCTGGTGTCAATGATGTTTGTAAACAATGAGATCGGCGCGGTTGAGCCAATCGCTGAGGCCGGCAAGCTCATTAAATCAATTAACGAACAGATAGTATTTCACGTAGATGCTGTGCAGGCCTACGGTAAGTTCAGGATAAGACCAAAGTCCATGAACATCGACCTCTTGGCAGTCAGCGCCCACAAGATCCACGGACCGAAGGGTGTGGGATTTTTATACATCAAAAAGGGCACAAAGATCGTCCCCATCTGCTACGGCGGAGGCCAGCAAAAGGGCATGAGATCCGGAACCGAGAACGTCCCCGGAATCGCAGGAATGGCCCTGGCTGCGCAGATGTGCTACGATGATTTTGATAAAAAGATAAGCACTCTTTACGAGCTCAAGAAATACCTGATGGAAAGCCTTACTGAGAGGATTTCCGACATAAGGCTTAACGGCCCTGAGTGCGAGAAGGGAGCTCCGCACATTGTGAGCGTCTCGATCAAGGGACTGGCGGCAGAGACCATCCTTAACATGCTAAGCAGCAAGGAGATTTACGTCTCAGCCGGAAGTGCATGTACTTCCAACAATCCACATGTGTCGGACACACTAAAGGCTATCGGGCTTGATAAGAGTCTTTTGGAATCAACCATTCGTATCAGTATGTCCACACAGACAACCAAAGAGGAGATCGACTACCTTTTAGACGTCCTCTCTTCACAGATAGAAACCATGAGAAAGTTTTACAGGCATTAAGGAGAATGATATGCAGTACCATGCTTTTGTTATCAAATACGCAGAGATAGGAGTTAAGGGCAAGAACAGATACATCTTTGAGGACGCTCTTGTTAAGCAGATCAAAAGAGTTCTTGCAAAGTGCGACGGAGAGTTCAAGATTTCCAAGGTAGCAGGAAGAGTATATGTCGAGGCCACAGGCTTTGATTTTGATGAGACAGTTTCCGCACTTCAGAGAGTCTTTGGAATAACCGGAATCTGTCCTGCTGTGACAATAGAAAGAGACGGAGAGAACAACCTTCCGGATGTAGACGGAGTTTGCAAGGCGGTTGTTGACTTCGTTGACGGAGTATATCCCGACAAGAGACGCACCTTCAAGGTTAAGTGCAGAAGAGTTGATAAGAGCTATCCTATGGATTCAATGGAGATGGCAGCTGAGATCGGCGGAAGGATCCTTGACGCTTACCCTGAGATGAAGGTTGACGTACATGATCCTCAGATCCTTATAAATGTTGAGATCCGTGAAAAGCTCAACATCTTCTCAGAGATCATCCCGGGACCCGGAGGAATGCCCATCGGTACAGCAGGAAAGGCAATGCTGCTTCTTTCCGGCGGAATTGATTCACCTGTTGCAGGCTACATGATTGCCAAGAGAGGCGTTGATCTGGAGGCTGTTTACTTCAATGCTCCTCCATACACCAGTGAGAAGGCCAAGCAGAAGGTTGTCGACCTGGCAGGTGTCATCGCCAAGTACACAGGAAACATCAAGCTTCACGTTATCAACTTTACCGATATTCAGATGTACATATATGAGAAGTGCCCACACGACGAGCTTACCATCATCATGAGAAGATATATGATGAAGATCGCGGATATCCTGGCAGCAAGATCCGGATGCATGGGACTTATAACCGGCGAGAGCATCGGACAGGTAGCATCCCAGACTATGCAGAGCCTTATGTGTACAGGTGAAGTGGTAAAAGACATGCCGGTTTACAGGCCGCTTATCGCCTTTGATAAACAGGACATCGTAGATATCTCTGTTAAGATTGATGCCTATGAGACATCGATCCTTCCTTACGAGGACTGCTGCACTATCTTTGTTGCCAAGCACCCCGTAACAAAGCCTAGGCTTGATATTATTGAAAGACACGAGGAGGACCTCTCAGAGAAGATCGATGAGCTGGTCAGAGTGGCTCTGGAGACTGATGAGATAATTGAGATATGTAAGTAAAGTGCTCTGCTCATGCTCAAAGAAAAAAGACCATCCCGAAATCGGGATGGTCTGTAATAATCTCTTTGGTAGATCTAATCAAAAATTGATTAGACCATGTAGGGCTTGAGAACCTCAAGGATCTCTTCAGCGCCGTCTTCTGCATGGATATTAAGGTCGATCGGCTTTGAAAGATCGAGTGAGAAAATACCCATAATAGACTTAGCATCGATAACATATCTTCCTGATACAAGGTCGAAGTCATAATCGAACTTCGTAATATCGTTTACGAAAGATTTAACCTTATCGATGGAATTTAAAGAAATCATAACTGTCTTCATTGGTCAAGTACCTCCTTCTTTTCTTTATAGTAAACGTATGATTGTCAAAAGTCAATGAGGTTTTCAACATAAAAATGAATAAGATTAGTGGTTTGAAGGTTGCGATGCACAACCTTGGTTGTAAAGTTAATAGTTATGAGATGGATGTAATGGGGCAAAAGCTGTCTGCTGCAGGCTGTGAAATCGTGCCATTTACTGATGTTGCGGATGTTTATATCATAAACACCTGCACTGTTACCAACATCGCCGACAGAAAATCAAGACAGATGCTCCACAAGGCGAAAAAAGAAAATCCGGGCGCTGTGGTTGTTGCAGTCGGATGCTACGTTGAGACAGGAATGGATGGCGTCAAGAAGGATGAATGCATAGATCTTGCAATCGGCAACAACAAAAAGTCTGAGATTGTTGATATTCTTGAGGAATTCGTGTCGGCAAGAGAAGGTTCTTTTGACAAGACCATGGGCGGAAAGAGTGTCATAGACATAAATGCCACACACGAATATGAGAACATGAGGCTCTCAGACCTTCCTGAGCACACAAGGGCCTACATCAAGGTTCAGGACGGCTGCAATCAGTTCTGCAGCTATTGTGTAATTCCTTATGCGAGAGGAAGAGTCAGAAGCCGTGACATGGAGGATGTTCTCTCTGAGGTAAAAGACCTTTCGGCAAAAGGCCTGAAAGAGGTAGTAATAACAGGTATCCATGTAGGGTCTTATGGTGTTGATAAGGGCGAGCCTCAGCTTATAGACCTTCTTGAGAAAGTTAACGAAATTGAAGGTATAGAGAGGATACGTATGGGATCAATTGAGCCAAGGCTCATGTCTGCTGAGAATGTTGAGAGGCTGGCAAGGATCAGTAAGCTCTGTCCTCATTTCCACTTATCTCTTCAGAGCGGATGCAACTCAGTACTTAAGAGAATGAACAGACATTACACCGCCGAAGAGTATATGGAGTCGGTAGGTCTTTTGCGCAAGGCATTTGACAGACCTGCCATAACCACTGACGTTATCGTGGGCTTTCCCGGCGAAACCGAGGAAGAGTTTGAGGAGTGCAGGAAATTTGCAGAGGACATTGCGTTCTATGAGATGCATGTCTTTAAGTATTCACCGAGAAAGGGCACCGTGGCAGCAGGTCTTCCCGACCAGCTCACCGACAGACAGAAGTCTGCAAGAAGTGATGTGCTGATAGAGCTTACTGAAAGAGACTCAAAGGCTTACAGAGAGTCTTTTATCGGCGAAGAGCTTAAGGTTCTTTGGGAGGATGAAGAGGAACACGGAGGCACCGGGTACATGATAGGGCACACTGACAGATATGTCAGAGTTGCTGTGAAAGAAGGAACAGAGGCATACGCCGGGGCCAAGTCCGGCGAGATCACAAGCGTTGTGCCAACCGGAATGTTGAACGACGAGACACTTCTGGTTTGAGTCAGTGGGGGCGTTTTAAGTTTGACTCAAATTTGAACAAATGCAAATGGTTTGGTATCATTATATTGGTATATTGTTTAATTGACGGATTATAAGAGGGAAGACTCCCTCACAAAATATAAGAATGGAGAAAAAATAATGGCAGATCAGGATTTAGGAAATACTCAATTTTTCAAAGTTGAAGTAGAGCCTGAGACAGGCGTTAAAAAGGTACTTTCAGTAGTTTATGATGCACTCCTTGAGAAGGGCTACAACCCTGTTAACCAGATCGTTGGTTACATCATGTCCGGAGACCCTACATACATTACAAGCCACAAGGGTGCCAGAAGCCTTATCATGAAGGTTGAGAGAGACGAACTCGTTGAGGAGATGCTCACAGAGTACATCAAGAGCAACAATTGGGCTAAGAAGTAATGAGGATCATGGGACTTGATTACGGGTCCAGGACTGTGGGAGTGGCGATCAGCGACGAGCTTTTGCTCACTGCCCAGGGCAAAGAAATTATCCGTAGAAAAGAAGAAAATAAACTTAGAAGAACTCTTGCGCGCATAGAAGAACTCATTCAGGAGTACGGGGTGGAGAAGGTTGTTGTGGGACTGCCCCTGAATATGGATGAGTCGGTCTCTGAGCGCTCTAAGTTATGCCTGGAATTTGCAGACAGGATTGAGAGAAGAACGGGACTTCCCGTGGAGATGCTGGATGAGCGCCTTACAACAGTTGAGGCGGATGAGATAATGGATGAAGCCGGCATTAAGGGGAAAGACAGAAAAGAGTACGTCGATATGATTGCAGCCCAGATAATTCTTCAGGACTATCTGGACAACAGATTGAAAAGGTGATTTATTTTGGAAAAGATTTTATTCAGCCCCGATGGAGAAGATGCGGTAGAGTTTTACTGTCTTGAACAGACCACAATAGGTGGCAAGACATATCTACTGGTCACAGATGAAGAAGATGGTGACGGAGAGGCGCTTATACTGCGCGACGACTCCGATTTAAAAGATGAAGAGGCGGTTTATGTTATCGTGGATGACGACCTGGAGCTTGAAGCAGTTGCAGGTGTATTTAGTAAGCTGCTTTCTGAGGATGGCATAGATCTGGATATTTAACGGGCAAGAGGTTTATATCCTATTCTGTGCGTCCGCCAAATTTATATGGAGGAATTATATTGAGCAAAAAGAAAACTGAAAACACGTCCAAGCTGCAGGTTATACCATTAGGTGGCCTTGAGCAGATTGGAATGAACATCACTGCCTTCAGATACGAAGACAGTATTATTGTAGTGGATTGCGGATTGTCTTTTCCCGACGATGACATGCTGGGAATCGACCTTGTAATCCCCGATATCACTTATCTGCAGGAGAATATTGATAAGGTAAAGGGCTTTGTAATTACCCACGGACATGAGGATCACATCGGTGCGCTTCCTTATGTTCTTCATGAGCTCAACGTGCCGGTTTACGCAACACGCCTTACCATGGGCATTATCGAGCACAAGCTCGAGGAGCACGGCCTTCTTAAAAAGACCCGCAGAAAGGTTGTAAAGTTTGGACAGTCCATTAACCTTGGACAGTTCAGGGTTGAGTTCATACGAACAAACCACTCCATCGTTGATGCAGCAGCTCTTGCGATTTATTCACCGGCAGGAACCGTTGTGCACACAGGAGACTTTAAGGTTGACTATACACCTGTATACGGAGACCCAATCGACCTTCAACGCTTTGCTGAGATCGGTAAAAAAGGCGTTCTCGCCCTTATGTGTGATTCCACAAATGCCGAGCGCCCCGGATTTACAGCTTCTGAGAAGACTGTAGGAAGGGCTCTTGATAACCTGTTTGCGGATCACGAGAACTCCAGGATCATCGTTGCTACCTTTGCATCCAACGTTGACAGAGTTCAGCAGATCATAAATACTGCCCACAAGTGCGGCCGTAAGGTTGCTGTGGAAGGCAGGAGTATGGTCAGTATCATTGATATTGCCCAGAAACTTGAGTGCATCAAGATACCTGAGAACACTCTTGTAGATATTGATCAGATCAAGAACTTCCCTGACAGCAAGACTACCATCATCACAACAGGAAGCCAGGGAGAGAGTATGGCTGCCCTTAGCCGTATGGCCAACGGTCAGCACAGAAAGATCACTATAGGTGCCGGAGATACAGTTATCTTCTCATCTCATCCGATTCCGGGTAATGAGAAGGCGGTAACCAACATCATCAACGAGCTTCAGATGAAGGGAGCAGAGGTTATCTTCCAGGATGTGCACGTTTCAGGACATGCATGTCAGGAGGATATCAAGCTCATCTACACACTGGTTAAGCCTAAATATTCCGTGCCCGTTCACGGTGAGTACAGACATCTCATAGCTCAGAGGAGGATTGCAAGAGACCTTGGAATCCCCAAGGAGAATATCTTTATCCTTCACTCAGGCGAGATCCTCGAGCTTTCAGAGAACAGCGCCAAGGTGGTAGGCAAGGTTCCTGTGGGAGCAATCCTTGTTGACGGCCTTGGTGTCGGCGATGTAGGAAATGTTGTCCTCAGAGATAGACAGCATCTTGCAGAAGATGGTATTGTAATTGTTGTGTTTGGAATCGACAAGGACAGTGCTCAGCTTGTATCAGGCCCGAGCATTGTTTCAAGAGGTTTTGTATATGTAAGGGAGTCCGACAAACTCATTGAGGATGCGACGGACATGGTTTACGACGACGTTACGGAGGCACTTGATAAGGGCATTACCGACTGGACCAAGCTCAAGAACATCGTCAAGGATACTCTTAGCGATTACATATGGAAGAAGACAAAGAGAAGGCCAATGATCATGCCAATCATTATGGATACACATTTCTAAGGCCTTCGGGGAGTTTTTATGAACGCAAAAAAAATTACACTGGGATTTCTGGACCTGGCTGTTAAGGCCGCTTTTGTCATCATCGTGATCATGCTGATCTCAAAGTATGCCAAGCTTGCCTACAGCTACGGATACCAGATATTTAATCAGTCAGCTGTATCCTCCGGGACAGGAAGAACCGTGAGCTTTACCGTGGGGAGCGGAGATGACGTGGATACCATAGCTGACAATCTTGCCGGCCTTGGCCTTATCAAGGACAAGACACTCTTTAAACTCCAGGAGAGATTCTCGGAGTACCATGAAAAGGAAAAGCCCGGAACCTATGAGCTTAGCACAGCCATGACTCCTGAAGAGATGCTGACGATAATGTCAGGCGGACAGGAGGGAGCTGAAGGCGGATCCGATCAGGAAAGCGGAGATGAATCAGATGGTGGGTGAGAATGACAGGATCAGCAGCTTTATAAATTCTCTTGATCCCGGCAATCTCCCGTTCCTTGATGAACTGGAGAGAGCAGCACTTGAGGATCAGGTTCCCATTATCCGCAAGGATACACAGGCGCTTCTTAAGTTCCTCATGGCGCAGAACAAGCCAGGGAACATTTTGGAAGTTGGCTGCGCTGTGGGATTTTCTGCACTTTTAATGGCAGCATATACAGATGCAGATACCAAAATTACAACTATAGAGAAGTTTGAAAAAAGAATTCCCGTAGCGAGGGAGAATTTTTCCAAATACGACACTGAAGGTAAAATCACACTGTTGGAGGGGGACGCCACAGATATTTTAAAGGGTCTTGATCCGGGGTATGATTTTATTTTTATGGACGCAGCCAAGGGACAGTACATCAACTTTTTGCCTGACTGCCTGAGGATTCTTAATAAAGGCGGACTCTTGGTCTCAGATAATGTCCTCCAGGACGGAGATGTGTTTGAATCAAGGTTTGCGGTAACAAGAAGAAATCGCACCATCCATGCAAGGATGCGCGAGTATTTGTATGAGCTTAAGCACAACGATCAGCTAAATACGGTAATCCTGACCGTTGGCGATGGAATGACACTTTCTGTTAAGATCTGATACCTAAGAGGAATGAAGTAATGAAAAAACCTGAACTACTTATACCTGCATCAAGTCTTGAAGTACTTAAGACAGCCGTAACCTTCGGTGCCGATGCGGTTTATATCGGCGGAGATGCCTTCGGGCTTCGTGCCAAGGCCAAGAATTTCAGCCATGACGAGATGAAGGAGGGCATTGAGTTTGCCCATGCCCATGGCGTCAAGGTCCATGTCACCGTCAATATCCTGGCCCACAACTACGATCTCGACGGAGTTGAGACTTATCTTCATGAGTTAAAAGAGCTAAAGCCTGATGCGCTGATCATCGCAGACCCCGGCATCTTCATGAAGGCCAGAAGGATATGCCCCGAGATTGATATCCACGTTTCAACCCAGGCCAACAACACCAACTACGAGACCTACAATTTCTGGCATGACCTCGGAGCCAAGAGAGTTGTTGCAGCCAGAGAGCTTTCCATAAATGAGATAAAAGAGATAACGTCCAAAATTCCGGATGACCTTGAGATGGAGTGTTTCATCCATGGCGCTATGTGCATTTCATATTCGGGAAGATGTCTTTTGTCCAATTACTTCACAGGGCGTGACGCCAACCACGGCGCCTGCACTCATCCCTGCAGATGGAAGTATGCGGTTGTTGAGGAGAAAAGACCCGGTGAATACCTTCCTGTCTATGAGAACGAGCGCGGAACCTATATCTTCAACTCCAAGGATCTGTGCATGATAGAGCACATTCCGGAGCTGGTGGATGCAGGAGTGGACAGCTTTAAGATCGAGGGAAGAATGAAGACGGCTCTTTATGTTGCAACCGTGGCAAGGACTTACAGAAAGGCCATCGATGACTACTTTGAGTCAGAGGAGAAGTACAGGCAGAACATGCCATGGTATCTCGATCAGATCTCAAGATGTACTTACCGCCAGTTCACCACAGGCTTTTATTTTGGAAAGCCCAGCGATGAGACTCAGATCTATGACAACAACACTTACATAAATGAATATATCTACCTCGGAATCGTCTACGACATTGACGAGAGGGGTTATGCAAGAATAGAGCAGCGAAACAAGTTCTCCGTGGGTGATGAGATCGAGATCATGAAGCCCGACGGAACTGATGTAAAGACTACTGTAAAAGGCATGTACAGAGAGGACGGAACGGCCGTAGAATCCTGTCCGCACTCCAAGGAAGTCATTTACCTTGACCTTTCTGTCACACCTTCAAAATACGATATTCTCAGAGTGGATGCAGAGGATTCCACCAAGGAGCAGTAAAAAACACTTGAGTTTTCTAAGAATTATTGTATAGTTGAATACAAATTCAGTTTAAAGGGGAACATAGGATGAGCAATGTGGTTAATGTAGAGGAGATCTTTGGTCAGAACGTCTTTACCATCGCGACGATGAGAGAGCGTCTTCCGAAGTCTGTCTTCAAGGAAGTTATAAACGTCATCGAGAACGGCGGAGAACTCTCAAAAGGGTCTGCTGATGTAGTTGCCAACGAGATGAAGAGCTGGGCAATGGAGAGGGGAGCAACACACTACACCCACTGGTTCCAGCCACTTACAGGCATTACAGCTGAGAAGCACGATTCATTTGTTGGAAGCGCTGACGCCGATGGCCACATGCTCACTTCTTTTTCAGGAAAAGAGCTTATAAAGGGCGAACCTGATGCATCATCATTCCCATCAGGCGGCCTTAGAGCTACATTCGAAGCAAGAGGATATACAACCTGGGATATCACATCACCGGCTTTCCTTAAGGAGTCCGGAGCAGGTGTTACCCTCTGCATCCCTACGGCATTTTGCTCATATACAGGAGAAGCTCTTGATAAAAAGACTCCTCTTTTAAGATCCATGGAAGCAGTTAACAAGCAGGCTCTTCGTATCGTAAGACTCTTTGGCAATACTACAGCCAAGAGAGTTAACGTATCTGTTGGTCCTGAGCAGGAATACTTCCTTGTTGACTGGGATAAGTCCATGAAGAGAGAGGACCTTATCTTTACAGGAAGAACACTTTTTGGTGCAATGCCACCTAAGGGTCAGGAGATGGAGGATCACTACTTCGGTGTTATCCGTGAGAGAGTCGGAGAGTACATGAAGGACCTCAACACCGAGCTCTGGAAGCTTGGCGTTCCCGACAAGACTCAGCACAACGAGGTTGCTCCCGGACAGCACGAGCTTGCACCTATCTATGAGACTGCAAATATCGCAGTAGACCACAACCAGATCATTATGGAGACCATGAAGAGAGTGGCAGAGCATCATCACATGAGATGCCTTCTTCACGAGAAGCCCTTTGCCGGAGTTAACGGCTCAGGTAAGCACGACAACTGGTCTCTTTGCACAGATAACGGCGTGAACCTTCTTGATCCCGGTGATACACCCAACAAGAACGTTCAGTTCCTTTTTGTACTTGCATGCATACTTAAGGCAGTTGATACTCACGCTGACCTTCTCCGTCAGAGCGCAGCTGATGTAGGAAACGACCACAGACTTGGTGCCAACGAGGCTCCTCCTGCAATCATTTCCGTATTCCTCGGAGAACAGCTCGAGGACGTTGTAAGACAGCTCATTGAGACAGGTGTTGCCAAGTCCAGTAAGCGCGGAGGCAAGCTCAAGACCGGTGTTTCAACACTTCCTGAGTTTGAGAAGGATGCAACAGACAGAAACCGTACATCACCTTTTGCCTTTACAGGTAATAAGTTCGAGTTCAGAATGGTTGGCTCATCAGATTCAATGGCCAGCTCAAATACAACACTTAACACCATTGTTGCCGAGGCTTTCTGCGAGGCAGCAGATATCCTTGAGAAGGCCAAGGACTTCGACGTTGCAGTTCACGACCTTATGAAGGAATACCTGACCAAGCACCAGAGGATCATCTTCAACGGTGACGGATATTCGGATGCATGGGTAAAAGAGGCTGAGAGACGCGGACTTCCAAACATCAAGTCCACAATCGAGGCAGCAGATACACTTACTACCAAGAAGGCGATCAAGCTCTTTGAAGACTTCGGTGTATACACCAAGGTTGAGCTTGAATCAAGAAAAGAGATCATCTTCGAGAACTACGCCAAGACCATCAACATCGAGGCTCTCACAATGATAGACATGGCTTCCAAGCAGATCATTCCTGCAGTTATGAAGTACGCAGGACGCCTTGCCAAGGATGTCAACGAAGTAAAGGCAGCAGGTGCTGATGCTTCAGCCATGGCTGATGAGCTTAATGAGATCACAACAGAGCTCAACAAGATGAAGAAGGCTCTTGACCAGCTTAAGGCCAATGAGGCCAAGGCCGGCAAGATCACAGACGAGAGAAAGCTTGCTTATTTCTATAAGGACAAGGTAAGACCATCCATGGATGCTCTCCGTGAGCCTGCTGACAAGCTGGAGATGCTTGTAGACAAGAAGGACTGGCCTTTCCCGACCTATGCAGATCTTCTCTTTGAAGGTTGATAAAAAAATTTAAAAAAGTACTTGCAATTAATAAAATGACGGCGTATAATAAATTCTTGTCCGATGGGCTATCGCCAAGCGGTAAGGCAACGGACTCTGACTCCGTCATTACGTAGGTTCGAATCCTACTAGCCCAGCTATCAAGCTCTTCAAAGCGTTAGCTTTGAGGAGCTTTTTGCGTGTTATTGCAGATTTTGGCTTTGCAATTTAATGGCAGGTATCAGGAGGTACTTATGTACAGCTTCAATTCACGAATCAGATACAGCGAAACAGACACCAATGCGGAACTGACAATCGAATCCCTGATCAATTATTTTCAGGACTGTTCCACGTTCCAAACACAGGACGGACCGGCTTCCATGGAATACCTTAAAAGTAATGGACTGGCCTGGGTTTTGAATTCCTGGCAGATTGAGATAAACAGGCTCCCGAAGCTCTGCGAGGAAGTGATGATAGGAACTGTGCCCTACGAGATCAAGGGCTACTTTGGCCTTCGTAACTTCTTCATGGACACCAAGGAAGGCGTTAGACTTGCTGTTGCCAATTCAGAGTGGACATTGTTTAACTTTGAAAAAGGCATTCCGGCCAAGATAACTCCTGAGATCATCGAGGCTTACCCTGTGGAGGAGCGTCTTGATATGGAGTACTTATCAAGAAAGATCGCGCTTCCCAAGGATGTATCTCCTGTGGCAGCTGATGAGATAGTGGTAAGAGAGCACCACCTTGATACCAATAACCACGTAAACAACGGACAGTACGTAAGAATGGCTCTTGGAAGACTTGATAATGAGAGTATCAGGATAAAAAGGATAAGAGCCGAATACAGAAAACAGGCAAGACTTGGGGACATATTGTACCCTGATGTTTATAAATCTTTGCAAAATGGCAATATGTCTTATACTATTAATTTAAAGGATGCAGACGGTGGTAGTGTCTGCAAGGTTGAGTTTATTGCGCAATGATGCAATTGCGAAATCTCGGTAGAGAGAAACGGAGGACTTATGATCAAATTAGGAGAAAAGCAGGTTTTAAAGGTAGTTAAGAAGGTTGACTTCGGTGTGTATCTTGCAGATACCGACCCGGAGGAGAAAGTTCTTTTACCAGGTAAGCAGGTTCCGGAAGGAACAGAAGTTGGCAGCAAGTTAGAGGTCTTTATCTACAGAGACTCAGACGACAGGCTGATCGCAACGACCAATGAGCCAAAGATCATGCTGGGCGATGTGAGAATGCTGAAGGTCAAGGATGTTGCCAGGATCGGAGCTTTCATGGACTGGGGCCTTGAGAAGGATGTGCTTCTTCCCTTCAAGGAGCAGACCAGAAAGGTTAAGCCCGGAGAAGAGGTGCTCTGCGCGATGTATATCGATAAGAGCAACAGACTCTGTGTGACCATGAACGTTTACCAGTATCTGCTTACAAATTCGCCCTATGGCAAGGATGACAAGGTTAAGGGCACTGTTTATGAGATGAGCGACAACTTCGGCGCTTTTGTGGCCGTTGATGACATATACTCAGGTTTGATCCCCAAGAAAGAGCTCTATGGAAACATTCAGATTGGTGATCAGGTAACAGCAAGAGTTGTGTCTGTTAAGGATGATGGCAAGCTCAATCTGAGCATCAGAGAAAAGGCATATCTTCAGATGGATACGGATGCTGAGAAGGTCTTTTCCATGATAGAGGATTGCGGCGGTAAGCTCCCCTTTACGGATAAGGCTTCACCTGAACTTATCAGAGATAAGGCAGGCATGAGTAAGAATGAGTTCAAAAGAGCTGTCGGAAGACTTCTCAAGGAAGGCAGGATCGAAATAAGACCCGATTCAATTGTCAAAAAGTGAGGACTTAAATGGACTATAAAAAAGCCAACAGAGCTTATCTTTATATGATTCTATCCACACTGGCGCTGGTACTTATCCTTACAGCCTGGGTATTTACCACGGGAAGATCGTTCTCCATTGCAGCCAATAACATCCTGAGTGAGCTTGTGGTACTGGTCCCTGCCATTGCCACGATCCTTTACCACGGAGACAGGCTGGGGGTGCTGATTCCCTTTAAGAGGATAAAGATATCTTCCGCACTTCTTACGATGCTGTATGTGGTGCTTCTTTTCCCGCTGGTGACCTTTATCAATTCGGTTTCGATGCTCTTTGTTGACAACACGATTGTTGGTATGGCGGATGAGATCACCGGAATGCCGATGTGGGAGATGTTTTTGCTGATAGGATTCTTTGGACCATTGGTGGAAGAGATTGTTTTTAGAGGGTTCTTCCTTCAGAGCTATCAGAGAACCGGAAGAATCATTGCATCCATGATCCTCTCATCACTCCTTTTTGGACTGGCGCACATGAACTTCAACCAGTTTGCTTATGGCGCAGCCATGGGATTTATGCTCTCACTCTTGGTGGAGGCTACGGGGAGCGTGTTGACTTCATTTATTGCCCACGCAACCTTCAATTCTATTGAGGTGGTGCTGATGTATGCGACTGCCGATGTTCTGGATAATGCAGAGAGCATGCTCACAGATATGCAGGAGAAAGGGCAGATTCTTTTAACCATCGGAATCTACTTCGTGGCGGCGGTTATCTTCACGGCAATTGCATTCTGCGTAGTAGTCAGGATTTCTGATATCGAGAAGAGAAAAGAGTTCTTTGCAGCCATTCCAAGATGTCGCAAGCAGGGCTATAAACTCATCACTGTTCCGCTTGTTTTGGCTATCGTCATCGCTGCAGTTTATATGATCGGACTGGAAATTCTAAATACCTTTATATAATCAAAAAGACCCACTGATGCGTTCAGCGGGTCTTTTCTTGTGCAATACTGCACGATTTTGATGGCCTCAGATACTTATGTCGATATTTTGACCGACATTGGGATCAAGAGATGGCGAGGGCATTGAATTCATGGCCGAAACCATGGCTGCGCCGTTTGCCTCGAGGTTGTCGAGACTCTTTGCGAGCATAGCAACGCCATAATCATTCTTGATATTGTTCTGAGCAAGGGCCATCGATAAAGCAGGAATATCCATAAGGCCACCTCCTTGTGTATGAATATACTTTCCCTTATCTGTTATATCGGCTTGGAAAAACAAAAATATTATCGGCAGGGAGAAAGTCGGATGGCAAAAAACAAGAGATGTTTTTGTGACTTTTGACTACAAAAACAAAAAAATAGACAAAAAACACCTCGGTTCGTATAGATTTTTTTGTACATTTATATTAAAATGGATAAGTAATGTTTTTTCATTACAAATATTGTAATAATTTAACCTGCACTAAGGTGCAAGAAAGAGTGATACATGATATCCAATCAGATTTTGCAGAACACAATCGACGGACTCAAGAACATAGCGCATGTAGACCTTTGTGTGCTTGATATTGACGGCAAGGAGGTTGCATCCACCACCAATGAAATCGGCAACGTTTCGGCAGTGGCCAGGGACTTTGTTGAGTCGCCTGCAGATTCGCAGGAAATACAGGGCTATCAGTATTTCAAGATATATGACGAGCAGCAGCTTGAGTATCTGCTCATATGCACCGGAAGCGGTGACAATATATATATGCTGGGCAAGATGATCGCATATCAGATCCAAAGCCTTTTGGTTGCTTACAAAGAGCGCTTTGATAAGGACAACTTTATCAAGAACCTGCTCCTTGACAACCTTCTTTTGGTTGATATCTACAGCAGAGCCAAGAAGCTTCACATCCAGAGCGACGCCAAGAGAGTTGCCATGATCGTTGAGTGCGCCGGCGGAAGAGACAGTAATATACTTGAGCTCACAAGAACCTGTGTGGGCAGCGGAACTGATTTTGTTACAGAGGTAGATGAGGACAATGTCATCGTAGTCAAGGATGTCAGCGAGATGGCTAAGCCTTACGAGATTGCAAGATCAGCTGAGGATATCTTATCCTCACTTGAAAAAGAGGGACTTTCAGGCGTAAGGATCGCCTATGGTACAGTTGTTGGCGAGATCAAGGAAGTGAGCCGTTCCTACAAGGAAGCCAAGATGGCTCTTGATGTAGGCAAGATCTTCTTTGACGAGCGCAAGGTCATCTGCTACAGCGAACTGGGTATCGGAAGACTTATCTATCAGCTTCCTATTCCGCTCTGCAAGATGTTTATAAAAGAGATCTTCGGAGGAAGGAACCCTGATGAATTTGATCAGGAAACCCTCACCACCATTGATAAGTTCTTTGAGAACAGCCTCAATGTATCCGAGACCTCAAGACAGCTCTTCATACACAGAAACACTCTTGTTTACAGACTGGACAAGCTCCAGAAGAGCACCGGCCTTGATCTGAGAGTCTTTGATGACGCCATTACTTTCAAAATTGCATTAATGGTTGTAAGATATATGAAGTATATGGAGAGGTTCACGTAATTGATATGTCAGGTAGGCATATTACGTTTTAACAAAGAGGAGAATTATGGAAAGAGGATACAGAAAAAGAAGGACAAACAGGCAGATCCCCGAGGATGAGATTATCACGCTTGAAAACGTGACTAAATCTTATTCTACGGGTGCACCGGCCTTAAACGGAGTCACCCTTCACATCAAGAGGGGTGAATTTGTTTTTATAGTGGGCGACAGCGGATCGGGTAAGTCTACTCTTATCAAGCTCCTGCTCAGAGAGCTTGTTCCCACTGACGGCGAGATCACAGTTCTCGGCTATAATTTAAGGAGGATCAAGCACAGCAAGATTCCGAAGTTCAGAAGAAACCTTGGAATTGTCTTCCAGGATTTCCGACTCTTAAAGGACAGAAACGTCTATGAAAACGTCGCTTTTGCCCAGAGGATTGTTCAGACTCCCACAAGGGACATAAAGCGAAACGTTCCGTCAATACTTGCCACAGTCAATCTGGCAGGAAAATACAAAAACAAGATCAATCAGCTTTCAGGTGGCGAGCAGCAGAGAGTTGCTCTTGCAAGGGCCCTTGTAAACAAGCCGGCCATTCTTCTTGCTGACGAGCCTACCGGTAACCTGGATCCCAATAATTCCTGGGAAATTATGAAACTCATGGAACAGATCAACGAGAATGGTACAACCGTCATCGTAGTTACTCACAACAGAGAGATAGTAAATGCTATGAAGAAGCGAGTTATTACCATGAAGAAGGGCGTCATTATAGAGGACGAGGAAGAGGGTATGTACATCGATGAGGATTAATAGTTTCTTTTACACAATAGGCCAGGGTTTTAAGAACCTGGGACGTAATAAATGGTACACACTGGCATCAATTGCCACCATTACAGCATGTCTTTTCCTGTTTGGTCTGTTTTATGCCATAATCACTAACTTCCAGAACGTGGTTAAGACAGCGGAGGAAGGAGTCTCTGTAACAGTGTTCTTCAACGAGGGAACAACTGAGGATGAGATCCTTGCGATAAAGAGTGATCTGGAGAAGAGGACAGAGGTCCGTGAGATTCAGTACGTTTCAGCTGATGAGGCGTGGGAAGGCTTCAAGGAGGAGTACCTTGGAGAGTATGCTGACGGTTTCACAGAGAATCCTCTTGCAGATTCAGCCAACCTTCAGATTTATCTTAACGACGTATCCATGCAGCCGGCTCTTGTAACATATATTGAGTCAATCACATCTGTAAGAGAGGTTAACAGGTCTGAGGTTACAGCAACTACACTCAGCGGACTCAATCTCCTTATTGCATATGTGTCTGCGGGTATTATCATAGTTCTTTTGCTGGTATCAATATTCCTTATCAGCAACACGGTAACTATGGGTATTGCAGTCAGAAAAGACGAGATCAACATCATGAAGTATATCGGTGCCACAGACTTCTTTGTAAGAGCCCCCTTCGTTGTTGAGGGTATTCTTATCGGTCTTATCGGATCCGTTATACCTCTGATCATCATCTATTTCGTATATACACACGTTATCACCTACGTTGTATCAAGATTTACAATGCTAAGTTCACTCCTGAACTTCCTGCCTGTTGAGACAGTGTTCAACAGCCTGATTCCAATATCACTTCTCATCGGTATCGGTATCGGTTTCTTCGGAAGTTTCATCACAGTAAGAAAGCACTTGCACGTATAAAGATCAGGATAAGGACGACCCATAGGTGATTAGATTTTTTAAACGAAGCACAAAAAGAATATCGGGCGTTATCCTGTGCCTTTTGATGGCTGTCTTTGTCTTTATGACATCTGCTGTTACCAGTTATGCTGAGGTTACCGAGGAGTCAATCAAGGCCAAGGAGAATCAGATCAGCGAGGCCAAAAAAGAGAGAGACTCTCTTAAGAATGCCAAGACGGATCTTGAGAAGGTCAAGAAGGAACTGGAGACCAGTAAGTCTAACCTCAATAACTATATCACTCAGCTTGACGGGCAGCTTACCGATATCCAGGAAAAGATTGATTCCCTTAATAACGAGATAACAGAAAAAGAGCAGGAGATCGAGACAACAACGCAGGAGCTAATAGAGGCGGAAGCTATTCAGAAGGCCCAATACGAGGCCATGAAGAAGCGAATCAAGTTCATGTACGAACGCGGAGATACGCTCTATCTTGAACTTCTCATTCAGTCAGGCACCTTTGCCGATATGCTGAACAAGGCGGAGTACATTGAGATGCTCTCCTCCTACGACAGGCAGAAGCTCAATGAATACATACAGACAACAGAGCTGATAAGGCTTACCAAAGAGGCTCTTGAGGAAGAAAAGGCTACCCTTGATGAGGCCAAAGCTGCCAAGGAAGATGAGGAAGCTTCTCTTCAGGCCCTTATGGACACCAAGGCCAATGAGCTTTCAGCTGTTAAAATGGATATCTCCCAGAAGGAAGCAGCCATCAAGGCCTACGAGGACGAGATCAAGGCTGAGAACGCAGCAATCGCTGCTCTGGAGAGAGAGGTTGCGGCAGACAAGGCGTCGCTCTACAGCAGATATATGTACGACGGTGGAATGTTCACCTGGCCTGCTCCCAGCTACACCAGAATTTCCGATAACTACGGAATGAGAATGCATCCGACTCTCGGAGTTGAGAAGATGCATAACGGTATAGATCTGGCTGCTCCGTCGGGATCACCTGTACTTGCAGCCTACAACGGAACGGTAGTAGCAGCTGATTACAACTCATCCATGGGTAACTACATCATGATCAACCATGGAGGAGGTCTTTATACCATTTACATGCACTGCTCGGCACTCTATGTTTCAAAGGGACAGGATGTCACCTCGGGAACCAAGATCGGAGCAGTAGGTTCAACCGGAAGATCTACAGGTCCTCACCTTCACTTTGGTGTGAGACTTAACGGCAATTACGTAAGCCCATGGAATTATCTTAAGTAAGCCGGATAGGAGTAAAAGTGGATACTAATAATAATTTTATGCCTCAGATACCTGAGGATAAGGGTAAACTCACCAGAAGGTTCATAGCCGGAATATTGGTGGGATGCTTCATCGCTCTGTTCATAGTGGCAGGAATATATGTTTTCTTATTTGCTAATCCTTTTGCGGGATTTTTTGGCGGCTCTTCCCAGATAGCAGGTAAGCTCGGCGGAGGCGACCTTCTTACAGAAGATATTGCAAAAAAGATTGAGGCTCTCGATGACGTTATCGACGAGTATTACTACAAGCCCGATGTCAGCGATGAGGTAGAAGCAGACGGTATTTATAAAGGACTTATGGACTCGCTGGGTGATCCTTACTCTGTTTACTACACAGAGGATGAGCTCAATGATCTTTTGTCCGACACTGCAGGTGTTTACTATGGTATCGGTGCTTATGTAAGCATAGATGAAGATATGGGCCTTCCCAGGATTTCAGGCGTAATGCCCGGAACTCCCGCTGAGAGAGCAGAGCTTCAGACAGATGATATCATTTCTGAGGTGAATAAAGAGTCTACAAGCGGCCTCGAGCTGGATGAAGTTGTTTCACTGATCAAGGGACCGGAGGGAACAACGGTACATCTCACAATCTTAAGAGGCTCTAAGAGAGAGCAGATCGAGGTTGATGTTGAGAGAAGCGCAGTAGAGGTCCCCACAGTTACAACCAAGATGGTCGGGGAAAAAGAGAATATAGGCTACCTTCAGATCACTGAGTTTGACGACGTTACTCCCGACCAGTTCGCTGAGGGTATGGCAGAGCTTCGCGAGAAGGATATGCAGGGCCTTATCATCGACCTTAGAAGTAATCCCGGTGGAAGTCTTCAGGCCGTGTGCGAGATCGCAAGACAGCTCCTTCCCAAGGGCCTTATCGTTTATACTGTCGACAGAGACGGAAACAGAGATGACTATACGTGCGACGGAGAGCACGAGATTGATATTCCGGTGGTTGTTCTTGTAAACCAGTACTCAGCCAGCGCTTCCGAGATCCTCTCGGGAGCCATCAAGGATTACAAGATCGGAACTTTGGTCGGAACAACGACCTTCGGTAAGGGAATCGTACAGAGGATCTTTGATCTTAAGGACGGAACAGCCGTTAAGCTTACAGTAAGTGATTACTACACTCCTAACGGCAACAACATCCACGGCATAGGAATAGAGCCGGATGTAGAGATTGAATTTGACGCAGATGCCTACGCTGAGGACAAAACGGACAATCAGCTCGAAAAGGGTATCGAGGTCATGGAAAAACTTCTTGACAATTAAATTGTATAAGTGTAATATCAGAGACTGTGTCGAACATCTTCGGCACAGTCTTAATTTTTTGTGCAGAGCACATCATATGTTTATTCTAACAATTTTCAGGAGTTAAGTTTTCAGGAGTTTAGTTTTATGGAAGTAAAGGCATGTATTTTTACCGATGCCGGCAAAGTGCGTAAGGTAAATCAGGACGCGGCTATGATCAAGGTAGCCAATACGAGAAGGTACGGAAGGATCTCTTTTGCCGCAGTATGCGATGGAATGGGAGGCCTGTCTAAAGGTGAAGTTGCAAGCTGCAAAGTGATAAGGGCTCTTGAGAGGTGGTTTAACGAGGAGCTGTCTCTTATGCAGGGCATGAGCGAGGATGAGCTGTTTAAGACTGCTGAGACGTCACTAAAGAGGCTTATCGTGAAGGTTTGCGGAGAACTTAAGAGATACGGCAAGCACAGGGGGATAAACCTTGGAACCACTATGACAGCTCTTTTGCAGATTGGTACAAGGTACATGACCATGAATATAGGCGACTCCCGGATATATCTGATAGATAGCGCCAGAGCCAGGGCCATAACAAAGGACCAGAGCCTTGTGCAGGACAAGCTGGACAAGGGCCTTATAACTGCCGGGGAGATGGAGACGGACCCCGAGAGAAACGTGCTTCTCTGGTCGGTGGGAACAACGATGGATCCGGAGATTGAAGTGGGTCACGGAACCTTTACGGGAAGTACAACTGTCCTGGCCTGCAGCGACGGCTTCTGGAGAACGCTGCAGCCTGAGGAGATGCATAAAAAGCTCTGTCCTCAGATGTGCGTGACGGATATGGATATGCTTCAGGAGTGCAGGAAGCTGTCAGAGCTCGCCTGGAGCAGGAAAGAGAAGGATAACATTTCGGCAGCAGCCATGTGTCTGGAGTTTTAAAGGAGTAAATGGGATGGATACAGGAATTTTATACAGGGACAAATACAGGATAAAAAGAAAACTCGGTGAGGGCGGAAGCAGCGTAGTGCTCATGGGAATCGATGAAGTTAAGGGCAGTGCTGTAACCATCAAGCAGATAAAGAAAGATGTGTACGGAGCCGGGAATATAGCCTGCGCTGTAGAGGAAGAAGTGGGGCTTCTTAGGGCGCTGAGCCATCCGGCGATTCCGAAACTCATAGATGTTTATGACGATGCATTTGTCCTTGAGTATGTTCCCGGAAACAGCCTCGAGAAGTTTATTAAGCACAAGGGCTTTCTTGGGGAGAAAGAGGCTGTGGCCATGGGGCTTGAGCTATTGGATATCCTCTCATATCTGCATGGCGGCAAAAGACCTGTCGTCTACCGCGACTTAAAGCCGGCCAATATCATGGTGCGACCCGACGGACATATATCACTCATTGATTTCGGCGCAGCCAGATACTATGAGGGAGGTGCAAAGTCGGATACAAGGAACTTGGGAACCGGCGGTTTTGCAGCACCTGAGCAGTACGGAAATCTTGGACAGACAGATCCGAGGACAGATATTTACTGCTTTGGACGGACTCTTTTGCAGATCATGGGTGGCAAGTGTTCTCCGGAACTGATGGCGATAATCGATAAGTGCACAAGGCCTGACAGAGAAGACAGGTTTGGAAGCTGCAGAGAGATAAAATCGGCGCTTAAGAAATATCCGAGGATTGCAACCAGGAACAAATTTATGGCCAATGCCAGGTATGTGGCAGTGGCAGCAGTACTGGCTCTGATCATCTCTCTGGGACTGACTCACTACGAGACGTTCGTCAGCTATGCAGCTTATGATGCTCAAATGAGAGTTCCTGCGGTAAAAGAGAGGCTCGGAAGGGCAGGCATCAGGATAAGGGAAATACTTGATACAGAAGGATTTTCCTCATCGGACATAGTCCGCCAGTGGAATTATATCGACCATATCACCCAGGTAAACGACGGGCTGCAGAACTATCAGATGTTCAACGATGCAAGGTCCGCATTCTACAAGGAGGCTGACTGGAGCGGAGGATATCCAGCCGCCACCGGAATCGGTTGCTCCGCAGGCGGGGTGATGGTCAGCATATATGCCGTGAAGGATTCCTCTGTAGAAAGCAAGCC
>JAGBMP010000051.1 GCA_017634825.1 Butyrivibrio sp.
GAGAGTCCGGAGCACTACAGATGCAAAGTTCATGCGGTATTTGACCATGACAGAAAGGGCAATCCCATAACAGGAATATACAGAGAAGGAAGCCACGAGGTTGTGCCTGTTGACAGCTGCCTTTTGGAAGATCAGAAAGCCGATGCGATCATTGCAACTATACGTGGGATGCTTAAGTCCTTCAAGATCAAGACTTTTAATGAGGACAACGGATATGGTCTTCTTCGCCATGTGCTGATAAGGATAGGTAAGAACACAGGAGAGATCATGGTTGTACTGGTTACCGTCTCACCAGTATTCCCATCCAAGAACAATTTCGTCAAGGCACTTAGAAAAGAGCATCCGGAGATCACTACTATCGTTCTTAACGTGAACGATAAGCAGACCAGCATGATCCTTGGTGATAAAGAGAAGGCCATCTATGGACCGGGATTCATCTATGACATCTGCTGTGGTATGAAGTTCAAGATATCACCAAAGTCTTTTTACCAGGTTAATCCTATTCAGCAGGAAGTACTCTACAAGACTGCAATTGATATGGCAGATCTATCAGGCGATGAAGTTGCCATGGACTGCTACAGCGGAGTTGGTACAATCGGTCTTATTGCAAGTCCTCATGTGAAAGAGGTCATCAGTGTTGAACTTAACAAGGATGCAGTAAAAGATGCAATCCTCAATGCCAGGATCAATGAAGTAAAGAACATTACATTCTATCAGAATGACGCCACTGTATTTATGCAGCAGATGGCGGAATCCGGAGATAAGGTCGACCTCGTGTTCATGGATCCTCCAAGATCAGGATCAACACCGGAGTTTATCAGGTCGCTGATAGCTCTTTCTCCCAAGAAGGTAGTGTACATATCCTGCAGCCCGGATTCACTGGCCAATGACTTAAAGCTCATTACCAAGGGAGGCTACAAGGTTAAAAGAGCTGTTCCCGTGGATATGTTCCCGTTCACAAGAGGCTCGGAAGTGGTATGTCTTTTGACAAAAGAAAAATGAACGAAATAACATTTTGTATAATTGTATACCTTGATTCTTTTTCGAGTCTGCGTTATATTTTATTGAAGAAATCAGCGATTTAACGTGGTGAATTTGAGAGGAGAAAAAGATGTCCCAGGTTCAAGGCAGTACAAAGAAGTATGTTGAGATGAGCAAGCAGGAACTTGAGCAGGAAATTGTTAAGCTCAAGGCCGAGTACAAGAAGTATCAGGAGATGGATTTAAACCTGAACATGGCAAGAGGTAAGCCATGCAGAGAACAGCTTGATCTTTCTATGGGTATGATGGATGCCCTCAATTCAGAGGCGGATCTTTCATGCGAGGATGGTACAGATTGCCGTAACTACGGCGTTTTGGATGGTATTCATGAGGCCAAGGTTCTCATCGGTGCAATGATGGAGAACAAGCCGGAGAATATCATTATATATGGTAACTCTTCACTTAACGTTATGTATGATACCGTATCAAGGGCTTATACACACGGTGTTATGGGAAATACTCCATGGTGCAAGCTTGATAAGGTTAAATTCCTTTGTCCTGTTCCCGGATACGACAGACACTTTGCTATTACAGAATACTTCGGAATAGAGATGATCCCTGTACAGATGACACCTACGGGTCCTGATATGGATGAGGTAGAGAGGCTCGTTGCTTCTGATGAGTCCATCAAGGGAATCTGGTGCACACCTAAGTATTCAAATCCTCAGGGCTATTCCTATTCAGATGAGACAGTAAGACGTTTTGCACGACTTCGTCCCGCTGCAAGAGACTTCCGTATCTTCTGGGACAATGCATACGGAGTTCACCACCTTTATGATGACGATCAGGATTACCTTATTGAGATCTTAGAGGAGTGTAAGAGAGCTGGAAGCCCGGATATGGTCTACAAGTTCTCATCAACTTCCAAGATCACATTCCCGGGTAGCGGAATTGCTGCCATTGCCACATCTCTTAACAACTTGGAGGAGATCAAGGCTCAGCTTACATATCAGACCATCGGACATGACAAGGTTAATCAGCTCCGTCATGTAAGATTCTTTAACGGAGATATCAACAATCTCAAAGAGCATATGAGAAAGCATGCAGCCATCATAAGACCTAAGTTCGAGGCTGTTTTGGAGATCCTTGACACTGAACTTGCTCCCTACGGAGTAGGAAGCTGGACAAGACCAAAGGGCGGATATTTCATCAGCTTTGATGCACCTGAAGGATGCGCCAAGGCCTCTGTTGACAGGGCTAAGAAGGCCGGTGTTACCATGACCGGCGCCGGTGCCACATATCCATATCACAAGGATCCTCATGATTCCAATATCCGTATTGCTCCGACACTTCCGAGCTTGCCGGATCTTAAGCTTGCCATGCTCATCTTCACAGTATGCGTAAAACTCACAGCAGCCGAGAGACTTCTTAAGGAGATGGATTAATAATGAATTTAAAAGAACTGAAGATTGGTCAGTCGGCGGTCATTAAGGCCGTCGGCGGAGAAGGCGCACTTAGACAGCACTTTTTGGACATGGGAGTTATTCCCGGTACAGAGGTGACTGTTATTAAGTATGCGCCTCTTGGCGACCCTGTAGAACTTCAGATACACGGTTATGAGCTTACACTCCGTCTTGCTGATGCAGAGAAGATTGAGATTGAACCGATAAAAGAGCGCACCAACAAGCACGAGAGAATAAAAGAGATCGTAAGTTCAGAGCACCCCGGACTTGGTGAGGACGGCAAATATCACGTAGAGGGCGATAAGAACAAGCTTCCTGACGGAACGCTTCTGACCTTTGCTCTTGTGGGAAATCAGAACTGTGGCAAGACCACTCTTTTCAACCAACTTACAGGTGCCAATCAGCACGTAGGCAATTTCCCGGGTGTTACCGTAGATCGCAAGGACGGACCCATCAGAGACTTTCCGAATACTCTTGTTACGGATCTTCCCGGAATCTATTCTATGTCTCCGTACAGTGCGGAGGAACTTGTATCCAGAAACTTTGTAATTGAAGAAAAACCAAAGGCTATCATCAACATCGTGGATGCCATGAATATTGAGAGAAACTTGTATCTTACCATGCAGCTTCTCGAGATGGGGGTGCCCATGGTAGTTGCTCTCAACATGATGGACGAGGTAAAAGGCAATAACGGCTCCATTGACATCAACAAAATGGAGACGCTTCTTGGTGTGCCTGTGGTTCCCATTTCTGCCTCCAAAAATGAGGGAGTGGCAGAGCTGGTTCGCCATGCAGTGCATCTTGCTCAGTATCAGGAAAGGCCCATAGAGCAGGACTTCTGCTCTAAGACCGATCACGGCGGAGCAATCCACAGAGCTATCCATGCAGTGGAGGCTATACTTGAGGACCATGCAGAAAAGGCAGGGCTTCCCCTAAGGTTTGCCACCACCAAGGTCATAGAGGGCGATGAAATCGTAATGGAGAAGCTCTCTGTTGACGAGAATGAGAAAGAAATGATCCGTCAGATCATAAAGAAGATGGAAGACGAGAGCGGAATGGACAGAAGCTCTGCCATCGCCGATATGAGATATGACTTTATTGAGCGTGTCTGCGAGCAGACTGTGGTCAAACCCATGGAGAGCAAGGAGAGAATACGCTCAGAGAAGATAGATAAGATACTTACGGGAAAATGGACGGCAATTCCCTGCTTCATCCTGATAATGCTCCTGGTATGCCATCTGACTTTCAATGTCATCGGTGCTTTTTTACAGGACGTTTTGGAGATGGGAGTTGACTATCTTAAGGGCCTTGCGGAAGCCGGAATGGGCGCAGCTCATGTCAATGCTACCATACAGGGGCTCGTGCTTGACGGAATATTTGACGGTGTCGGAAGTGTTCTTAGCTTCATGCCCATTGTTGTTACACTGTTCTTCTTCCTTTCACTTATGGAGGATAGCGGATATATTGCAAGAGTAGCCTTCTTTATGGACAAGCTCCTTAGGCGAATCGGTCTTTCGGGAAGAAGTATCGTGCCTCTTCTTATCGGCTTTGGATGTACGGTTCCTGCAGTAATGGCAACCAGAACCCTTCCTTCAAGGCGAGACAGGAGGATGACCATACTCCTTACCCCTTTTATGAGCTGCTCAGCCAAGGTGCCTATCTATGCATTCTTTGTGGCTGCCTTCTTCCCGGATAAAGCAGCGCTTGTAATGGTGCTCTTATATCTTTTGGGAATAGCAGTCGGAATCCTGGCATCTTTGGCTTACAAGAACACGATCTTCAGAGGTGAAGCAGTTCCCTTTGTAATGGAGCTTCCGAATTACCGTATGCCGGGGGCGAAGAACGTAGCAAGGCTTCTATGGGATAAGGCAAAAGACTTCTTCACAAGGGCCTTCAGCGTTATCCTGGTTGCAACTATTGTAGTATGGTTTTTGCAGAGCTTTGATCTTCGCTTTAATCTGGTGGAAGACTCTTCAACCAGTATAATGGCTGCGCTTTCAAGCTTTTTGGTCCCTCTGTTTACTCCTCTGGGTCTTGGAGACTGGAGAGTTGTGACATCTCTTATCACAGGATTTATCGCCAAGGAGAGCGTTGTTTCAACCATGAATATTCTCTTTAGCGGAGGAGTGGAAAATGCACTAACAGCTGTTACAGCTGCAACACTGCTTGTATTCTCGCTCCTTTATTCGCCCTGCGTAGCAGCCATTGCAGCCATAAAAAGAGAGCTTGGCGCTCTTTATGCCCTTGCGGTTGTTTTATGGCAGTGTGCTATTGCATGGATTGTTGCATTTATCCTTAAGTTTGTTTTTGTAGCAATGGGAATGTGATATGACTGATCTTGAAAAGAATGTGCGGGAGAAGTTCCGCTATATAACGAATACTTTAATAAAAGAGCAGCTCACCATAACGACAATGGAGAGCTGCACTTCTGGTCTTGTGGCATCTCTTTTGACAGACACCGAAGGTGCATCTGCGATATTAAAAGGTGCCTTCATAACCTATTCAAATGAGGCCAAGATAAAGCAGAATGTGCCTGCGGATGTGATTGAGAAATTCGGAGTGTACTCTGAGGAGACTGCCCGGGAGATGGCACTTGCAGCCAAAAGAGCTTATGGCGCGGATATGGCAGTCGGAGTTACCGGGACTATGGGCAACGTAGATCCTGCCAACAACGACTCGACTCCGGGCGAAGTGTTTTTTGCCATAGCTCATAAAGAGGGCACTGAGAGCTTTCATATTTCCGTGCCTGTTCAGGATAGCAGATACGAATACAAGCTCTTTGTAGCGGGCGCTATTGCAGAAGAAATCACACGTGTTATCTAAACAAAAGACCTTTTTGTGTTTGGTTTTCTATGCTATACTATACCTTGGTTACATATTAGTAAGAAAGAGATGGAATAATGGAGTCTAAGCAGTACAGTAAAAGGATCCGATATTTGCGCAGACTCATCATTACTACAGTGGTAGCTGCCTGCCTTATTCCCACTTGTATATGCGTTATTCTGGCCATCAGGTACGACCGCCTTCACACTGAATATGAGAAAAGTATGGCGGATCTGGAGTGGTACAGAGAGCAGTTCGGCAGCGAGAGAGATATTCTGGCTACAGAAGCTGAGCCGGATGGGGAAGATTCGAATATTGTAGAGACTACTTCGGAAGGGATGGATGTTGACTACGCCACGGTGGATGTCAGTGGCGCTCAGAATCCTGAGGATATAGAGGGCACCAGATATGTTTATCTGACCTTCGACGACGGACCAAGTACGAACACAGACGAAATACTCGATATATTAGAGCAGTACAATGTAAAGGCTACCTTCTTTGTCTGTGGCAAACCAAATGCCAAGTATACAGATCTTTACAAGAGAATAGTTAATGATGGGCATACTCTTGGGATGCACTCGTACAGTCACAAGTACAGCGAATTATATTCTTCTCTTGATTCATTCAAGGAAGATACGGATAAATTAAGAATTTTCTTATACGAGACAACAGGCGTGTGGTCAAGTTTTTACCGGTTCCCGGGTGGGAGCTCCAACACGGTCAGTAAGGTGGATATGCATGAGCTGATTGATTACCTTGAGAGCAGTGATGTCACCTTCTTTGACTGGAATGTTTCTGCAGGTGATGACAAGGCCGGTGCCAACAAGGACACGATCTACGCCAATATAGTCAACAACGTACCCAGATTCAAACACTGCGTAGTACTTATGCACGACGCAGCAGACAAAAAGAGTACGGTAGAAGCACTGCCTGAGATAATCGAAGCGATCCAGGCGATGGATGACACAGTGATAGTACCGATAACCGAGGATACGTTACCGGTTCAACATATCAATTAAAAGAAAAAAGATTGAATGGAGGATATCTAGATGGGATTTTTTTCTGAGCTGAAAAGCGACCTCTCACAGGCTGTAAACACTCTTATGCCTGAGGATAAGCCAGAAGCTGAAAGCAAGGGTGGCAATGGACCTGTAGAAGCTCCTAAGCCTGTAGACCTTGACAGCATGCTTAATCGTCTCGATGACATTAAGCTTGATGAGGCAGCAGAGAGAAAAGAGGATGCTGTGGAGGAGACTGCAGCAGCTGAGGATGTAGCAGAGACTTTAGACGAGGTTGCAGACGAGGCAGTCGAGACTATAGATGAGTTAAAAGATGAGATCGAAGAAGTTTCTGAGACTGTTGATGAAGTTCGTGAGCTCGAAGAGAAGATCGAAGAGCAGACTCAGGAAGAGATCAAGGTCGAGGAGCCCAAGAACGCACTTGAGGCTATAAATCCTGCTCATATCGACAAGTATGTTGCAGACAAAAATGCAGAAACAGAAATGATAACAAGAAACGGGGGAATTGAAACTATGGATTTCGAACAGCAGACACCTACAGATGAAGTTGCCAGCATTACCGAAGGTATGATCGTCAAGGGCGACATTGCCACAACAGGTTCACTTGAGCTCATCGGTAAGATCACAGGTAATATCAAGTGTCTCGGCAAGCTCAACATTACAGGCGAGATCAACGGAGATTCAGACGCAGCAGAAGTTTATGCAGAGTCAGCAAGGATCACCGGTGAGATAAAGAGTAAGGGCAGCGTTAAGGTTGGCCAGAGCACAGTTATCGTAGGTAACATCTATGGATCAAGCGCTGTTATCGCAGGCGCTGTAAAGGGTGACATCGATGTTCACGGTCCTGTAGTTCTTGATACAACAGCTATCGTAATGGGCAATATCAAGTCTCAGTCAGTACAGATCAACAATGGTGCTGTTATCGAGGGTATGTGCTCACAGGCATACGCTGATGTTAATCCTTCAGAGTTCTTCGAGGGACTTAAGAATAAATAATTTGATAATGGAGAAGATATGAGAATTCTATTAAAGCTCAGTGGTGAGGCACTTGCAGGTGATAAGAAGACAGGCTTCGATGAGGAGACCGTCAGAAAGGTTGCACTTCAGGTCAAGCAGCTTGTAGATAACGGAACTCAGGTAGGTATCGTTATCGGCGGAGGCAATTTCTGGAGAGGTCGCAGCAGCGAGAACATTGATCGCACCAAGGCTGACCAGATCGGCATGCTTGCCACAATCATGAACTGCATCTATGTATCAGAGATATTCAGAAGTGTAGGCATGATGACCAATATACTTACTCCATTTGAGTGCGGATCCTTCACAAAGCTCTTTTCCAAAGACAGAGCAAACAAGTACTTTGCAAGGAATATGGTAGTGTTTTTTGCAGGCGGTACAGGCCATCCGTATTTCTCAACAGATACAGGAGTTGTTTTAAGGGCCATCGAGGTTGAAGCTGATTATATACTTCTTGCCAAGGCTATTGACGGAGTATATGATTCTGATCCTGCCAAGAACCCTGATGCAAAGAGATATGACACTATCTCAATCGATGAGGTTATAGAGCAGAACCTTCAGGTTGTAGATATGACCGCATCAATACTCGCCAGGGACAATCACATGCCTATGAGAGTATTCGCTCTCCAGGAGGAGAACAGCATTGTTAAGGCATCAACAGGCGATTTTAACGGTACAACCGTTACAACAAATTAACCAGGGGAGGTTATGTGTATGAACGAGAGACTTAAGACCTTTAACGACAAAATGCAGAAATCATTTGATTACCTCAAAGATGACCTTGCATCAATAAGAGCAGGCAGAGCTAATCCACATGTTCTCGATAAGATTAAGGTTGATTACTACGGAACACCTACTCCTATTCAGCAGGTTGGAAACGTATCTATTCCTGAGGCCAGGATCATTCAGATCGCTCCTTGGGACAAGACACTTATCAAGGATATTGAGAAGGCTCTTATGGCATCAGACCTTGGTATCACACCAAGCAACGACGGTGCTGTAATAAGACTCGTTTTCCCTGAGCTCACAGAGGAGCGCAGAAAACAGCTTACCAAGGATATCCGCAAAAAGGGTGAGGACGCTAAGGTTGCAGTAAGAAACGTAAGACGTGACGGCAACGATGCTCTCAAGAAGCTCAAAGGAACCGAGGTTTCAGAGGATGAGATCGAGGATCTTAACGATGAGCTCCAGAAGATAACCGACAAGTTCATCAAGGATATCGATGCAGCTGTAGAAGAGAAGAATAAGGAAATCATGACGGTATAATCTATGGAAGCAAATACAAATATTCCTGCACATGTAGCCATCATCCTTGATGGCAACGGAAGATGGGCCAAGGCTAAGGGCATGCCCAGAAACTACGGCCATATGCAGGGAGCAAAAGCTGTTGAAGACATTCTCGTAGTCGCAAGAGACATGGGAATTAAATATCTTACAGTATACGCATTCTCAACTGAGAATTGGAGTCGTCCTGAGGCAGAGGTATCTGCCCTCATGACGATTTTGCGTAATTATTTGAAAACCAGTATAAAGAAATCCATGAAGAACAATGTGCGCTGCCGTGTTATCGGTGAGCGCTCTCTGCTTTCAGAGGATATCCAAAAAGCAATAAAAGAGCTTGAGGATACAACTGCAGGTAACACAGGACTTACATTTACTATTGCCATCAATTACGGCAGCAGGGATGAGATCACCAGAGCAGTCAGAAAGGTGGCTGCCAGGGTTGAAGCCGGCGAACTGAAGGCAGAAGATATAACCGAGAAGGATATAGCTGATAATCTGGATACCAATTACCTTCCGGATCCGGACCTTCTTATCAGGACCTGCAATGAGCAGAGAATATCCAATTATCTGCTTTGGCAGTGTGCATATACGGAGTTCTACTTTACTCCTGTAGCATGGCCTGATTTCAATAAGGCTGAGCTTGAAAAAGCGGTAGAAGCCTATGCCGGAAGAAACCGTAAGTTTGGAGGACTGAAGGAATCTTGAAAACCAGAGTTATCAGTGGAATTGTAATTGGAATTGTGCTGGCGGCAGTACTTATC
>JAGBMP010000052.1 GCA_017634825.1 Butyrivibrio sp.
AAGGTTTAAGCGCCAAGCCCATCGACGTTATCTGCTTTACCCACTACCACGCAGATCATATCTCGGGACGTCCCGGAATGTTGCTTACCATGGGAAATGCAGAGCGCACGGAGCCGCTTCTCATGGTGGGCCCCAAGGGACTTGAGAGGGTTGTTAACTCCCTTCGTGTTATCGCTCCGGAGCTGCCTTTTGAGATTTTGTATAAAGAACTTACGGAAGACGAGATGTCTTTTGACATAGCGGGCATGCCCTTCTTCACGGTAACAGCCTTCAAGGTCAACCACAACATAACTTGCTACGGCTATACCATGAGCCTTAAGCGTCAGGGGAAGTTTGATGTGGAGGCTGCAACGGCAGCAGGCATCGACAGACGTTTCTGGAATAGCCTGCAAAAGGGCGAGACTGTAACTGCTGATGATGGCAGGATCCTGACACCTGACATGGTCCTTGGAGCAGAGAGAAAGGGCATCAAACTCACCTACTGCACCGACACAAGGCCTACAGACAGCATTGTAAGGAATGCGGCAGATTCAGACTTATTCATCTGCGAGGGCATGTACGGCGAAAAGGACAAGCAGCAGAAAGCCAGAGAGAACAAGCACATGACCTTCTACGAGGCCGCTCGCCTTGCAAGGGATGCAGGGGTAAAAGAGATGTGGCTTACCCACTACAGTCCATCCCTTGTTAATCCCAAGGAGTTCATGCCAGAGACCAAGAGCATTTTTGCAAACACCATAGCTGCCAAAGACGGCAGAAATATAGAACTAAGATTTGAAGACTAATCAGTTTTTCTTATAAATGAATCTTCGCCAAAGGCGGAGGAGAAAAGAGGGGATATGAAAAACGGGGCAGTTATAAAAGCAATAGTGATGACGGTCCTTGCGGCCATAGTAGTACTGGGACTTTACATGGTATTTACCCGCAGCAAGAAGGTGGGACCTGAGGAATCCTACGACATGTCAGTGGTTGACGAGATCACTACAACTGATCTTGAAAAGAACTATCCGGCCAGCGCAAGAAAGGTCGTTGAGCTCTACGCCAAGACCATGCAGGCTCTTTATAAGGAGCAGTATTCAGACAAACAGGAAGATACCATGATAGCAGTGATTCAGGGGCTTATGGATGAGGAGCTCCTTGCTGGAAACAGCTCTTTTGCCCAATCCATAAAAAATGAGGTGAAGGAAAGAAGAGAAGGGGATTACTCGATCTCTGCCTACGTGGTCCAGTCCAAGGAACCAAAAGAGGTATCGGTAAACGGCCGAAAGATGTGCAACGTGGACTGCCTCATTAACTTAAGGTACGCTTCAAATGGCACAACCGCCAACTATTATCAGTTCATAATGAGAAGAGAGAAAGAAACCGGCAACTGGAAGATTCTGGGCTGGGTAATAAAGGACGAAAACGATGATTGAATATCATGCAGATGACTACGGGCTTTTTCCGGCCCAGAGCAGGCATATTGCAGACTGCTACTACAACGGAGCACTGAATGGCATCAGCATAATGCCTAACAGTCCATATTTAAAAGAGTGCATGGAGGCCATTGCAGACATCAGGAAGAACCTGGCTGTGACAGTGCACCTGAATTTTGTTGAAGGAAAGCCCATAACTGGCGATAAGGCCAGGCGCCTTACAGATAAGGATGGGAATTTTAATATAGGGTTTGGTAAGCTCCTTCTGATCGGCTTTGTTCCGGTGCTTAGAAGGGTTTATTACAAGGCCATAAGGCGCGAGGTTGAGGCTCAGCTTCTTGCCTGCGAGCCTTACATGAATGACGGAAAATATAGGATCGATGGCCATGTGCATTACCACATGCTTCCACTTGTTTTCGATGCTGTGATGGATATTGTTAAGAAAAATAATCTACAGGTTTCCTATATTCGCTTTCCCAGAGAAGAGCTTGATGTGTACAGAAGGGCTTCAGGAAAGCTGAAGGGCCTTAAACCCATCAATTTTGTGAAGGTTTGCGTGCTGAATGCGCTTGCCTCCCGCAATGAGCGCAGATACAGAGAGGCGCTTGTGTCGCTGAATGTAGAGCGCAAGCTCTTTATGGGCGTTATGCTCTCTGGACATATGTTTTATGACAATGTAAAAGAGTGTCTTCCCTATGCTGCAGATATCATGGCCGACAGGGGACTTTCTGACATGGAGATCCTGTTCCACCCGGGAGATGTGTCTGACAACGAGGAGATACTTCAGGTTACCAGTAAGGACGACTACAATTTCCTTGTGGAAAATAAGGTAAACCGTGAAAAAGAGGCTGAGGCCTTAAGGAAATTTGGCGGTGGACTTAGAAGGTGAAAAAACATTTAGTAATGATTATTTTGATGACTTGCGATCTGAGTCATTGAAAATGTGAAATAAGGAAATTTGATTCATGCAGATAGATAAAAATGTAGAAAATGATGGCGTGATCTTCATGTCAATAAAAGGCGATAATAAGGGCGATAGCACTGAAACTGGCGCTTCTAAGGCAGCAGTTTCTGACAGTGCTTCGACTTCTGCTGGCGGCAGCGGTGATGTTACAATCCTTGCCATTGAGAGCTCCTGTGATGAGACGGCAGCAGCTGTTGTGAGAAACGGCCGCGAAGTTCTCTCTAACATCATCTCATCCCAGATCGCGCTTCACACCATATACGGCGGTGTTGTTCCTGAGATTGCTTCAAGAAAACACGTCGAAAAGATAAACGGATGCATCAGGGCAGCTCTTTCAGAAGCAGGAGTTACCCTTGAGGATATAGATGTTGTGGCAGTGACCTACGGCCCTGGGCTTGTGGGTGCTCTTTTAGTGGGAGTGTCTGCGGCCAAGGCTATTTCTTTTGCCCAGAACAAGCCCCTTATCGGCGTTCATCACATTGAAGGCCACATCAGCGCCAACTTTATCGAGAACAAGGATCTCGAGCCACCGTTTGTGTGCCTTGTGGTATCTGGCGGTCACTCACATCTTGTGGTTGTTAAGGACTACGGAGAGTATGAGATTATCGGTCAGACCAGGGACGACGCAGCAGGTGAGGCTTTTGACAAGGTGGCAAGGGCCATTGGCCTTGGATATCCGGGAGGCCCCAAGATCGATGTTGCGGCAAAAGAGGGTAATCCCGATGCTTTCACCTTCCCTCAGGCCAAGATTTCTGATGCGGAGTACGACTTTTCTTTTTCCGGACTTAAGTCCGCAGTTCTTAATATCATCAACCAGGCAAAAATGCAGGGCGAAGAGCTTAATCAGGCTGACGTTGCAGCTTCCTTCCAGAAGGCTGTGGTTGAGGTTTTGGTTGGCCACGCAATAAAGGCCTGCAAGGAGTACGGCTACGATAAACTGGCCATCGCAGGAGGCGTTGCGTCTAACACCGCCCTTAGGACTCTCATGGAAAAAGAGTGCGGGGCAAATGGAATTAAGTTCTATAGGCCGTCGCCCGTTCTTTGCACTGACAATGCAGCAATGATTGGCGCTGCAGCATACTACGAATACAAAAAAGGCGTGCGCTTTGGCCTTGATATGAACGCTGTGCCAAATCTCCCTCTTGGAGACCGTGAGCGCAGGTTCCACGCAGGGAAGGCGTAAGTTAAGGCATTTATGGAGGCATATAAATGAAAACAGTTGCGGTAGTTTTAGCTGCAGGTTCAGGCAGCAGGATGAATTCGGATGTTAAGAAGCAGTACATGGAGATTGGCGGAAAGCCCCTTATTTACTACTCATTAAAGGCATTTGAGGAGAGTATCATCGACGACATAGTGCTGGTTGTCTCCAGGGGCGATGTTGACTTTGTGAAAAAAGAAATCGTCGAAAAGTACGGATTTGATAAGGTTACAGCTGTTGTTGAGGGCGGACTTGCAAGGTATCACAGTGTTCGTCTTGGACTCCAGGCTGCAGATCCAATGTGCGACTACGCCTTTATCCACGACGGAGCAAGGCCTTTTGTAAATCGCGACATCATCATGAGAGCTCTTTCCGCTGTCAAGGAATACAAGGCTTGCGTAGTTGGCATGCCCAGTAAGGACACCATCAAGATTGCAGACGAAAAGGGCTTTGCGGCTCAGACGCCAGACCGCAATCTCATGTGGACTATCCAGACTCCCCAGTGCTTTTCTTATAAAATGATCCTTGAGTTGTACCAGCGCCTCGACAGAGAGGAGGGAGACCTGATGGCTAAGGGCGTCAACATCACTGATGATGCCATGGTTGTTGAATACTACACAGACACCAAGGTCAAGCTCATCGAAGGCTCCTACGACAATATCAAGATCACTACACCTGAAGATATTGCGGTGGCAGAGGCTATACTTAACCGTAAGTGAAGTGGTTGTGAAAAATTAAAGTGAGGATGGGGCTCTTTTCCCCAAAAAGATATGAGTGATAAGATCAAGGTCCTGATGATAGGTCCGGACAGAGGGGTTCACGGCGGAATTTCTGCGCTGGTGAACAGCTACTACGAGGCAGGGCTTCAGGATAGTGTTGAACTTAAGTATATAAGCACCATGAAAGAGGGAAGCAAGCTTAAAAAGCTGATGATAGCTGGGCTTGCTTTCGTGGACTTTATGCGCTCCCTTGGCTGGTGCGACATCGTTCATGTGAACTGCTCTTCGGATTCAAGCTTTATGCGCAAGTCTTTCTTTATAAGGTATGCAAAGCGCCATGGGAAGAAGGTTCTTTTGCACCAGCACGGTGGGGATTTTGTAAACTACTACAACAATGAGCTGAGGGAAAAGAAAAAGCGCTACGTCAGGGATATTCTGGATATGGCGGATGAGATGCTGGTGCTGACCGATAAGTGGCGAGAGTTTTTTGGGACTCTTACTGATAAAAGTAAGATCCATGTGCTTCCTAACGGCGTGGTGACAGCTGGTATCGATCCTGGGCAGGCAGGCGCTGGTGATGTGAATAAGATTCTTTTCCTTGGAAGGATCTGCAAGGACAAGGGGGTAAAAGAGCTTATTACAGCCGCTAAAGAGCTCCACAAGGACAATGATAAGGTAATGCTTTTTCTGGGCGGGATCTTTGAAGAGCCTGACTTTATCAAGGATGTGGAAGAAAACAGTACCTTTATAAAGCATATTGGATGGGTGTCTGGAGCTGAGAAAAACAGGTATCTTGATGAATGCGGGATAATGGCACTTCCTTCATACTTTGAGGGCTTTGGGCTTTCTGTGGTTGAGGGAATGCTGCATGGATGCTGCGTTGTGGCAAGTGATGTAGGTGGTATTCCTGATATTGTGGAGAATGAGACTGATGGACTTTTGGTGGCGCCAAAAGATGCTGCGGCTCTGAAAAATGCCATTGAAAGAGTAATGAAAGATAAAGATCTAGCCGATAAATTATCTGGTAACGGCAAAAAGAAGGCTTTAGAAAAGTATTCTATAGAAAATATAGTAATCCAGCTTTTAAGCCATTATCGCGAGATCCTTGGGTGAAATTTTGGAAATTACATGCACGGTAAAATAATTAATTAAAAAAGTTAAAAAACGTGCTTGACATGAGGCTCGC
>JAGBMP010000053.1 GCA_017634825.1 Butyrivibrio sp.
AGTCAGCCAGAGTAAGTGTAATCATCATGGCAATAGTTAAGAGTGCATAGAAATTGTAGGGAATAGCCCTAACGAAAAGAGTAAGTCCGTTTGCGCCATCAACGAAATCTGTAACAGCTGCTGCCCATGAAGAAATAGGAGCAATGATGCAGACAGGGGCTGCTGTTGCGTCGATAAGGTATGCGAGCTTTTCTCTTGAGATCTTGTGTTTGTCTGTGAGAGGCCTCATAACTGAGCCAACAGTGAGGCAGTTGAAATAATCGTCGATGAAGATGAGAACACCAAGCAGGATTGTGGCGATCTGAGCGCCGGCCTTGGTCTTAACATGTTCTACCGCCCATTTTCCGAAGGCTGCAGAACCACCTGCACGATTCATGAGCATAACCATGCTTCCCAGAACAACCAGGAAGATGAGGATACCCACATTCCAGCTGTCAGATAGCTGTGTGATCATGCCGTCCACAAAGACATGCTCGATGGTGCCGGTGAATGAAAAGCCCGAATAGAGCATTCCGCCAACAACAATTCCGATGAAAAGAGATGAATAAACCTCTTTCGTGATGAGTGCCAAAGCGATGGCTATGATCGCCGGCAACAGTGACCAGAAGCTGTTAATAAACATATTCTTTCTCCCCCTTATATACTATATGAAAATCATTATATATCTACTGCGGTGAAATTTCTATACTTTAAAGCACTAAAATGGGAGAAGGCCTAAAGACCTTCTCCCGCTATCAGACAATTACTGATTACTGACCCAGTATTTCTGCTGCTTCATTCATAAGATCTATGATAGGAAGATGCTGAGGACATACACCCTCGCACTGGCCACAGGCTATACAATCAGAGGCTTTTCCGCTTCTCTGGATAAGTCCTGAGTAGAAGTTCTTGGATCTCCAGTCATCCGGGTGACGACGGAGCGTGTTAATAGTCCTGAATACATCAGGAATGCTGATCTGCATCGGGCATCCGTCGCAGCAGTACTTGCAGGCTGTACAACCAATCTGAGGAACCTCAAGGAGCTTCTCGGTTACTTTGTTAACCACAGCGAGCTCTTCTTCTGTAAGAGGCTCGAAATTCCTGAAGGTATTAAGGTTATCCTCCATCTGTGCCTCATCGGACATACCTGAAAGGATTGTCATAACACCGGGCTGTGATGCCACGAATCTAAGTGCCCAGGAAGCTATTGAGCTTTCAGGTCTTACCTTTTTAAACATCTCCTCTGCTTCAGGTACCATCTTGGCAAGAGCTCCGCCCTTGACAGGCTCCATGATGACCATGGGAATATTTCTTGCCTTGAGGATCTCGTAAAGCTCCTGGCTTCTTACAACAGGATTTGATCTGTCCAGATAGTTGTACTGGATCTGTACAAATTCAATCTCAGGATGATTGTCAACAATCTCTGTAAGAAGTTCAGGGCTTCCGTGGAAAGAGAAACCAAAGTGCTTGATCTTGCCTTCTTCTCTCTTCTTAACGCCCCATTCAAAGCAGTTGTACTTAACATAAGTGTCGTAGTTGTTGCCTTCCTCGATGGAATGAAGAAGATAGAAGTCAAAAAAGTCAACGCCGGCTCTCTCAAGCTGTTCATTGAAGATTCTCTCTACATCCTCCTCCTTCTTGATCTCCCATGCAGGAAGCTTGGTTGCCAGTGTAAAGCTGTCTCTGGGATGGCGCTTAACAAGCGCTTCTCTTGCCTCAACCTCACTCTTTCCGCCATGGTAAACATAAGCTGTATCGAAGTAGGTAAGTCCTGCCTCAAGATACTTATCCACCATTCTGCACACCTGTTCATGATCGATAACACCGTCATTCTCAGGCAGTCTCATCAGTCCAAAGCCAAGCTTTGGCATCTTGCTCAGATCAATACTCATAGTCATTCTCCTTTTATATTTACGCTGCCTGTCTTTTATTTTATCATAACATTCTGTATAAAAAATACGCTTCCTATTATTTGCCATTGCCCATCTCAATTATTGCTATTTTGTCTTGACAACAGTACTGTTTCAAAGTATAAATTAATATATCTATTTTGCACAATTATATTGCGCTAATTCGTTCGATTTTTTATTTTTATATAAGGGGATTTCATTATGGAGTACAGACAAAGTAAAACAGGTGAGCCCATATCCATCCTTGGCTACGGATGTATGAGATTCACCACAAAGGGTGGCAGCATCGACATCGATAAGGCGGAAAAAGAGATAATGGCAGCCTACAACGCGGGTGTCAATTACTTTGATACCGCCTATGTTTATTCCGGAAGTGAGGCAGCGCTTGGCGAGATCTTAGAGCGTAACGGCATCAGAGACAAGATAAACATCGCCACCAAGCTTCCCCAGTACCTGGTAGGCAGCAGAGCTGCTCTGGACAGATACTTCGATGAGGAGCTGCGTCGCCTTCGCACAGATCATGTGGACTACTATCTCATGCATCACATGACAGCCATGAACCAGTGGGACAAGCTGGAAAACGTCGGAATAAAGGACTGGATTGCCGAGAAGAAAGCCTCCGGCCAGATCAGAAACATCGGATTTTCCTATCACGGAAACACTGAAGATTTCATCGGGATCCTTGACGCCTATGACTGGGACTTCTGCCAGATCCAGTACAACTACGTGGATGAACACTCCCAGGCAGGACGAAAAGGTCTTTTGCATGCTGCGCAGAAGAACATTCCGGTTGTCATCATGGAGCCTCTTCGCGGTGGTAAGCTTGTAAATCAGCTTCCTCAGAAGGCAAAAGACCTTATAGCTTCTCAGGACAATGGCTACACCCCTGCTGAATACGGTCTTCGCTGGCTCTGGAATCAGAAGGAAGTAACCTGCGTTCTTTCAGGAATGAATTCCATAGAAATGGTAGAAGAAAACTGCAGGATTGCATCATCGGCCAAAGCAGACTCTTTTACCGAAAAAGACTTCGAAGTAATAGATAAGGTAAAACAGATAATCTCAGAGTCAGAGCTCGTGGGCTGCACCGGATGCAGATACTGCATGCCATGCCCAAAGGGTGTGGATATTCCTGCACTGTTCAGGAGCTACAACATGACCACCGTGGACAGCAAGTCAGCTGCAAGATTTGAAAATGCCCAGACCGTCGGTCTGAAGAAAGATCCTGCCTTTGCCACACAGTGCATCGGCTGCGGTAAATGCGAGCAGCACTGTCCTCAGAGCATTCCTATCAGAGAAAAAATAAAAGAAGCCGACAGAGTGATCCGCCCGCTTCCATACAAGATCGGCATCAATATAGTGAGGAAATTTATGTTAAGAAGTTAACTGTAAAACGTGGAGCAAGTCTTAATTTGCTCCACGTTTTTATGTTATAATTTTCTCTAGAGGTAAATATCATGATCAACGGTAAAAAAATTGTTGCTCTATGTACATACAGAATACATGATTCCCAGGTTTTTACCTTTATAACGGAATTCAGTAACCTTTTAAGTAAGTTCGACTGCCGTCTTTTTATCTATGCCATCAACGCCGAGATTGGCAACAAGTGTGGCTTTCTTGCGGAAACATCCGTATATGACCTCATTCCTTTCGATAAAGTCGATGCTGTCGTCATAATGGACGAGAAGATCAAGAGCAGAGAGACTGTTCGAAAGATCATCGACAATGCAAAAAAGGCGAATGTTCCGGCCATCGTAATAGACGGTGAGTATGACGATGTGTCCACAATAAACTTCGATTACAGGAAGGGGTTTGAGACCGTCGTAAGGCATGTCATTGAAGAGCACGGGGCAAGGCGCCCTCATTTCATGGCCGGCAAGCATAACAATAAATTCTCTGATGAACGAATTGATGTTTTCAAACAGGTTCTTGCCGAGAACAACATTCCTTTCGATGACTCCATGCTAAGTTACGGAGATTTCTGGTCAGTTCCTGCAAGAGCTGCTGCCGAAGAAATCATTAAGAGGGATGTGCTTCCGGATGCCATCATCTGCGCCAACGACATCATGGCCATCAATGTCTGTGATGTTCTTACAACGCACATGATAATGGTTCCCGGAGAAGTTATGGTTACAGGTTTTGACGGACTTGACGAAGCGTCCCTTGCAACCCCCGGTGTTACCACCGCCAAATGCAGCAGTGTAGATCTTGCCAAGGTTGTTATACAGGTTGTAAAAGACACTTTTTCAGGCAAGGGTTTGCAGCATCAGTCTGTTGTACCTGAGTTTCTGCCAAATGAATCCTGTGGCTGTCCACGCATGACTCCAAGCGCCATCTCCGCAGTCCACAGCTTTAACAACAGATTTTATCATCGTCAGGATGATATCCATATCATGCAGGATTTCACATCCAGGATCATCAGCAGTGAATCCCTTGAAGACTGCCTTGATTACCTAAGAAGCCCTCTTTCAAACAATATGTGTATCATTCTTGATGCTGCCTGCCTCAATGAGGAAGTTAACTATTTCCTTGAAGATACTGACACCACAGATAAA
>JAGBMP010000054.1 GCA_017634825.1 Butyrivibrio sp.
AGAAGTAAATGGTCTTATTGCATCACTTAACTCTGTTGCTAAGCTTCCTTATGAAGAGGCTCTTGATGGAATCTCTAACACACAGACAATCAACCCGGGTGCCCTTGGACACACTGAGGAAGAGCGTGTAAATAACCTTGTAAACGTACTTGACGGATACTTCGATCAGGGTGCACATCACCTTAACGTCAACGTATTTGGTAAGGAGAAGCTCATCGATGCTATGGAGCATCCTGAGAAGCCTGAGTATGCTAACTTCACTATCCGTGTTTCAGGATACGCTGTTAAGTTCATCGACCTTACAAGGGAGCAGCAGCTCGACGTAATTTCTCGTACTTGCCACGAGGCACTTTGATAAGTACCGGAAATATTGGAGTTTTTTGAATGAGTGAAATTATTGGTTATATAAATAAGCTGGAGAGTTTTGGCGCCGTGGATGGTCCCGGCGTCAGATACCTCATTTTCCTGAGCGGATGCAGGATGAGATGTGCTTTTTGCCACAACCCCGAGACCTGGAAGGAAGGTGAGGGAGAGCAGTATACAGCTGATGAGCTTTTAAAGAAGGCTCTGCGTTTTAAGCCATATTGGAAAAACGGCGGTGGTATTACTGTAAGTGGTGGAGAGCCACTTCTTCAGATAGATTTTCTGCTGGATTTATTTAAAAAAGCAAAAGCAGTCGGTGTAAGCACCTGCATAGATACAGCAGGAGAGCCTTTCACTCATGAAGAACCTTTTTACACAAAATGGAAAGAGCTGATGAGCCTTACGGACACAGTTCTTTTGGATATCAAAAATATCGATCCTGAGGCTCACAAGGAGCTTACAGGTGTCGATAATGGAAATATCCTTCAGATGGCAAAAGAGATATCGGATTTGGGCATTCCAATATGGATACGCCACGTACTGGTTCCCGGAGGAAGTGATAATGATGATTACCTCCGCCGTACCAGAGAGTTTATTGATACGCTGTCATCTGTAGAGAAAGTTGAGGTACTCCCGTATCACACGCTGGGAGTTCCTAAATATCAGGAGCTGGGAATACCATACCGCCTTGAAGGCGTGGAGTCACCAACACCTGAACGAATAGAAAATGCCAAAAAAATCCTAGGTGCAATTTAGCACCTAGGACTTTTTATTATTTGAGATTATCAGAGCAGCTTTTTCAGCTCATCATGTACGAACTGAACCTTAGGTCCGACAATAACCTGAACTGCTGTCTTAGAAGGCCTTACAACACCGGCAACACCGGCATTCTTGATGGCCTTCTCATCAACGAGTGTGTAATCCTTGATCTCTGTACGAAGTCTTGTTGCACAGTAGTCAACTTCAACGATGTTGTCTTTTCCGCCAAGTCCTGCAAGAACGCGCTCAGCGATTGCTGTGAAGTCGTCGTTTGCAAGCTCGAGCTTCTCTTCTTCCTCATCCTCGTCATCTGTTCGTCCCGGAGTCTTAAGGTCGAACTTTGTGATAACGAAACGGAATACGAAGTAGTAGATAACTGCGAAAACAAGGCCGATAGGAATAAGGAGCCAAGGATTAACAGCCATAGGAGCCTTGAAGCTAAGGATGTAGTCAACAAGTCCTGCTGAGAAGTTAAATCCAAGTCTCAAAGGAAGCAGTGTGCAGATTGCTGCAGAAACACCTGTGAGGAGCGCATGTACAAGGTAAAGGCCGGGAGCCATGAACATGAATGCGAACTCAAGGGGCTCTGTGATTCCTGTGAAGATTGAAGCAAGTGATCCTGCAAGCAGGAGAGATGCAGCTGATTTCTTCTTGGAATCCTTTGCTGTGTGATACATTGCAAGTGCTCCGCCGGGAAGACCGAACATCATGATAGGGAAGAATCCTGTCATGTACTGTCCTGTAACACCCTTAACTGCGCCTTCTGCGCCTGACCAGAAGAGGCCGAGGTCGTTGATACCTGCTGTATCAAACCAGAATACGGCGTTGAGTGCGTGGTGCAGTCCCAAAGGAATAAGTGCACGGTTAAGCATTGCGTAGATACCTGATCCAAGAGCACCGAGGCCGAGGATTGCTTTTCCGAAAGCTACGAGTGCAGCGAAGATTACCGGCCATACGAAGTACAGGATTGCTGCTGTAACGGCTGAAACAATCGCTGTAACAATGGCAACAGATCTTTTACCGCTGAAGAATGCAAGCCAGTCAGGAAGCTTGGTATCCTTGAATCTGTTGTAGCAGCTTGATCCGATGATACCGGCTAAGATACCGATAAATGCGTTCTGGATCTTACCGAATGCTGCAGGAACTTCTGAAGCGTCAACGCCCTTGTACATTGCAACAGCGCCTGTGCTAAGAAGTGTGGTGATCATCAGGAATGAAACAAGACCTGCCAGAGCACTGGTTCCGTCATGGTCTTTAGCCATACCTACTGATACACCGATGGCAAAAAGAATCGGGATCTGATCAATGATCGCCGATGCAGCTTTTATACAAAATGCTGCCAAAACACTGTTGGCACCCCAACCTGATGGATCGATCCAATATCCGATACCGTAGAGAATACCTGCTGCTGGAAGAACTGCGACAGGAAGCATCAGAGATTTACCGATCTTTTGTAGATACTTCATCATACATTTGTCCTCCTTTATTTATGAATTGCTTTTTGCAATTACATTCATTTGCTCAGCACGATAGCAGCATCGCCCACTGCTACCTTTCCGCTCTTCTTCTCAAAACCTGAAAACTTGGAATGGTTAGAAACGATCATAGGAGTGATGACGTCATAGCCGGCGTTTTTTACGCCCTCTAGATCAACCTCAACAATGAGGTCGCCCTTTTTAACGGTATCGCCCTGTTTGGCATGGATGGTGTAGTGCTCGCCTCCAAGCTTAACTGTGTCAATGCCGATGTGAACGAGAATCTCTGCTCCGTCAGTAGAATTAATGCAGAATGCATGTCCTGTTGGGAAAAGAGCTATAAGAGCTCCGTCAGCAGGTGCATAGAATTTGCCGTCTGAAGGAATGATGGCAACGCCCTTGCCCACCATTTCCTGCGCAAAGGTATCATCCTTTACCTGGCTTATAGGCACAATTTCTCCGTTAACAGGAGAAGCAAGTGTGATTTTGTTACCCTGGAAAAGTTTGTCGAATAGACCCATATAGAATTCCCCCCATAAAGCAATACTTCTGGTTAATATTTTACCATAAAAAAGAAACTCAAGAAGGAAATATATTTGTTTTTGTTGCATAAAATTGGCATATTACAGGAAACTCAGCGCGGTAAAGCGTTAACTTTATACAGCACTGCGATATTCTGAAGGTGATTTGCCGAAATTGTTACCTCTCAAGTAATCCAACAAGTTTACGGCCGGCGCTTGTGTAAGGATGTTCTCTCATGCTCAGGTTAAACTTTGTAGAGCCGATGAGAACCGTAGATGGATGTGTGAATTCCATAAATCCCCACTTGCCGTGATATGCGCCCATTCCCGAGTGGCCAGTGCCATTAAATGGAGCGCCCTTGACCATCATGTGAAGGCAGACTTCATTGATACAACCTCCGCCGTATTGCATTCTCTGCATGACTCTCTTTGCCCAGGGAATATTTCTTGTGAAGATGTAGAGCGACAGGCCATGCTCGCGTCTTGAAATGGTATTAAGTAGGGCGCCGATCTCATCATCCTTGTACGTTACAATCGGCAGAAGCGGGCAAAAGAGCTCTTTCTGCACGATACTGTCATCTATATCAACAGGGTAAATTATGGTCGGATCAAACTTTAGGGTCATGTCGTTTCCGGATCCGCCATATACGATCTTGTTTCTGTATTCATCAGCGAGATTCTTGCATTTATCATAAGCTGACCGGTTTATCAGGTGCGGATATTCCGGATTTTCATGAGGTTCACTTCCCAGCTGTTTATTGAAGGCTTTGATAAGCTCTTTTACAAAATCCTCTGCGACCTCGCTTGCCACAGCAATCTGATTTATGTTGATGCAGATCTGACCGCTGTTTAAGGCCTTGAAGAAAGCAATCTTTCTGGCAGCGTCCTTTAGGTTTGCATCTTTCCTGATGATGCACCAGTTGCCGGTCTCTCCGCCAAGCTCAAGGGCAGTAGAAGTCAGGTTCTTGGCTGCCTGTTCAAGGACATGGACACCGACCTTGGGAGAGCCTGTGTAAAAGATCTTGTCGAATTTCTGGGCAAGGCACATGTCAGCCACGTCGTGCCCACCATCTATTACGGTCACATATTTATCGGGATATATTTCAGAGATGATCTTCTTCATAAGCTGTGTGCAGTGCTGTGACTTGGAGCTTGCCTTGATCACAGCGGTGTTTCCGCCGGCGATGGCAGCAATTAAAACCCCAAGGGACAAAATGAAGGGAAAGTTGAAAGGGCTTATGATGAGAGATACGCCGTATGGAACCTTGTAGACCTTGGTGGTCACGCTTGGAAAGCAGTGAAGCCCGCTAAAATGTGTCTCAGGCTTAGCCCACGTGCGAAGGCCTTTCATGGTCTCGTTGATCTCGAGGATTATGCTTCCTATGTCGCAGAAGTAAGCTTCCATAGGGGCTCTTCCCAGATCTCTATACAGTACGTCCTCAAGGACCTGCTGATTCTTGATAATGGCTGCTTTAAGTCTTCGCAGCTGCCTGAGCCTGAATTCGACATCCAGAGTTTTCCCGGAATAAAAGAATTCACGTTGCTTATCAACTATCTCTCTGATCGTGGTTTCAGTGTACATTGCATCCTCCATGTAAGGTATGAACAACGTTTCCGAATTAATTGTAACAAAAAAGGAGAGTATTTAAACTCTCCTTTTAGCGGTTTATTATTATTTTTCAAGTGGATTTGCAAACATTGCAAGATCTACAGGAGTTCCCGGAAGCTCTTTCTTGAAGAGTTTGATGGTTCCTGAAACCTCTTTTCCCTCATCCATAATAAAATCATCTTCAACAGCAAGGATGTCGCCCTTTGAATCAAGGATGATCGCTGTTACAGTGCCGGGCATCATGTTCACGTCAGAATAAATGGTAAATGGAACTTCAATATATCCGTCTGAGTCTGTCTTGATTCCCCAGTCGCTCTCCCAGTATGCGCTTTTGTCAAATACGTTTGGCAGTTCGATCTCATCCCAGCGGATCTCACCTGTGGGAATCTCTTCACAGTAAATTGCTTTTGCAACGGTATTGCCGGGTGCTATAGCGTTTTCATAGAATGAAATACTTCCGATCTTCTGTCCGTCTGTTCCCTTAGGGTATCCGGATGCTGAAAACGTAACGTCCTCACCGTAGAGATTGGTAACTGCTACCAGCAGATAGTAGCTGTTTCCATCCATAAATGGAGCGACGGAGATTACGATTCCGTCCATTCCGGTAGGTGAATACTGTACGCCCCAGTTGACCTTGTTGTAATCAGTGTCAAGGCTGTTTAGTATCTTCTGAGCATCTTCAGCGAGGTATGAAGCTGTAGTTGATGATGAGGACTGAGTTGTATTGTCAGTGACCTCAGGTTCAGCAGCAGGTGCTTCAGGCTCTGCAGGCTCGGAAACAGGCTCGGAAACCGGCTCCGGTTCAGTTGAAACGTCACCGTTTGCTGCACTGAGAATGTCATCCAAAGTCATGATGACCATTCCGTCTGAATCAGTTAATGTTGAGATGTAACCGTCTTCTACATTGATGGTATATTTCTTTTTACCATCTCCGAAAGTCATGCTTCCGTTGCCGTTTACGATCTTCTTTTTGTGAGATTTGATCTTTCCCAAATCCTTCTCGTCAAGCTTGTTTGCGATAACTGTTGCGACTTCGCTTTCAAGCTCAAGATTATCTGCTAAATATTCTGCGTTGTACTCGGCTGCTGACTGATTTGAGTCAAGCGATGAAGAAACATTGACATCGCAGCCTGCCAGTGATGCAACCATGATTGCTGCGCATAAAACACTTACTGCTTTTTTAAAAATTCCCTTCAAAACTTACCACCTTTCTTTTCCTGAATACTTGCTAAGTATACAATTCACCAGATGCCAGATGATAACAGCGACTGAAAGAAGGTAGTATACGCAATAACAGGAATAAACTTTAGAAATCTTAGAATTTTCATACACTCTTCCCCAACCTTTTTTCATAACAATTCAAGATTCTAACATCTAAGGACGGGGAGTGCAACTTTGGGAAAAGAGCCATTCCATAAAACTTACGTCTCCCATCACGGCAAAGTCGGCCTGGTGAAAGCCTGTAAGAGCGCCGGCTGAGAGCATTTCTCGGTCACTGAATTCAGTGAGAGATACGTTTTCTGCGCCCATGGCCTTTAAGGTGGAGACAGCAGATCTGCTGACATCTACAGGAATTACATTGTCGTTTGTAGCATGTGCAAACCATATCGGAATGTCTTTTATCTTAGAGAGGTTTGTGGTGGAATCCCGTGAGTAGGTGAGTGCAGGGCACATGACAATGGCGCCGGCGATATCCTCCGGATAGGCTTCAAGGAATTCCACGGTAGCAAGTCCACCAAAGGAATTGCCCATGCAATAGATTTTTGTTGGGTCAACTTTTCCTTCAGCTATAAGGTGGTCCGAGATGTCTTTTACCTCGTTGTACAGACTCCGGCGGCTTGACTCAGCCAAAAAGGTATTGTCATCAATGTGCGGTGCTAAAACGTAGCAGGAGTGCTTGCTCTGGCTTTCCGGAGAGGTCAGGGGAAGGACAGTCTTGGTGCTTCCGGCATTATCGTCCTCACCATAGCCGTGAAAGACAATGACCAGAGGCTGGCTTTGAGTATCTTTGGGAGTGTAGAGATAGTATCTGGACTCGTCTATTTTAAAAGAGCTGCATCCTGCCAGGGTAAGCAGTGCTACAGCAAGGATTAAGCAGCAAAGAAAATTCTTTTTCATCGCATTCTCCAAGATGGTTGACGTATTTATAGTTAATTATACTGAATATTATGTAAAATGATTAAATACATTATCTTGTATTGAATATTCAATCGTTCTACAATATAATGTATAAGAACCCGTCAACCGTATTTATACTAATGGAGAGAGCTTATGATCACACAGTTTCCGGAAGTAATAACAATCGATGGTTTCGTTTATAAGAAAATGTCGCAGAGGGTTAGCGGAGGTGCATATTATGACTCCTATGACAACCCTTCGGAGATAACATCCAAATCTGTCTGCCTTTATCCGAACGGAGAGCTTACATACAGCTGGCGCGGAATAGAGCAGAAATGGAATAAAAGTTTTCGCGTAATAAGACAAGGAAAGATTTAATGAGAATTGCAAGTATACTCTTAATTGTAGCGCTGGTTGCTTCTATTGTTATGTTTATTAAGGAGTATATCAACGCCAAAAAAGAGAACAGAAAAATGAACCCCTGGTATGCAGTTGTTTTTGGCGTAGTTGTTGCCTGTGCAGTAGTTTTCGTAATAGGGAGAACATTCCTGTACCTGATCACTTGGGCAATAGTGGCAAATATGTAAAAAGACAAGGCTGAATACTATGGAAGATAAGAGATTTCTTAAAGTTTTGATCATAGTAAGCATATTGGCGATACTACTCACGTTATCACATTGCATATATGCTTACAAAGCTTATGAGAATTCATCAATTATACATTTGATATCACAGGAGATATGGTGATGAAGGGACGGATAATGGCCATTTTATCAGTGGTGCTGGTCACAGTGCTGGTAAATGGCTTTATTTTTATGACTGTAACAAGGCGCGTGGGCAACAATTTCAGCAGCGCTTCTCAGAGGAAGATGATCGATGTATCGAGGTACCTTCCATTTGAGGAAGGATCTGACCTTGCCAGGGTGGATTCTTCTTTGAGGTTTGAAGAAGGAGACGACCTTCCTGTGCTGGACGGCGCAGCAGCGCTGGTTCCGGTTTACGCTTCGGTCATAGATAACTGCTACCCCGAAGGGAGCGTTATCTATGAAGGCGGAGAGTTTTCCGATGACAATTTCTATGGGGAGAACTTTGCTGATGACAGCGTGATGCAGTATCAGAACACGATACGTGGCTTTGATGCCATGGTTGACGGCTCGGTGGACCTGTTCTTTACAGCGCATCCATCGGCGGAGCAGCTTCAGTCGGCAGCAGAAAAAGGTGTCGAACTGGAGATTGTTCCTGTGGGACTGGAGGCATTTGTCTTCTTTGTAAACTCAAAGAACCCGGTAGATGGCCTGACATCTGACCAGATCCGGGATATCTACACCGGTAATATCACAAACTGGAATGAGGTCGGAGGCCCGTCGAAACTCATAAATCCCCTTGTCAGGATCAAGGGCTCGGGGTCACAGACCATGATGGAGAAGTTCATGGGAAAAGACATTGTTCTTACCCACAACCCGATGAACATCCTCGGGGGCTCCATTGGATATTCCTTCAGATATTATTTATCGGGCATGGTCGCCGATAGCGGTGTTAAGATGCTCGCAGTTGACGGAGTATACCCTGATGCAGAGAACATCAGAAACGGTTCATATCCTTTGACTGCCAGCTTCTACGTCGTTTACCGTAAGGACAATGATAATAAGAATATAAAAGAACTTGTGGAGTGGCTCTTGTCAGACGAAGGCCAGAGGCTGATCGAAGACTGCGGATATGTGGCACTTCCGAAGTAAATTATAGGAGTCAAAGAGAACCGTCCCTGTTGGTTACTATTCACAGTTTTTAAATAAGACGATGAGGAAAATTTTCTTCATCGTTTTATTTTTTGTAACCTTTTCTTTTGACCAATTGTAATATTAGTATAAGGCCTTAAATAAAGGAGCATCAAATGAGATTACCTGTACAGGATCTGATGAATATGTACAAGAACAATGTATACGCAGCAGCGTTTAGTATATGTAAAAATACCAGTGACGCAGAAGACGTTGTTCAGGATACTTTTCTTCAGTACTACATGACATATAAAAACTTTGATAACGAACAGCACATACGTGCATGGCTACTCAGAGTGGCAATCAATAAAGCAAAAAATATTCAGTCCTCTTTCTGGCACAGAAAGGGAATGCCTTTGGATGATTTTATTGAGACACTATCCTTTGAAACACCAGAAACTAAGGAACTATTTGAAGAGGTTATGAAGCTGCCTGAAAAATACAGAGTTGTAGTTCATCTCTTTTACTACGAAGACTACAGCATCAAGGAGATAGCCAAGATACTCAGGACCACAGAGAGCAATATAAAGGTCAGACTATCGCGCGGACGTGCCAAACTAAAAGACGCACTTAAGGAGGGCTGGGAAGATGAGCAATAGAGAACAGTATAAGAAAGCATTTTCGGTTTTACAGACCTCCAGTGACTTTACTTTGGAGGATGAAAAAATGGCTATATTAAAGAAAAAAGCAATGTTAAGAACCTTCGCTACTGCAGCTGCGGCTTGTTTGGTAATTGTTGGTGGTTCCGGAACGGCTTATGCTGCAAATGTTGGTGGGATCCAAAGAACAATTCAGTTATGGATGCATGGCGACCAGACGGATGTAACCATTGACTTTGATGGATCAGGTAATTACACCATGGAATATACCGACACGGATGGAAATACAAGAGAAGCTGGCGGTGGAGGTGTCGCTATCGAGGCCGATGGTACAGAGAGAGCGCTGACAGAGGATGAATTGATACTGCATCTTTCCCGAGAAGTAGATGTAAGTTATAACGATGATGGTAAGATAATGCTATATTTTCAAGGACAGGCTGTTGATATAACTGAAAAGTTTGAAAATGATACCTGCTATGTTTTTCTTAATGGAACCGATATAAGCCTTTATGTAACAGTGCTTAAAGAGAAAGATGGAGCCTTTCACATAGCTTCGAGTCCCGATAGATACTTACAATTTAAAGAGACTGAGCCTGGTATATATACCTCGTATTGATTCAGGAGAAAAAACTCAATGCTTTCATGAAAAACAATGCTTGGCATAGATTGAGCCACTGCGTTTGCAGTGGCTCAATCTATTGTAATAGGCATTATAACGGGGCGGAGTTATACTCCGCCAAAAAGTTCTGCTACAGTATATGGCTCTCCGGAGGTGAGTCTCAAAAGGGCAGAAAATTCATTGACACCATTTCTGAAAACAAAGCCCTCAAGGAACGTCTCCACTGACTCACTGTACTGAAAATGGGACTCAATCCTTGCTAAGCTGTGTATAACAGAAAAAAGCTTCATTGATTGAGAAGGAGGAGTTACCATGATTCAGCACATATATACAGAGGATACCTTAAACCAGAATATTTCTTTTGGAATCTTTAACCGCAGGATCTTTGATAACAGGAAGAACCTCAGGGACCTTTCCAATCATACAGTGATAATCGTGACTGACGAGATCATAGATGAGACTCTGATCAAGGAGCTGGCAGACGTGATCCTCAAGAAGGGCTGCAAGAACGTGGCCTTCTGCGGAACAGCATCCGATGAATGGCAGAGAGTCTTTGATGAGGCGGATCGTGAGATCAACGGTTTCAACGACATTACAGGTTATGAGGACTTTGCGGTTATGTGGAGATTTGAGGATATCGAATCTCTTGCAGACGAAGTTTATACATGCTGGAATGAGGTGCTGATCCTCTGCAGCAATATGTCCCTTATCAGAGAGTGCCAGAATGTCTTGGAAGAGGCATGATGTTCATAAATTATAAGCATTGTGCGAGAAAACCCCTTCCGATGAAGTCGGTTGTGGGATGAGTCGCACTAGCTTTTCTTTTTGTATTTCCCCGTCTTAATGTATTTGCGTTTGTGTTCTTCTGTTCGCTGATCTTCAATGTATTTCTTAACTGTATCAAGAGAAACACTTCCTGTAGTGGCACAGAAGTAACTTGCACTCCAGAAGGGTGAATCTCCCCAGAGGTATTTCTCAACGTGTGTTCTATATGTATTCTTTACTTCCTTTGACCTGAATTATTCATGACTCCTCAGAACCACTCAAAAATGCACATTGAAATTTTTTCAAAGCGAGTAGCGCCAGAAAATGGCACCTATAGAGGCTGAAAAAGGGTAGACTATCCCTTTAGCTTCTTGAGAATGGCTCTTGG
>JAGBMP010000055.1 GCA_017634825.1 Butyrivibrio sp.
AAAGATGAGAGCATGAAAGTGTATGATGCGCTGGAAAAAGACGGCCTTGATGCCGGAAGAGCCGCAGTTTCCATGATCGTCGGACGAGATACGGATGTGCTGGATGAAGACGGAGTGATAAGAGCTGCAGTTGAGACAGTTGCTGAGAACACTTCCGACGGAGTCATCGCGCCTCTTGTTTACTGTTTCCTTGGCGGTGCTGTTTTCGGACTTGTATATAAGGCAGTGAACACCATGGATTCCATGCTGGGTTATCACAATGACAGGTATGAGTATTTCGGGAAGTTTGCAGCTAAGATGGATGATGTCTTTAACTTTATTCCCGCAAGGATAAGCGCGCTTCTTATGATAGGCGCATCTCTTTTTATGGGAAAAGAGTACTCGGCAAAAGGAGCTGCAAGGATATTTGGAAGGGATCGCTATAACCACAAATCTCCGAATTCCGCTCAGACCGAGAGCGTTCTTGCAGGAGCGCTTTCTGTAAGGCTTGCAGGAGATGCCAGTTATTTTGGCAAGGTGGTTAAAAAGCCCTATATAGGGGATGATACAAGACCCATTGAGAGAAAAGACATAAAAAGAGCCTGCAGGCTTATGTATGCCACGGAGACTCTTTGCTTTATGCTGATGTTGTTTCTTGCTTTGGTTATCAGCATTCTGTATTATAGATAATTAGTGACTTTAAGGAGGAGAAAGATTATGAAAATGGTGACCGATGGCAGGAGCGCAGAGATATGATCAGGAGCTTGTATGTTACACGGCGGAGAGATTTATGACAAGAAAATAGAACTGGATTTTTCGGTGAGCTTAAATCCGCTTCCATGCCCGGCGCAGGTTCTTGATGAGATCAGAGCTGCAGCAGATCAGGTCTCAAACTATCCTGATATTATGCAGAGCGAATTTGCAGCCGCTGTAGCAAAAGCGGAGAACAGGCTTTCTTTAAAAGAAGCAAAGTTTACGAAGGAAAACATTGTCGGCGGAAACGGGGCTTCTGAGCTTTTGATGGCAATAGTAAACATGATTAGGCCGAGGAAAGCTCTTTTACCAATTCCAAGTTTCTATGGCTATGAGCATGTTCTAAAGGGGCGTCCGGACTGTGAGATCATTAGATATTCTCTTTTAAAAGAATCTGATGAACCATTCGCGGAGGATAGCTTTGAAATTACAGAGCAGATATTAAATGCTGTAACCGGGGACATTGATCTTGTGATCCTTGGAAATCCGAACAATCCTACGGGAAGGCTGATACCGGAGGGCGTGCTTGTAAAGCTCATGGATAGATGCAGAGAAGTCGGTGCTGCGCTCATTGTAGATGAATGTTTTTACAGGCTCTCGGATACAGGCAATTTTTCCGGGGAATCTGTCAGTGCCAGAGAATATATCGGAGAGTTTAAGGATCTGTTTGTTGTAGATGCCTATACAAAGCTCTTTTCTATTCCGGGAGTAAGAGTTGGGTTTGCCATAACATCAGAGGAAAATGCCGCTAAACTAAGGGGGTTCCTGCCTGAATGGAACATGTCGGTCTTTGCTCAGATGGCAGGTATAAAGTGTGCTGAGATTGCAGGGGAAGGCTATTTTGTCAAAAAATCCCTTGAGATTATAAAGAGAGAGAAGGCTTATCTTGCTAAAGAACTTGAGCAGATGGGAATAAAGACATGTAAGTCCGATACAAATTTTCTTCTGATAAAAAACGCCACGGATCTTTATAATGAACTCCTTGGGATGAAAATTATGATCAGGGACTGCAGTACTTTTGAGGGGCTTCAAAAAGGCTTCTATCGAATAGCAATAAAGGACCATGAATCAAACGAAAGGCTGATAACTGCTATTAAAACTCTTTGCAATATTCGCGAAAGGTGATAATATTTCTTAATAGTATTATTTTGAGGAGAAAAAAAGATGAGGACTAAAATCAGGGAGTTATTTACTAAAACATCTGAGTATGCATCAAAGGAAGTGACTGTATGCGCATGGGTAAGGACCAACAGAGCACAGTCAAATTTTGGATTCCTTAATATTAACGATGGCTCATTTTTCGAGAATTTACAGGTAGTATACGACAAGGAGCTGTCTAATTTTGCTGATGCTTCCAAGATTGGTGTCGGTGCAAGTGTAAAGGTTATCGGAACACTGGTACTTACTCCCGAGAATAAGCAGCCTTTTGAAGTAAAAGCTACAAGCGTTGAGCTTTTGGGTGATTGCCCGGAGGATTATCCGATCCAGCCCAAGAGACATACAAGAGAGTTCCTTAGAACCGTTGCACATCTTCGTCCACGTACCAACCTTTTCAGCGCGGTATTCAGAGTAAGAAGTGTTGCAGCCATGGCTATTCACAGCTATTTCCAGGAGAGAGGATATGTATATGTTCATACACCTCTTATCACCTGTGCTGACTGTGAGGGCTCAGATCAGATGTTCAAGATCACAACTCTTAACATGAATGATCTTCCAAAGACTGAGGACGGCAAGGTTGATTTCAAGAAGGATCTCTTCGGTAAGCAGGCATTTATCACAGGTTCAGGCCAGCTTCAGGGTGAGACCTTTGCAATGGCCTTCGGTGACATCTACACCTTCGGACCAACCTTCAGAACAGAGAATTCAAACACTCAGACTCATGCAAACGAGTTCTGGATGATCGAGCCGGAGATGGCTTTCTGCGATCTTGACGGCCTTATGGATATCGAAGAGGAGATGCTTAAGTATGTTGTTAAGTATGTCTGCGATAAGTGCCCTGAGGAAATTGATTTCTGTGACAAGTTTGTTGCCAAGGGACTTAAAGAGAAGCTCGACAACATCGTAAATACTGATTTTACACGAATCAAACACCACGATGTCATCGATATTCTTAAAAAGGCTGATGTGAAGTGGGATTTCAAACCCGATTACGAAGAAGACCTTGCCAAAGAGCATGAGAAATATATCGTAGATTACTTCGGCGGACCTGTATTTGTAACTGACTGGCCCAAGGACATCAAGGCTTACTACATGAAGGTAAATCCTGACAACAAGACAGTTGCAGCAGTTGACCTCCTTGTTCCTCAGGCAGGAGAACTTATGGGTGGAAGCCAGAGGGAAGAGAATCTCGACAAGCTTATTGAGAGAATGGATGAGATGGGTGTTGATAAGGAAGGCATCGACTGGTACCTTGATACCAGAAGATACGGCGGATGCATCCACAGCGGATTCGGTATGGGATTTGAGCGTCTTATCATGTACTTGACAGGCGTAGAAAATATCCGTGACGTAATACCATATCCAAGAACACCACAGTCCTGCGAGTTCTGATTTTAATACTGACTTAAAGAGTCTGTATCATATTTTGATACAGGCTCTTTTTTATTTTATGTTGCATTACCACAATATATGGTATAATGATTTCAAAGTCATACAAATAGAGGGGGACCTACGCATGAAGAAGATCTACGTACTGGACACCAACGTTTTGATTCAAGCACCCCATGCTCTCAAGTGCTTTGATGATAACGAGGTCGTTCTTCCGCTGGTAGTCTTGGAGGAGCTTGACACGCACAAGAGAGATGAAGGTGAGCGTGGAGCCAATGTAAGAGAAGCCATCAGGATTCTCGAACAGCTCAGAGGCCAGGGAGATCTGGTTGTGGGTGTAGAGCTTGACAACGGAGGGCTTCTGAGAGTTGAGAAGAACTTCAAGGATGTTGAGCTTCCGAAGGATATGTCAGAGTACAAGTCTGACAACCGCATACTTAAGGTGTGCAAGGGACTTAAGGAGAGCAGCAAGGAACAGGTAATTCTTGTAACTAAGGACATTCTGATGCGTATTAAGGCTCAGCTTCTTAATATCAAATCAGAAGATTTTACAACCGAGCAGGTTGCAGGAGGCGGCGAGCAGTACTCAGGACGAATCGATGTCTATGCTCCGGAGGATCTTTTCAAGGATTTCAAGAAGAAGGGAATTCCTGTTGACGCCGTTTACTGTTGTGATGAGGAGGGGGAGCAGTACAAACCTGATTTATATGAAAATGAGTTTGTTGTAGTAAGAGCGGATCAGTCTGTGGGTAAGACCCAGATGGGACGTGTCTGCAAGGGATTTATCAAAAAGCTTGAGTATGAAAAGAGTCAGCCCTACGGTGTTAAGCCAAGAAACGCAGGACAGTACTTCCTTCAGGAAGCGCTTATGCAGCCGGCAGATGTAGCACCACTGGTCATAGTAAAGGGTATGGCAGGAACTGCCAAGACTTTCTATTCACTGGCAGTAGGCCTTGAAAAGATGATAAATCGTCCTACCGGTGAATACAGAAGGATCCTGGTCTGCAGACCTAATTCGCAGTTTGATGATGACATCGGATTTTTACCCGGTGATGAGCAGGAAAAGATATCACCTCTTATGAGACCTATCATTGATAACCTTGAACAGCTCATAGACTCCAATGAAGAGGAGCGATACAAAGATGAGAAGGAGCTTCAGGGTAAGACTGATGAAGTCTTTGAGAGAGGAATAGTTCAGTGCGAGGCTCTTAATTTCATAAGAGGAAGATCCATCCTTAAGACCTTCCTTATCATCGATGAAGCGCAGAACATGACTCCTACTCAGGCCAAGGGCATTATCACCAGAGCCGGCAAGGATACCAAGATCATTCTCCTTGGTGATCCGAACCAGATCGACAGGCCCTTCCTTGATGAGCGTACAAACGGTCTTTCCTATGCTTCAGAGCATATGAAGGGAAGCCCACTGGCTTGGCAGATTTCTCTTTCAGCTTCTGAGTGTGAGAGAAGTAAGCTTGCTATGGATGCTATTGAGAGGATGCGTGATAAAAAAGGATGATGTGATATTATCTTAAATTGCGTCAAGGATATTAGTTGAGGCTAACAAAATATAATTGTGTAAAATCAGTACTGATGCAGATTGTACAAAAAAATCTGTATCAGTACTTTTTATTGCAATAAAAGTGATGAAATTGATAATAATTATCTGTTAGCAATTGACAACATGATAAACTCGGAATATCCTAGTAATGAATCAAGTTAGCTAAAGGTAACAGTAGATACCGTATGCTAACATTATAGGAGGTATTCATGATGCCACTTACTTTTGCAGATAGCGGACAGCTTTTAAAGATTCAGAAGATCACAGGGAATGACGAGACCAGGCAGCACCTTGCAACACTTGGCTTTGTCACAGGAGAAGAAATCTCCATAATAAACAAGAACGGCGGAAACCTTATTGTTAATGTCAAGGACAGCCGCATAGCTCTTGATAAGTCACTTGCAAACCGCATCTTTATCTGATGCGGATAATTTTATGTTGTTACTAAAAATTTTAAAATAGAGGGAGAAAAGTAATGAAGACACTTAGAGATGTGGAGATTGGCGGCAGTGCCAAGGTTGTAAGACTCCATGGTGAAGGCCCCACAAGGCGAAGGATCATGGACATGGGACTGACCAAGGGAGCAGAAGTTTACGTAAGAAAGGTTGCACCACTGGGTGACCCTATCGAACTTACAGTAAGAGGATACGAGCTTACCGTTCGTAAGGCTGATGCAGAGTTCGTAGAGGTCGAGTAAGACCGATATTTCCATTTTAATTCTGCATGAAAGTTATGCAGATTATTTTTAGATGGGCGGTTAGCTTTTGCTAACACCCGAAACCGCATTTTAAAATGATCACACATTAGGAGGCAATAAATGGAATTAAAGATTGCACTTGCTGGTAACCCCAACAGTGGTAAAACAACACTTTTTAATGATTTAACAGGAAGCAGACAGTACGTTGGAAACTGGCCCGGCGTTACTGTAGAAAAGAAAGAGGGTAAGCTTAAGGGAGATGAGTACAAGGATGTTATAATCCAGGACCTTCCCGGTATCTATTCTCTTTCTCCATACACACTTGAGGAAGTGGTATCAAGAACTTATCTTGTAACAGAGAAGCCCGATGCCATCATCAATATCGTTGACGGAACCAACATCGAGCGTAACCTCTATCTTACAACTCAGCTCCTTGAGCTGAACATTCCAACAGTTGTAGCACTTAACATGATGGACCTGGTTCGCAAGAACGGCGACAAGATTGATGTTAAAGCTCTTTCAGATGCACTTGGCTGCGAGGTTGTTGAGCTTTCAGCCCTTAAGAGTGAGGGAACACAGGACCTTGTTAAAAAGGCAGTTACAGCAGCAAGGGCCGGAAAAGCAAGTCACAACAGTGATTTCCTTACAGGTGAAGTCAGGGATGCAGTAGTAAAGATTGAAGAGATCATAAAAGATCGCAGCGATGAGAAATTCCTTCGCTGGAATGCAGTAAAGGCCTTTGAGAGAGATGAGAAGGCGGTAAAAGAGCTTCATCTTACATCAGATCAGCTTAAAGAGATCGAGGCTGTTACAAAGCAGTGTGAGAGCGCTCTTGATGATGATGCTGAATCACTTATCACAAACGAGAGATACACCTATATCACAAAGGTTACAGATAAGGCAGTTAAGAAGGGCCTTGCAAAGGGAGAACTTACAGTATCAGATAAGATTGATAAGATTGTTACCAACAGAATTTTAGGTCTTCCTATTTTCGCTCTTATCATGTTCTTCGTATATGCCATCGCCATGGGCGGCTGGAGTGTTTCAATCGGAACAATGGCCACAGACTTCACAAATGATGTGATCTTCGGCGAGTGGGTTCCCGGATTTTTTGATACACTTCTTGGTATTCTACATGTAGAAGAGGGTACAGTTTTATATGGACTTATTCAGGATGGTATTGTTGCAGGTGTTGGTGCTGTTATCGGTTTCGTACCTCAGATGCTGGTTCTTTTCCTGCTCCTTTCAATCCTTGAGGATGTTGGATACATGGCTCGTGTTGCATTCGTTATGGACCGTATCTTCAGACAGTTCGGTCTTTCCGGAAAGAGCTTCATTCCTTGCCTTGTAGCAACAGGATGTGGTGTTCCCGGTGTTATGGCCAGCCGTACGATCGAGAACGAGCGTGACAGAAAGATGACCATCATGACCACAACCTTCATGCCTTGCGGTGCTAAGCTTCCTATCATCGGACTCATCGCAGGTGCGATCTTCGGTGGATCACCACTTGTTGCAGCTTCAGCTTACTTTATCGGAATCGGTTCAATCATCCTTTCCGGAATCATTCTTAAGAAGTTTAAGGCATTTGCCGGAATTCCTGCTCCTTTCGTTATGGAGCTTCCTACATACCATGTTCCTTCTGTTTCAGGTGTGCTTCGTGCCACATGGGAGAGAGGCTGGTCATTCATTAAGAGAGCCGGCAGCGTTATCGTTGTTTCTTCAGTTATTATCTGGTTCCTGTCAGCATTCGGAACAGTAAACGGACACTTTGGTCTTGTTGATAACCTCTTTGAGGATGAAACAGTTATTACAGATGAGTATGTAGCACAGCTTGCTGATAAGATGGATGTTCCCGTAGAGGATGTAAATGCTATGGATGCTTCCCTTCTTGCAAGCGTTGGAAACGCAGCATCCTTCGTATTTAAGCCCCTTGGCTTTGGAAGCTGGAAGCCTACTGTTGCAACAGTAACAGGTCTTGTTGCTAAGGAAGAGGTTGTTGGAACCTTCGGTGTACTTTATAATTATGATGATGGCGAAGAAGAGCTGGGAGAAGAAGGCGAGCAGATCTGGGACAGAGTTGCAGCTGACTTTTCACCTATTGCAGCTTATGCGTTCATGATCTTCAACCTTCTGTGTGCACCATGCTTTGCAGCAATCGGAGCCATCAAGCGTGAGATGAACAACGCTAAGTGGACCTGGGCAGCAATCGGATACATGACAGGTTGGGCTTACGTTCTTGCACTTATCGTTTACAATATCGGAGGACTTATCCTTGGACAGGTTTCCTTCGGAATCGGAACAATCGTTGGAGTAGTACTTCTTGGCGGACTTCTCTACCTTCTTTTCAGAAAAGGCTATCAGGCAGCTGAGGGCGAGGGAAAAGAGATGGCTGTTAAGATGACAGCTTGATGAATAAAAATGTAGTTTGAAGTACTTTTTAGTTAGAAAGGAGGTGCGATATGGCATCTATAATCGGAAACGCAGTTGTCGTAATCGCACTTGCGGTAATTGTATTCTTCTCCGGAAGAGCGACAATAAAGACTTTTAAGAAAGAGCTCAGAGGAGAGGGCTGTAGCGGATGCAGCGGCGGTAACTGCTCATGTTGCAGTAAATGTGCTTCGGTTAAGAAGTAATTACAATCCGGAAACTTTAAGGCAGCCGGCAAAGGAAACTTTGCCGGCAGCTTTTTTGTATGCATGCCGTTTTTGCTGTAAAAACAGGGGTAAATATCGTATCATTAGTAGTAAGGAAATAGAAACTAAGGGACGGATAGATAATGCCTGAAAGCGCTAGAGAAATTGAAATCAAGATAACGGATAATGAGGAAGGACTTAAGGTCAGGGAGATTATGTCCGGTAAGCTAAAGCTGTCCTCCAGAGAGATAACACGGTGCAAACAGTTTGAAGACGGAGTAATGATCAAGATACCCGGGGATGCCCAGTACAAGATGATCTGGCTCAGGGAGACAGTAAAAGCCGGAGATATCCTGAAAGTCAAAATATACGAAGATATTGATAATTCTGGAGACGTGATCCCTTCGGATGACCCGATAGACATCCTATATGAGGACGATGACCTTGTTCTTGTCAATAAGCCCGGGGATATGGTGGTGCATCCTTCCTACGCCCACTACAGGGATTCCCTGTCTAACGCCCTGGCAGGATATTATCTTCGCACCGGCCAGAACCATGTGGTCCGCACCATTGGAAGGCTTGATAGGGAGACGTCAGGTCTTTTGATATTCGCAAAAAACAGACATGCGGCTGCGATACTCTCAAATCAGAAGGGAAACATGTCCAAGAGAAAAGAGTATCTGGCCATTGTCAGCGGAGTCCTTGAAAATGAGCAGGGAACAATTGATGCACCAATCGGCCGGGAAGAGGGCGTGCGCATGATCCGAAAGGTCATGGAGAGCGGGAAAGAAGCTATTACGCACTATAAGCTGGTCAGACAGTTTGAAGACTATGCGCTTGTCAGGCTATGTCTTGATACCGGAAGGACTCATCAGATCAGAGTTCACATGTCTTATATAGGGCATCCTCTTTTGGGAGATAATCTTTACGGAAAAGATATCGTGAACAGCCATGGAATGAAGAGAGCTGCGCTTCATGCTGCGCACCTCGAATTTTTGCAGCCTATAACGGGAAAAGAGCTGTCTTTTGAAGCAGAGCTTCCAATGGATATGAAGTCGCTTGTTGATTTTTGATAAATAGGGAGGAACCAGATATGCCAATAATAGGAGCTTTTATGGTACCACATCCGCCTATAATGCTTCCTGAGGTAGGAAGAGGCGAAGAGGAAAAGATCAGGGCAACAACCGATGCATACAGGCAGGTGGCTGAAAAAATAGCAGAGCTTAAGCCTGAGACCATCATTATTTCAAGCCCTCACAGCATCATGTATGCCGACTACTTCCATGTTTCTCCGGGGAAAAGAGCTACAGGAGATATGGGGCAGTTCAGAGCAGGCCAGGTGAGATTTGATGTGGAATATGATACAGATCTTGTGGCCGAAATCTGTGCTATTTCCGACTCCTACGGACAGGAGAAGGATGATATAAAGAGCATGGAGATCCAGGGCTTTCCTGCAGGAACCATGGGAGAGAGAAACCCTGAGCTTGACCACGGAACAATGATCCCTCTGTACTACATAAGAGAGAAATATCAGGACTTTAAAATAGTCAGGATCGGTCTGTCAGGTCTTTCACTTCCCATGCACTATGAGATGGGACAGATAATTGCGGAAGCGGTCGCAAGGACCGGCGTAAGGGCAGTTTACGTTGCAAGCGGAGACTTATCGCACAAGATGAAGGAAGATGGGCCTTATGGTTTTGCCAAGGAAGGACCTGAGTATGATGAGAGAATAATGGAAGTTTGCGCAAGCGGAGAGTTTGACAGGCTCCTTGACTTTGATGAAACCTTCTGCGACAAAGCTGCCGAGTGTGGTCATAGGTCTTTTGTCATGATGGCAGGCGCGCTGGACGGACTGTCCGTTACTGCGCATAAGCTCTCTCATGAGGCTACCTTTGGTGTGGGATACGGAATCTGCACTTTCGAGGTGGGAGGCCCTGATGATAACAGGCACTTCCTTGAGAAGTGGAGAGATAAAAAGAAAGAACAGCTGGAGAAGAGAAAACAGGATGAAGACCCTTATGTAAGACTTGCCAGATATTCTCTTGAGAGCTATATCACCATGGGTAAGAGAATCACAAAAAAGGACATTAAGGGTGATAAGTGGTCTGATATGGACAGAGAGATGCTTGAAAGAAGAGCCGGAACATTTGTGTCCATTCACAAGGACGGAGCCCTTAGGGGCTGCATTGGAACCATACTTCCGACAACCTCCTGCATCGCTGATGAGATAATGCAAAATGCCATCAGTGCAGGCACAAACGATCCGAGATTTCCGATGATTGGGGAGGATGAGCTCCCATACCTTGAAATGAGCGTGGATGTATTGGATGAGCCGGAGCCGATAGATAGCCCGGATCAGCTTGATGTCAAGAGATACGGAGTCATTGTGACCCACGGAAGAAAAAGAGGCCTTCTTTTACCGAATCTCGACGGCGTTGACAGCATAGAGCAGCAGATCGATATCGCCCGTCAGAAGGCCGGAATCTATGAGGATGAGGACTATAGCCTGGAGCGTTTTGAGGTTATTCGCCACTACTGATTTTTCGTATGAGGGATAGATATGCCAAAATGTAATGTCTGTCACAACCATTGCAGTCTGGAAGAAGGCCGGATAGGTCTTTGCAAAGCAAGGATATGCAGAGACGGAGAGGTCGTAGCAAGAAACTACGGCCATATAACATCCATCGCCCTTGATCCTATAGAGAAAAAGCCCCTAAATCTCTTTTACCCCGGATCAAATATCATATCCGTGGGAAGTTATGGCTGCAATTTAAGATGCCCGTTCTGCCAGAATCACGAGATTTCCTATGATTTTGGGCAGGAGTATCCTTACGGCTATAGAGAGATGTCGCCAAAAGAGCTCGCTGATATTGCCCTGGAGTATAAGTACGAGGGAAATATCGGAGTTGCGTTTACCTACAATGAGCCTCTTATGGGCTATGAGTTTGTGGTGGATGCGGCCAAAGAGGTCCATGAGAGGGGCATGAAGACTGTTCTTGTGTCAAACGGATGCGTGTCAGCAGAAGTGGCGCAGCAGGTGATCCCCAATATAGATGCAATGAACATTGATCTAAAGGGATTTACCGACAGCTATTATAAGGATGTGCTTGGTGG
>JAGBMP010000056.1 GCA_017634825.1 Butyrivibrio sp.
ACAAAAGACTTCTTTGCAAAAATGAATTTAATGAACCAGCCGGACTATATTATTTGATCATCAGATCAGGAGGAGATAAAAATGGGAAATGCATGCAGCTTAGAGGAACACAGAAAAAAGACACAGGCAGGAGCACCTGTAGACGGATACACAGATGAACTTGCAGCAAAGTTCGCAGAAGAGGTGGGCGTTCCGCCAAGACCCAGTGAAGTAAAAAATGAGATCGATGAGAGAGGTGCATTTGTAAGACAGCCCAATGCTTTCATTGCTAAGGCAGGAGAGGGCGAAGGTGAGTGGAAGCCCGAAGCAGGAAGATACCAGATCTACTGGATGAAGGGCTGCAACTGGTCAAACAGACCTGTAATCGTAAGAGATATTTTAGGGCTTACAGACGTTATCTATGACATCAGAACCTCTCACAGCGGTGAGACAAACAAATACGGTCACGGCTTTGGTGATCAGGAGGGTTTTAAGGATCCCAGAACCGGAGCATATTTCCTTTCAGAGTTTTATCAGAGAGCAAACCCTGATTTCAAGGGCAGAGCAACAACACCTACCATTGTTGATATCAAGGAAAAGAAGGCAGTTAACAACGACTACCACAGAATGACCAACTACCTCGAGGTTAACTTCAGAGCTCTTCAGCCTGAGGATGCACCGGACCTTTATCCTGTTAAGTACAGGGATGTCATCGACGAGTTCAACGACTGGCTCTTCCCTCACGTAAATAACGGTCATTACAGAATGGCTTTCTGCCAGTCTGTTGAAGCTTATGATGAGGCCTTTGATGACTTCTATGATTCATTGGATAAGCTGGAGAAGAGACTTTCCGAGAACAGATTCCTCTTTGGTGATTACATCACAGATTCTGATATCAGATTCTTTGTAACCATCGTGAGATGGGATACAAGCTACTTCAGAAATGTGGGACCTACGAAACACAGAATCGCTGACTATCCAAACATCTATGCATACATGAAGGAGCTCTACAACATTCCTGCATTCAAGAATGCAACATTTGTACATGACCTTGTACTTGGAAGAGGCGGAGACAGAGATGCTCTTTTTGCGGATTACAACGTAAGGATTTCAAGTCAGATCGACTACGACAAACTCTGGGCAGATGATGGCAGCAGAGCTGCACTTTCATCAGATCCCAACGGAGATATTTACCTTCGTCACCCTAAGGGAGAGACAGTAGAGGATTACCAGAGCGAGATTTCTGTTTCACATTGGAACTTTGAGTCACACGCTGACAGAGATCCTTCAGATCCAAAGAACAGTCCGCTCAGAGTTGATGCAAGCATCAATCCTCTTAAGGGTCTTTTAAAGAACGAGTAATGATTAAACGCCGGGAGTAAAACCATGGGAAAAGATATTGCAGACAGGATTACGGATTCATTCATAAAGCTTGCTGAGATAGACGGCATCAGCTACGGGGAGAGGAAAGTTGCCGATCATCTTAAAAAGATATGGAAAGAGCTTGGAGTGGAACTAAATGAGGATAAAGCCGGAGAAAAGATCGGAGGTGATACAGGAAATCTGTTCGGCTTCGTGCCGGGAAAGGGCAGCCTTAAAGATGCTGATCCGATTTTGTTCTGCGCTCACATGGATACGGTATCTCCGGGAATTGGGAAAAAGATAATCCTCCATGAGGACGGAAAAATAACCAGTGATAAAACTACAGTACTTGGGGCAGACGACAGAGCTGCCCTTACTGTTATTTATGAAGGCTACAGGCAGATACTTGAAGATGGTGCTGACCATGCTCCTATCGAGTTTTTGTTTACGCCTGCGGAGGAGACATATACGGTTGGCGCGTCTGCATTTGATTATTCTGTAGTGAAGGCAAAGAAAGCTTTTGTTCCGGATTGCAGCGGTGATTTCGGAGTGTACTCATCTCAGGAGCCGACGCTTATTTACTTTGAGATAACGGTAAAGGGCAAATCGGCACATGCGGGATTCGAGCCTGAGAACGGAATAAATTCCATAGCTGCTGCAGCTTCTGCTATAAGCAGGATTAAACAGGGGTGGGTGGATGACCACACATCACTTAACTTTGGAACCATTGAGGGTGGAACTGTCAGCAATGCTGTATCTGCGCAGGTGCTGATAAAAGGCGAAATCAGAAGTGCGATTCATGAGGATGCACTTGCAGCGTTTGAGAATGTCAGGAAGGTCTTTGAAGAGGAGACGGCTGCTATTGGTGCTTCGGTAGAGTTTTTCAGCGACATAAGGCTGAAGGCTTACAAGGCCAATGAGAGCGAAACGGGAAGTGCGCTGGAACTTTACAACAAGGCACTTTCGGCGATTGGAGAAAGGTCTTTTCCCAAGAAATCATTCGGTGGAAGCGACAACAACGTGCTGGTCAGGAACGGAATCGACGGTCTGTGCATCTACAATGCCATGCATGAGATCCACACGGTAAACGAGTACACGACTGTAGAAGAACTGGTGAAAACAACACAGCTCGTTAAGAACATCATGACGGGCTGATCACGGGAGAGAACTATGCCTAAATATAAAGTCTGGCAGAATGCCTGGAAGGACGGCTATGATGAGCCGCTTGAAATTGATCTTCCTGATGATTGGAAGGTTACATACCACGGGACGGTGGCTGATACGATGCCTCCGGCGCCAAAAGAGCTGATCCGGGACAGGATAAGAAATCCTATAGATTCTAAAACTTTGAAGCAGCTTGCAAGACACGGAAGTGAAGCTGTTATTGTCTTTGATGATCTGAGCAGAGGAACCCCTGTGAAGGAGATTGCAGAGGTGGTCCTGGAGGAGCTTGAAGAGAACGGAATCGATAAGGATCACATCCGGTTCATCTGTGCTCTCGGAACCCACGGAGCTATGACCAGAGTGGATTTTGTCAGGAAACTTGGAAAAGACATTGTGGAGAATTATGCGGTATATAATCACAACGCCTTTGGAAACCTGGTGGAGATCGGAAAAGACAGGGACGGAGAGCCGGTGCTCATAAACAGGGAGTTTATGGAGTGCGATGTTAGGATCGGGATCGGTTCTGTTTCGCCCCATCCCATGAACGGATTCGGCGGGGGAGGAAAGATTCTTTTCCCGGGTATTGCAGGCGCAATAACCACAAAAGCCAACCATGGAAGAGGTCAGTTTACAAAGTTCGGGACCCAGAAAAACGACTGCGGATTCAGAACGGATATTGAGAGCATGACTGCTATGGTGGGAAGATTTTTTAAGATCGATGCTGTCATCAATGACAAGCTTCAGATAGTTGATATCTACGCGGGAAATCCCATTAAAGAGTACTATTTCGCAGCCGCATCATCGGGCAAAGTCAACGCCCTTACACTTCCACAGAATCAGAATAATGACGTTGTAATAGTCAATGCAAATGCCAAATACAATGAGGCGCTTATTTCTGTGAAGATTGCTTCGCAGGTGCTTAAAAAGGGCGGAGACATTGTCCTGATAAATCACTGCGAGACGGGGCAGGTTGTGCATTACACCTTTGGCCCGTTCGGGAAGAACAGCGGAGGAACTCTTTTTAAGAAGTTTGAGGACAGACCTAAGATGAAGTGCGGAAGGCTTATTTTCTATACGCCGTTCCCGGATCATTTTACGAAAGTTCAGTTTGATGAGCCTGAAAAAGTGGTGCTGGCAAGGACCTGGGAAGAGGTGCTTTTAGCTCTTTCAGACCACGGAGAAGGCACCAGTGCTGCGGTCGTAAGCGATGGAAGTATCAGCTATTGGAAATAATAACATTTTCTTATAACTGCCTATAAGAACAGTGTCTTTTACAAATAAAGGGTGCTAATGGATAATTGCAATAACAAAAAGAGAGGAGATCATTGTTATGAAGAAAAAAGTTATTTCATTGGTACTTAGTTCACTGCTTGCACTTGAAGCACTCGCAGGTTGCGGAAGTTCATCTGATACAGCAGAAGCTGCAGGAGCGCAGAGTGCAGAGGAGACTACCGAGCAGACAGCAGATGGGGCACAGGAAGCTGCAGACAATGCAGAGGCAGCAGAAGGAGTTACTGTTATCAAGGCAGCAACCAGCGCTCGTCCAAGACCTTTTACCTACATTGATGATGAAGGAAATCTTACAGGTCAGAACATCGAGCTCATCAAGGCAGTATTTGACAAGCTTCCACAGTACGAGCTTGAAATTGAAGTTACAGAGTTTGCTTCAATCTTTACAGGAATTGATGCAGGTCTTTACGACCTTGGTGTAAACAACATCGCCAAGAACCCTGACAGAGAAGCAAAATATCTTTTCACAGATCCTGAGATGGTAAACCACTACATCGCAGTAGTTAACAAGAACATCGATATCACAAGCATCACAGATCTCACAGAGCTTGCAGGCAAGAAGTATGTTGGCGCAGCAGGCAACGACAAGACAACTGTTATTGAGACATACAACGATGCACATCCCGATCAGCAGATCATTATTGATTACACTGAAGCAGACGTTCTTCAGACTCTCTATGATGTTGAGTCAGGAAAAGAGGACTTCCTCATTATCGATGCACCTATGTACTTTGGTTACTATGGCCCTGAGTTCAATCTTGATGTGAACACCTTCGATCTTTCAAACGTTAAGTCAGCAAGCTACAGCTACTTCATCGTCGGCAAGGACAACACCAAGCTTGCTGAGGATATCAATGCAGCACTTAAGCAGGTAATCGAAGAGGGAATTTCAACCGAGATCGACATCAAGTTCCTCGGCGAGGATTACAGCCCAATCATCACAGAGTGATGGAGGATAGATATGAAGATAACATCTGTAGATATCATTAAACTAAATGCCCTGCCAAGTGCAGGCCAGACACCTGTAATTGTCAGGATAAACACTGATGAGGGAATATACGGATACGGAGAAGCGGGCGTATCCATCATGAATTATTCTCTTGGATGTATCGAGCTTCTTCGCTCGTTCTCAAGGTTTCTGATCGGCAAGAATCCTTTATCTAATGATGTGATCTATACAGAACTCGTTAATACTTTCTGGGCAAAGGGAAACGGCGGCGTTATCATGGCCGCCATCTCCGCAATAGATACGGCGCTCTGGGATATCAAGGGCAAGTTCTTTAACGTTCCTTTGTATGAGCTCCTCGGAGGTAAGTACAGAGACAAGCTCTGGTCATACGCCAGCCAGTTACAGAATGGCTGGAAGTATGAGGACTTCCTTGGCTCTCCCGGTGATCTTCAGTTTTTGAAGGATGCCTGCAAGAGCGCAGTGGATGAGGGATATACCTGTGTCAAGATCGACTTTGTTGCCAAGGATTTTGAGGGAAGGCACATAAGCCGTGACGAGGGACAGAATCATCTCTCCGTAAAGACCATGAGAGAGATTGAGAAAAAGCTTGAAGCAGTAAGAGAAGTTATCGGTGAGGACGTTGAGTTGATCCTCGAAAACCACTGCATAACAGGCGCATCAACCGCGATCCAGTTCGCAAAGCTGGCTGAGCCCTTCCATCCGATGCTTCTTGAGGAGCCGGCCAATCCTTTGGATGAGCTGGATTACAAGAGAATCAGAGAGGCTACAAGCATACCTCTTGCAACAGGAGAGAGGAGCTACACAAGAAGAGGATTTCTGCACCTGCTTAAGAACGGATATCTGGATGTTGCACAGCCCGATCTTGGAAACTGCGGAGGTATCACAGAGGGCAGAAAGATCTCTGACCTGGCTGAGACCTTCGGAGCGCAGATCCAGACCCACACCTGCAACACACCTATCAGCGTGGCAGCAGCTCTTCATCTTGAGGCAGCTATACCTAACTTTATCATTCATGAGCATCACACCAACAATACACTTAAGAGGTGCACTGAGCTCTGTGTATATGACTATCAGCCTGTAGACGGATACTTTAGTGTTCCGGATCTTCCGGGAATCGGAAATGAGCTTTCTGAGAAAGCTTTGGCTGAAGCCACAATTGAAACCGTTAAATGATGGAATGGGGGAGACAACAAAATGGGAAAGACATACGACAGCATACTTGAACTTGTTGGACGCACACCGATAGTTCAGCTCCATAAGCTTGAGGAGAAGGAGAACACCGGAGCACACATTTTTGCAAAACTTGAGTTTTTCAATCCTACAGCAAGCGTTAAGGCTCGACCTGCCCTTAACATGGTTGAAGAGGCAGAAAAGGACGGAAGACTTAAACCCGGTGGAACCATAATCGAGGGAACCAGCGGAAATACAGGAATAGGCCTTGCGGCTGTTGCTGCAGCAAAAGGCTACAAGTGCATCATTTGCATGCCTGACAATCTGTCAAAAGAGCGCCTTCTTACCCTTAAGAGTTTTGGGGCTGAGGTGGTTCTTACCGATTCCAAGCTCAACATGGCTGGGGCAGGTGCAAAGGCTGCTGAGATTTTAGAGAAGACTCCCGGAGGAGTTATCATGGGACAGGGCGGAAACCCTGCTAATCCCGGAGCACACTATAAGACAACAGGTCCTGAGATATGGGAGGACCTTGATGGTAAGGTTGATATTTTCCTTGCTGCATCAGGAACAGGTGGAACCATTTCAGGAGCAGGAGATTATCTTCGCGAGAAAAATCCTGATGTTGAGATCATTGCAGTTGAGCCAAAGGGAAGCGCAGTTTTAAACGGCGGAGAACCTGGACCTCACAAGATCCAGGGAATCGGAGGCGGAGCAACACCTCCTGTGACAAAGGTAGAGCTCTTTAACGAAGTAATCGATGTTACTGATGAGGATGCCTACGAGTATGCAAGACTCATTCCTCATTTGGAGGGATTCTCGGTAGGCATTTCTGCAGGCGCAGCACTCTGGGCTGCAGTACAGGTGGCAAAAAGACCTGAGAACAAGGGCAAGAACATAGTTACCATCATTCCCGATAACGGTGACAGATATCTTTCAAGTGATCTTTACGACTGATAAAGTTTTGTAATAAGTAAACCATATACCCCGCTATAAGCTTTCTTTAATTTTCAAAGCTCTTTTGCCGTGGTAGTATCAATATATCAAAACAAAAGAACATAATTGATTGGAGGAAATCATCATGGCAGATATAAAGCAGAGCGCATTAGAACTTATTGGGGGAACACCACTTCTTCAGCTGAACAACTACAGCAAGAGTGCAGGTGCTACAGAGGCAACACTTATTGCAAAGCTTGAGTACCTGAATCCGGCCGGATCGGTTAAGGACAGAGTTGCCCTTGCAATGATAGAGGATGCAGAAAAGAGCGGCAAGCTCAAAGAGGGTGCAACAATCATTGAGCCCACCAGCGGAAATACAGGAATCGGTCTTGCGGCAGTTGCAGCAGCCAAGGGATACAGAACAATCCTTACACTTCCTGAGACAATGAGTGTTGAGAGAAGAAATCTCCTTAAGGCATACGGCGCAGAGATCGTTCTCACAGAGGGCGCAAAGGGTATGAAGGGTGCCATCGCCAAGGCTGAGGAGCTCGCAAACGAGATCCCCGGAGCTATCATTCTCGGACAGTTTGTGAACCCTGCAAACCCTGCAATCCACAAGGCTACAACAGGTCCTGAGATCTGGAAGCAGACAGACGGCAAGGTTGACATCTTCATCGCAGGTGTTGGCACAGGCGGAACAGTTACAGGTGTAGGCGAGTTCTTAAAGGAGTTGAATCCTGATGTTAAGATCATTGCTGTTGAGCCCGCAACAAGCCCTGTTCTTTCAAAGGGAACAGCAGGACCTCACAAGATCCAGGGTATCGGCGCAGGTTTCGTACCTGACACACTCAACACCAAGATCTATGACGAAGTAATCGCAATCGAGAACGAGGATGCTTTTGCAGAGGGCAAGAGATTCGCAGTTTCAGAAGGAATCCTGGTTGGTATTTCATCAGGTGCTGCACTTAAGGCAGCAACAATCGTAGCAAACAGAGAAGAGAACAAGGGCAAGAACATTGTAGTGCTTCTTCCCGACTCAGGTGACAGATATCTTTCAACACCGCTCTTTGCAGATTGATAAAGCTCATAATAGTTTCTTTTTCATAACATATTTAAGGTTGCTCCACGGCTCATTCGCTGTGGAGCAATTATCATAAATAAAAACAGGATATGGTGGCTATGGGAAAATACGATTTTGACAAGTATATAGACAGAAGAAATACCGATTGTATCAAGTGGGATTTCGGTATGCAGAGAAAGGGCAGGGATGACCTGCTTCCCCTCTGGGTTGCTGATATGGATTTCAGACTTCCGGAGGAAGTGATAAAAGACATTTCGGACAGAGTGCAGCACGGAGTATTTGGCTACACGGACCCCGGAGATAAATACAGAAACATTGTAAAGGAGTGGTATGAGAGACGGCATGGATTTACCTTTGACGGGAAAGATATTACAGTCACTCCAGGAGTTGTCTATGCTATAGCCATTGCCATCAGGGCGTTTACAAAGCCCGGAGATGCAGTGATCATCCAGCAGCCGGTATACTATCCTTTTTATGAGACTATAGTTCTCAACAAAAGAAAGATCGTCAACAATCAGCTCATCTACAAAGACGGGCACTATGAAATAGATTTTGAGGATTTCGAGAAAAAGATCATTGATAACAATGTAAAGATGTTCCTCCTGTGCAGCCCTCACAATCCTGTGGGAAGAGTATGGACTGTGGAAGAGCTGACAAGGCTTGCAGAGATCTGCGACAGACATGGGGTTTACGTGTTTGCCGATGAGATCCATTCGGACTTTGTATATCCGGGATTTAATCATACATCCTTTATGAGTCTTGCACCTGAGCTTCGAAAGAGGCTGGTTCTCGGAACTTCACCCAGCAAGACCTTTAATCTGGCGGGACTTCAGGTTGCAAATATTATCATTCCCGATAAGGAAATGCACAGGTCTTTTGACAGAGAAAACGAAGCTGCCGGCTATTCACAGCCTAACGTTCTTGGAATGGTTGCCTGCATGTCGGTCTACACAAAGGGCGAGCAGTGGCTGGATGAGCTGTTGGAGTACCTTAAGGGGAATCTTGATTACGTAAGGGAGTACTTAAGGGAAAATATCCCGCAGGTTAAGCTGATTGAACCTGAGGGAACATATCTTATCTGGCTTGATTTCTCGGCAGTTACGAATGACCACAAGGAGCTTGAGAAAATCATAGTTGATAAGGCTAAGCTCTGGCTTGATCCGGGAATCATCTTCGGCAGAGAGACCAATCTTTTTGAGAGGATCAACATAGCATGTCCGAGGTCAATATTAAAGCAGGCTTTGGAGCAGCTTAAAGAGGCGCTTTGAGTTGAGGTGACTCACCAATTCCGGGAGGAGATATAGATGGAAAACTACAGTATAGAGACAATCTGTCAACTGAATGACAAGTCAATTGCAGATCAGTGGGGAGCCCTGAGCTTCCCCATATATCAGTCGGCGACTTTCGCTCACAGGGGGCTTGGCGAGAGCACCGGCTTTGATTACACAAGAATGCAGAATCCCACAAGGCAGCAGCTTGAGTACGTTGTGGCATCGCTTGAACACGGCATTGATGCCATGGCTTTTGCCAGCGGAATGGCAGCAGTTGCAGCTGTGATGGAACTTTTTAAGCCGGATGATCATTTCATTGTAGACTCCGATCTCTACGGCGGAAGCATCAGGCTCTTCAACGAGATCAGTAAAAAGAACGGACTGACCTTCACTACAGGCGATCTCAGCAGTGGGGATTACAGATTTCTTTTCCAGAATAATACCAGGGCTGTGTATCTTGAGACACCCACAAATCCTATGATGAACGTCACGGATATTGCGGAGCTGGCTGTGGAGGCCCACAAGAGGGATGCACTGCTGATCGTGGACAACACTTTCCTCTCGCCCTATTTCCAGAATCCTCTGGATCTTGGGGCTGACATTGTCATTCACTCCGGAACCAAGTTTCTGGGCGGACATCACGATACCATCGGTGGCTTCGTTGTTGTCAAGGATAAAGAGCTTGACGAGCGCCTTCGCTATATTTATAAGACCACCGGTGCTGGCCTTTCGCCCTTTGACAGCTGGCTGATCTTAAGGGGGATCAGGACTTTGTCCGTAAGACTTGACCGCGCTCAGGAGAATGCCTTCAAGATCGCTGAGTACTTAAAGACCAGTAAGTACGTGACCAAGGTCATTTATCCCGGCCTTCCCGAGCACCCCGGCTACAAGATTTCCACGAAGCAGGCCAGGGGGTATGGTGCAATGCTCAGTTTCGAGGTTGAGTCAAAAGAGCTTGTGGAGCACATTTTAAGGAGCTTAAAGCTCATATACTTTGCGGAGAGCCTTGGGGGAACAGAGACTCTGGTAACCTATCCGATTACACAGACCCACGCAGATGTGCCTAAAGATCTTTTGGCCAAGAACGGAATTACCGACAGGCTTCTCAGACTTTCTGTCGGAATTGAAAACGCGGACGATCTTATTGCAGACCTGGAACAGGCTTTCGCTTCATTCTCATGAGGTCATGGAGTCACTGGGGACGTTTCAGATTGACTCATATTTGCATCACAAGCGGCTTATTTTATAGGTGATGGTTGGAAGTGAAATTTGAATTGCATCACAAAAATTTGTATATGAAAAAATAGTTGGAAATTACAAACCTATACGCTTGGAAAATTTCATGGCTAACACAGTGACTACATCACAGCTGCCAGCTCCACGGTACGTTGTGATGTAGTTTTTTGCAAGTATTACTAGATGCCACCAAAATCCTTTTTGTGATTTCCAACTATTTTTTATATGGAAGAGAGTTGTGGGGTGGTCGAAATAACGTTTCCAACCAAGGTGAAAGTATTTGCCTGTTGTGATGCTATAGCAGAAGTTTATAACAGGCTATAACAGATGTGTATTTTACGCAGGAGCAGACCTCGGGCATAATTTATTTATAGGATAAAGTTGCACAAGAAAAGAGGTTTATTATGAAAAATATACTTGCTTTTGGCGATTCAAATACATGGGGACTGGTTCCCGGAACAAAGGAGAGATTTCCTTGGGGAGTAAGGTGGACAAGCCTGGTTCAGGAGAGCCTTTCCGATGCCAGAGTTATAGAAGAGGGATTATGCGGAAGGACAACAGTTTTTGAAGATGAGCTTCGTCCATTAAGAAAGGCTGTAGATGCGCTTCCCATGGTGCTTGAGAGCACATATCCGGTGGATGCGGTGATCATTATGCTTGGAACAAACGACTGCAAGTCTTTATTTAATGCTAATGCCTACACCATAGCCAAGGGCCTTGAACAGTGCCTTAATACAATCAGCAGCTACGTTTCATCAGACAAGATCCTTGTTGTATCACCGATTCATTTGGGGGAAGAAGTTTGGAGAGAAGATAAAGATCCCGAGTTTGACAGCCGCTCAGTAGAGACAAGTAAGGATCTTCAGAAGTTCTACAGACAGGTTGCAAAGGAGAGGGGATATAAGTTCCTGGCAGCTTCGGATTATTCAAGCCCCAGCAATATTGATGAGGAGCATTTGGACGAAGAGGGACATAAGAAGCTGGCAGAAGCTATTGTTGAGAAGATTCAGGAGATGAAGATAGCGTAAAAATAAGTCACGGGGACGGTTCTTTTGACTGGTTGTGCACAACCAGTAAAAGAACCGTCCCCGTGACTTGCTTGAATTATTAATTATCTTGATTTTCTTCTGTAGTACTCCTCGACAGTGATTCCTCCTGCTATTGCAAGAAGGAATGCGACTGCATACGGAATAGCGGAAGAGCCTTGCTCTGTGGTGTCTGCAAGAGGTACTGCGCTATCTGCGATGGTCTGGTCAGTGTTTGCGCCGGCGCCGGCATCTTTTAGAGGACTGGCTGATTCATCCTTTACCATATCACCGGGAGCCTTGGATGTATCGCTGACGGCAGCCTGATTATCACTGTTTTTCTGATCAAGGATCTGCTTTGTGAGCTCATCCGAAAGGTTCTTGTAGAAACGGGTCCTGCTTGCTCCGAGAACTGCGGCTCTTGAGTCTGTACCAAGGGCAAGGACAGGAGTTGCAGCGGGAATTACATTTGTGGAAGTGCCATCATCATCTGTAGTTGTTCCGCTATCTGACCCATTATCTGAACTTCCGCTTCCCCGGGCAACCTGTTCTTTTTCGGCTTTCTCCTTCTGGGCCTGTTCCTTATCAATTCTTTCCTGTATCAGATTAACCTTAGTAGCTGCGTTCACTATTGCTGATCTTGCATTCTTTATAGCTTCTTCAGCACGTTCTTTTGCAGCGGCTG
>JAGBMP010000057.1 GCA_017634825.1 Butyrivibrio sp.
AGATCATCGACTACGTGGTAGTGCACGAGCTCTGCCATTTAAAAGAGATGAACCATTCCCCCAGATTCTGGGCGGAGGTCGAAAAGATCTTTCCCGATTACAAGGAGAGAAGAAAGTGGCTTAAAGACCACGGCAATGAAATAACTACAGGATAAAAAGGATGCAACGGCTGAGCCGAAGCATCCTTCTTATATTTTAGTTTATCAAAGGTTCTTGATCATCTCATCCCTTACGCTGTCATAGTGAGGACCAACGATACCGAAGTCCTTCTCCTTGTAAACCCAGAGAGCTCTGCCGATGCCGTATTTCTCGAAGGCATCATGGATGTCCTTTATCCAGTTGATGGTTGAAGGATTAGCCGGAGCCTGGTCGATTACGCCGTACTCTCCGCAGTAGAGAGGAGCGTTGTTCTTGGTGGCAGCTTCTACAGCAGGCTCGAAGAGCTCTGCAAAGTAGTCAGCACCCATCTCTTTAACCTTCATCTTAAGGATTGCGCCTGCCCAGTCAGGGTCAAGGCCTTTGCTCTTTTCTGAGTACTCGGCTGTGGTTGCAGGATATTCAACCGTAATGTCTTTTGGCATATTGTCCATCCACCATGCTCTCTGATGTGTGAAGATCATGGGCTCGTAGCAGTGGAAGTTGTAAACTACGTGGTCATCCTTAGGAGGATTGAGGAAAGGTACGCTGCGAACGTTGTTGTAGCAAACACCGCCAACAACAACATAGGTGTCAGGCGCATTTTTTCTGATTGTATCGATTGCCTTGTCAGCGATGGCATTCCACTCGTCCTTGATATCAGGAGAGATAACCTCGTTCAGAAGCTCAAAGGCAACATCCTTCTGTCCTGCGTATCTCTTGGAGATGCGATCCCACATCTGATAGAATCTTTTCTGAAGATCTTCGTTGTGGAAGAAGATCTCCTTGTCTCCGTTAACCTCAAGCGGATCGAATGTGTATCCGTAAGTATTGTGCATGTCGATGAGGATATTGAGGCCAAACTCTCTGCACCACTTGATGCAGTTATCAACATAAGCATAGCCATCCTCGAGCATATCACCGTCTTCGCTCTCAATGACAATGTAGTCGATTGGGAGACGAACGTGGTCACAGCCCCAGCTTGCGATTCTCTCGATATCTTCTCTTCCAATGAAAGTATCGTAGTGCTGCTTTGTCTTTTCATCTGCCTGAGAGAGCCATCCTCCCAGGTTTACTCCCTTTTGGTAACCTTCGAATTTTCTCATAGACGTTTTCCCCTTACCTATATTGTGTAAATTTATATTACAATCAAGTAACTGATCAATTCACTTCAATCCTAGCACGAAAACGTTTAAGTTGCACGTGGATTTTTGTGAAATTTTTATTAGTTTTTATTCTGCCTTCTGAATTGCAGAGGAGTCATGCCAAACTCCTTTTTAAAGCTGGCTGTCATGTTGCCGGGATAGGAAAATCCGCACTCAAGCGAAATATCCATCACCGACATATCCGTCGACAGAAGAAGGTTCTGCACATGCTTTAACCTCGTAAGACACAGATACTCTGAGAAAGGCTTTCCCAGCTGGGCGCAAAAGAGCTTTGAGAAGTATGTCACGGAATACCCGGAAATGGCAGCCACATCCTCGATCTTTAAACTCTTTTTATAGTTCTTCTCCACAAAATAAACAGCTTCCATGATGGGTTCAGAGAGCGCTTTATTGTGGAGCACAGTCTTTTCCCGGGCGCTGCGCCCTTTATCGTTTATCAGAAGCAGAAGAGCATAGAACAGGTGCTTGACCTTTAGCTGCGCAACACGCTCATCTTCAGGATTATCGCACTTATTCAGGTGATCGTAGGCATCAAGAAGAGTCCCTGCAAGGGAAAAGAGCTCTTTCCTGTCTTCGTCGTCAAACTCCTTTGGAAACTGCGCATAGAGATTGTCCAGAAACTGAGCACCCAGGCTCTCTGTGATCTCTTTTACGTAATCAGGTGAAAACTTGATGAGGTAATTTTCATAATAATCGGAAGACCCTGGGAGCGTGCGATGATAGGCGTAGGGCGGCATTCCATTGATAAAACCCGCGTGGAGCATGAAAGTCTTGGTGGGCGTTATGACCTTTCTGTCACCGTGGATGATAAAACCCAGGGAATAGTGGTCCGAAGCCACTTCCATGGACGTCATCTCAAAGTCGGATGAGAGCATGCGGTATATGATGGTGAACTGTTTGCCCTGAGGCAGCGGAAGTGCCATAAATGTGTCCTCCGTGAATGCAAGTCGCTTTGTTGTGTTATTAATCATAGCATCAAAATGACATGATTTCATTATTTTTGACTGCATGAGGGAATAAATCCATAAGAAAATTATTAGACTATGAAGCACAATAGAGGCATGAAAACGAAGAAGATTGATATGACAAAAGGCAGCATAATTCAGAATGTGATCCTTTTTTCGATTCCCATTGTTCTTGGAAACATTCTGCAGCAGCTGTATACAACGGTAGATACGCTGATAGTTGGGCGATATTGCGGTGATAAGGCCCTGGCGGCTGTGGGGACGAGCTCCCAGCCGGTGGAGGTTTTACTGTGCGTGTTTCTTGGAATTGGAACAGGCGCATCCATTCTTGTTTCGCAGCGGATCGGCGCAGGAGATGATAAGCGGGTAAAAGACATCGCTGAGGCTTCAACTTCACTGGTCTACATGAGCGGAATCCCAATCGCGATACTAGGTTTTCTGCTGGCGCCGGCTATCCTACGGTTCATGGGTGTTCCGGAGGATGTAGAAGCAGCAGCTCTCATGTACACAAGAGTCGTGTTCCTTGGCGCCCTGGGAAATATCGGATACAATATGAATGCCGGAATACTGCGAGGCCTTGGAGACAGCGTGGCTTCTCTGTGGTTTTTGGTGGTTTCCTGTGTGACCAATATAATTCTGGATCTGTTGTTCGTTGCAAGACTTTCGATGGATGTTCAGGGAGCAGCGCTTGCTACCGGAATATCCATGTTTGTTTCCTGGATTGTAAGTGTCTTTTACATAAAAAAGAAATTTCCTGAGCTTTCATTTAGTTTCCTCCCAAGGGCTTTGAATATGCAGGAAATGAAGCAGATACTTGCAATAGGTGTTCCCATCGGTCTAAACAACTCGCTGTTTTCCTTCGGGCATATGGCGATGCAGACTCTGGTGAATGCGCAAGGGTACAGGTTCATGGCCGGAGCTTCAGTGGCAGGGCGGATCACAGGTATCACCAACGTTGCCATTACTGCTGTGTCTTCAGCAGCTTCCACTTTCTCCGGACAGAACTTCGGTGCTGAGAACTATGACAGATTAAGAGAAGGCTACATAAAAATACCGGCCCTGAACGGAATTGCAACACTTGCCCTGGGCCTTATGTTCATTTCCTTCAGAATGCCGATACTTGGATTTTTTACACAGGATAAAACTGTGCTTATGTACGCAGGAAGGTACGTCGTGGCTGTGCTCTTGTCCCAGTGGTGCTATGCGGTGTTTAACTGTATTTCAAACATCGTAAACGGCGTGGGCTTTGTAAAGTACACGACTCTCATAAACCTCATGATGCTATGGGCAGTCAGGATTCCCTGCGCGTATATCATTAACAGATTTTTTGACGGAACCTACATCATGCTGTGCTTCCCGGTATCCTTTGCCTTTGGAATGCTCTGCATGATTGGCTACTATGTCTTTTCCCCGAACTGGAAGAGGATCATTTCAAAAGGCGATTCGAATAAAGGTTTTGGTACTCCTTTGGGGACATACCGTACTCCTTACGGAAGGCTTTGAAAAAACTTGAATAATCTCTGAAGCCAAAGCGCTCGTAGGCTGCTGTGATGCTCTCGCCACCGGTGATTGCATTACGGCACTCCGAAAGGCGCTTTTTTATTATGTACTGATGGAGCGATACTCCTAAGGTGTCCTTGAACAGATGGGAGATGTAGTACTTGCTGACGTAGAACTGGCCTGCGATGTCATCAAGAGAGAGGGTGTCCTCAAGGTTACTCTCGACGTAGGAGAGGATGTTCTGGAAAAGAGAAAGTTCCTCCGATCCGCTTTCCTTGTGATCCTCGTCGTAGATGACTCTGTTGATTGTTAGGATCAGATCGCACAGGCACAGGTGGCGCGCAGCGTCAGACCCGTAGCGCTCGCTGGATATCTCCTCAAGAAGTCGCAGAAACTTGGATTCCACCTGGTGAAATTCCGCCGGCGGAAGGTGGTAGATGTATTTGTGAAAGGCCTCAGCCTTCTGGATCAGATACATGTAGTCCACGGACTCATCCATGAGACTCTCACAGCACTGTTTGCTGATCCAGAAAACAAACCTTCTGTAGTTCTTGGAAGGATCGTTCATGAGGGCGTGATGCATTATCCCGGGAGGAACTATCATAAGGTCGCCCTGGGACATCTTGTGGCGCTCCACTTTGTCTTTTCCCGAGAAGATCTCCATGGTGATGTCGCCCTCGATGAAAAGGTAGCACTCGTAGTAGTTGTGAGCATGGGGACTCAAGGTCTTAAAGTCCCTGTCGGAGTAGTAAAAGACCTCGAAGTCAGAGGATACCATGTACTGTCTTGAATTAAAGGATGATCGCAGTTTGTTTTTCATGCCATGATTGTACAACAACTTTTGCAAAGTTGGCAACAAGTAATTCTATTATAAGTTTTTGCAAGGAAGTTTATGCTAGGACCATAGAAACAAACGCCAAGTATTATGACACCTATATCATCAAAATATAATTTAGAAAAGGAGATTACAGATTATGGAAATGACACTTCGCTGGTACGGCAAAGAATTTGACACCGTTAAACTCTGGCAGATCAGGCAGATCCCCGGAGTTAAGGGAGTTATCACAACACTCTATAACAAGCAGGCCGGAGAACTCTGGACACAGGATGAGATAAAGGCCCTTAAGGCTGACGTTGCTGCAGAGGATATGAAGATCTCAGGTATCGAGTCTGTCAACGTTTCAGATGCTATCAAGGCTGCAACCAAGGACAGAGACGAGCACATCGACAACTACATCAAGACTCTCGAGAACCTCGGTAAGGAAGACATCCACATGGTCTGCTACAACTTCATGCCTGTCTTCGACTGGACAAGAACAGAGCTTGCAAGGAAAAGAGCTGACGGCTCAACCGTACTTGCTTATACCCAGGAAGCAGTTGATGCTATC
>JAGBMP010000058.1 GCA_017634825.1 Butyrivibrio sp.
TATGGTCCGATAAAGAGATAATCCTTAAGGTCCGGAACAACACGTCCCATAAGATCATACACATAGCAAAGCAGCACAATTCCAAGTCCCATACCCATCTTGCTCTTTCCGGAAAAAGCTGAGATTCCGAAGCATATTGCTGCAGTCTCGATGTTCATCAGAAACTGCCTGAGCATAAATGCAGTAAATTCCTGAGTCGGAACATCTTCCCCAAGATAAACAAAACCGCAAATATAAAGCACGGCGCAGATCACAGTAAACAGCGTGAGCAAGATAACCACGCAAGCACCCTTTGCTGCAAGAACCTTGCTTCTTGAAACCGGGAGCGAGAACAGAAACTCTCCGCTGTGCTTATCCTCTTCCTTGGACAGGATGTCGATCGCAAGAATTGCCGCAAACATGCCACTTCCAAGGCCATGCACCGTGCCGACCTCCGTCGCAAAAAATCCCTCAATCGTCGCAATGCTGAGGGTACTCATACCAAAAGCATCGGAAAATGCTCCCATGTTGGAGAACATATCCGCCATGTCCTTCATGTCGCCTTCCATGCTCTGATAAAGAAGGATGCAGACAAGCCCCATGGCTCCTACAGAAATACTCCATATCAGAAATGTCTTTAAGTTAAGCTTCAATTCTCTAAGTAATATGTGTTTCATAGCTGCCTCCTTTCTTTAATCTTCATAGAATTTGAGGAACGTATCGTCATCAATTCCAACATCTTCAAGCATGGTGAGCCTTCCTTCTCTCATGATGGCCGCATGCCTGCAGTACTTGTTGACCTCAGTAAGTACGTGTGTGGACAAAAGACATGTCGCCCCCTCATCAACGTATTCGCTGACCAGTTCAAAGAACGTCCTCTGCATCAAAGGATCCAGACCACCGGTCGGCTCATCAAATATAAAGAGCTTTGGCCTGTGCTGCATCGCACAGACTATGCTGACTTTCTTTCTGTTTCCGTATGAGAGCTGCTTGATTTTTTTATCCTTATCGACTTTAAGGCGCTCGCATAATTTCTCAGCTTCCGCAGAGCAGTCAAGGCCTCTGACATATGCTGCATACTTAATGACATCCTTAACCTTCATGGAATCGTAGAACCAGGCTTCAGATGGCATGTAGCCAACATTCCTTAGAATCTCCTCGTGCTGCTTAATACTGTCCATTCCAAGTATCTTTATTTCTCCGCTGCCAAACTTAAGAAATCCCAGCATAGAGCGGATTGTCGTAGACTTTCCGGCACCGTTTGGTCCAAGAAACCCGAATATATCGCCTTCTTCAATGCTAAGAGAGACATCTATGACTCCGCGGTTTTTTCCGTAGCTCTTTGTAAGGTTTTTAATTTCAACCACACTACTCATATCTTTCCCCTCCTGTGTTTCATCATTTTCGTATCCTTAATTTATGATTAACACAAAGAAAAAGCGGGAACAATGGCTGTTCCCGCAAGGTGCACTTTAATTCCCCTAAGATTCACTTTTTATGTTCGGACTGGAAGAGTCTTAGGTCTTCGTTGAGTTTTTTATCGTCAATATAGCGCTTTGATTTGTATATAAGGTAGACACATACATAGCACAACAGAACATAGGCTGCAAAAATAAATGTCGCAGTAAGATTCCTGTCAAACCACTTAAACAGGTATGACAACACAGTATAAACTGCCGTACATATCACCATTCCCGATATTTCTTTTCCTCCAAGAGCATCTGCCTCATCGAAATTCCAGAGAAGATAAACCTGGATGTATCCTATAACATAGCACGCAAGTATCATCTCCATCATGTGCAGCATATCTGCAACAAAAGAGCCGCCGATAATCCTCACCACACAGTAGAAGAACAATATAGCAAAGAAGTAGAGACAGGCCTTAAACTCTATTCCGATCTCTTTTGTGAGATAGAGCTCCCACAAGGTAACACGTGATTTATCTTTCTTTTTATCACCCATCTCATCTTTCTCCTTTCAATAGTCTCCTGAAATCTACAGCATATCTTCTTGAGATCATGATGTGCTCTCCGCCTTCCATGGTTGCGTCGATCCTGTTGGAGGAAAGGCTCTTTAGTGCCTTGACCTTTCCAACATTTATAATCATGGATTTGCTGCACCTGAAAAACGTCTCATCCTTAACCTCATTCATAAAGGAAACCAACGTCCCTTCGATCCTGGCCACAACATCTGTCGTATAGGCAAAAAGCTTGTCGTCCACCGTTTCCAGATATAAGATGTCTCCCAGTTCAATGGAGACGCTCCCCGACTCTGTCCTGCCCCAGAGCTTGCCGTCGCTGCCTTCCAATATTCCTATTATTCTCTCAACTGTAGGGCTCAGTTCCTTATACCTGATGACAATACTCTCTTCCCCTTCAGTGATCTTCTGAATGTCAATATTCATGGCCGTTTCTCCCTATAACTAACATAACACAATGTAATCCTTGCAAAAAGACACATTTTTGTGGTATTATTTCGTCGTTTTGAGAGTTAGAATTCGAGGAAAAAACATGGGAAGAGTTTTTAAAAATATACGTAAAATCGACACCGTTCTGTGTATCGCATGGATACTGGCTATTATCTCTGCATTCTTTGTTCACCCGGGCAAAGAGTACCTTGGTTACATAGATTTCAGATCCCTTGGAATTCTCTGGGGACTTATGGTTATCATCCAGGGCTTTAAAGAGAATTCAGTATTTGACAGGATTGCGGGATTTCTTTTATCCAAAGTCACAAAGAGCTGGCAGCTATCAGCAATGCTCATCTTCATGTGCTTCTTCGGAAGTATGCTGATCACCAACGATGTGGCGCTCATCACCTTTGTTCCCTTTGCTCTGATGATACTTCATGACTGCGAACGCGAAGACATGATGATCCCTACAGTTGTTCTTCAGACAGTTGCAGCAAACCTGGGAAGCATGCTGACTCCCATCGGTAATCCTCAGAACCTGTATCTGTACGGACTAACCGACATGAGCCTTGGAACCTTTATCCTGATCATGCTGCCCTTTTCTCTTGTCTCTGCAGTTCTCCTTGTTCTCGGGCTTTTGATCATTCCGGGCAGGGAAAAGAGCCTTAGCAAGAATGATCGCTCTTCCATCACCGGTCACTTCGGAAGCAAGCGCCAGATCATCATCTACGCTGTGCTTTTTGCGATAGCTCTTTTAACAGTTGTAAGAATCCTTCCCTGGTACGTATTTGCGATCATAGTTCTCGTAATTGTTGGCGGAATGGATTACAAGATTCTCTTCCGCGCAGACTATATTCTGCTCCTGACCTTCATCGGATTTTTTATCTTCACCGGAAATATGGGCAGAATTGAAGTTATCAGTTCGTTCCTACAAGAAGTCTTGATTGGTCGCGAGTTTGGAATATCCGTTGCGCTCAGCCAGATAATCAGCAATGTTCCTGCAACTCTTATGCTCTCCGGCTTTACTATCAACTACAAATCACTGCTTATCGGAGTTAACGTAGGTGGTCTTGGAACACTCATTGCTTCCATGGCTTCACTTATTTCATATAAAGCTTACAGCAAAGAGTATCAGGAAAAGAGCGGAAAATATCTTCTGGTCTTCACTGCTGTTAATGTAGTGTTCCTGATCGCTCTGGTTCTGACATACGTAATTATCAGAAATATATGACCACTCGTAAATTAGTTTCTGATTTTTGTTGACGAAGTCAGATAAACATGTTACAAATGTAAGTGGTTAGTTTCCAAGCACAATTTGGAGGTAGAGAGGAATGTTGAATAGGTGATATTGATTCAATAAGTAATAGCAGTAATTGACCCGCGAGGGTGTTATTTGCGTTGCGCGAATCGTATCATTCTACTTCAGATCTTTTCTAATTCCGGATAGGTGCTTTTTTTGTGCCATAGCTTAAATACCAAAACACCGGGATAATTAGATTTTGAGATAGACAAGGTCCGTTTGCGTGATGCAAATGGATCTTTTTGTTTTATATTTCGACTTACTTAGGAGGACATCATGGAAAAGACAGATTCAAATGATTTAGAAATAAGAAAGCCCCTGTGGACAAGGGACTTCACAATAATAACCGTGGGCAGCGTAGTCTCCATGCTGGGAAACAGCATGGCAGGATTTGCACTAAGTCTTATGGTGCTGGATTACACCGGCTCCACAATGCTCTACGCGATCTACCTTATGACCTACACTGTTCCGCAGCTCATCGTTCCTATCATTTCAGGCGCGATACTGGACAGGTTCTCGAGAAAAAAGATGATCTACACCCTGGACTTTATGATGGGCGGCTTATATCTGCTACTTGGATTACTGCTCTCCTACGGGTGGTTTAATTTCCCACTCTTTGCTCTGTTTAGTTTAACGGTAGGATCTGTAAACAGTATCTACATGGTTGCTTACGACAGCTTTTATCCGCTGCTTATATCTGAGGGAAATTATTCAAAGGCATATTCCATCGCCAGCGTCCTTGAGACCTTTGCCATATTCATGGTACCGGTAGCGACCTTTTTCTATAAGCTCTTTGGTATGGGACCACTTCTTATGATCAACGCTGTCTGCTTTTTAGTTGCTGCA
>JAGBMP010000059.1 GCA_017634825.1 Butyrivibrio sp.
CAGAAACCATTGATTCGGGAACAAAAGAGCTTATGCAGAAAAAGATCGGTTACAAGCCGGTCAGCTACTTTGACTTCCTCATCATGAAGACCAGTAACGGCACAACTACAGTGATCAATCAGACTCAGACAGATCTTGAAGTTGTAGTTCCTATTCCTGAACAGTACAAGAAGGAAGGCAGAAAGTTCTTCGTACTCAGAAATCACAACGGTGTTGTTGATGTTCTTGAGGATATTGGAAACGATCCTGACACAATCACATTCAGAACCGACAGGTTCTCGGAATATGCTATCGCTTATGAAGCAATAAACGTAAACAAGCTCGTGCGCAGAGTTGTTATAGTGGCATTTATTTCATTTATACTTGCAATAATCTGCTTTGTAAATCTTGTAAAGTATAAGAGAAAAGCAAGAAGGGCAAACAGACCAAGAAGAGCGTGATTTAAGTGTGGAAGAATTGTTAAAAGAGATGTACAATTTAAAGTAAGTATCCATGTTAAGAGGAGGGGGAAATGCGTTTCGTTCAATCAGAGCAGATTAAAATTGCAAATCTCGAGTCTAAGATGGACGTAGCTCAGGATGTTGTTGAGAACTACATCTTTGATACAGGGATAAAGGGCAAGGATGCCTTAAGACTTAAGCTTCTCTCAGAAGAAGTGCTTCGTCTGGCTAAATCAATTATAGGTTATGGAATCATGAATTTCTGGCTTGAGGGTAACTCAAGGGTAACCAAGATATACCTCACAGCCGAGAATCATATGGATAAGAGCAAAGAGGATGAGCTCATCTCCGTATCATCTACAGGTGAGAACAAGGTTGAGCAGGGATTCTTTGGAAAGCTCAGATCACTCTTTGTAGTAAATGCACCAACCACATCAAAGTGGTCACTGAAGGACTATCAGGAAGAATTAAGACGCAGGAAGGAAGAGGATAAATATTCTCAGGAAGCCTGGGATGATCTGGAGAGATCACTGGTAGCCAATCTGGCTGATGACATTGAAGTTGGTGTTGGCAAGGACAATATCGAGATGATAGTTACCAAGGACTTCTCAGAGGCTCTGGGAGCTATCGGATCAAGAGTTCCTGTAGCAAAGAGCGACTTTACCTTTGTTGACAGCTCCAAGATCGATGAGGGCAAGGTTTATGCAAGAGCAGACGAGCTCATTGAAGAGCTTGAGGTATCTACCAAGGATGCAATTCACTTAAAGCTCCTGTTTGAAGAGACCATCGGAATGCTCAAGGCAATGACCGCAGATTTCAGAGCAGAGCTCTGGTTTGAGAAATACAAGAACGTATGCTGCCTTAAGCTTACAGCCAAGACACTTATGGACGCAGGCAAGAAGAAAGACCTGATCCAGGTAGCTTCAGACAGAGACAACAGCGCTGTTAAAGGCTTTATGAGCAAGATCGGCGATGTCGTTGAGAACGGACTTTTGAACTACTCTGAGGTTATGAAGCTTCAGCAGCAGTACGGAACCGGATATGTAAGCTTTGGTTCTATGGGTATTTATGGTATCATGGAAGGTAGCTCCGATCCCGGAGTTATGTGGTCACTGAGCGACTACAGGGAGTCACTTGGAAACGATCAGGAGAATGATCCCAGTGCAAAAGAGGCTTGGGATGAACTTGAAAAATCTATCGTTGCAAGTCTTGCCAAGGACGTACTTGTTGGCGTAAAAGGTGATAGAATAGATATTACAATGGTATATGGGCTCAATTCATGAGTTTCAAGAGAGGAGAAATAGCACAATGACAATTAACAAAGTAGTAAATGGAAAGGATCTCATTATTTCTTTAGCAGGAAGGCTTGATACTACAACCGCACCGCAGCTTGATGATGAGCTTAAGGGGGGCCTTGACGGAGTAGAGAAGCTTGAGTTCGATTTCACTGATCTCGAGTACATCTCATCTGCCGGACTCAGAGTGCTGCTTTCAGCTCAGAAGACCATGAATAAGCAGGGGAGCATGGTTATTAAGAACGTTAGCGAGGAGATCAACGAGATCTTTGAAGTAACAGGTTTCGTAGATATTCTTACAATCGAATAATTTTGTTGCATATGGTACAGGCAAAAGGCATGTTTATGCCTTTTGCCTATTTCTTAACAGGATAACGATATGAAAGAAATCGTATTAGATGCAAAAGTCGATAACCTGCCTCAGGTCCTTTCATTTGTGGATGAGGAGCTTGAAAAAGCCGAATGTTCCATGAAGGGCATGATGCAGATTGATGTTGCCGTGGAGGAGATCTTCGTCAACGTTGCAAGCTATGCCTATGAAGGAAAAGAAGGCAACTGCAAGATTGAGGTGGATGCTGACCCTGGAAATCAGTATGTAACGATTACTTTTACCGATGAAGGAATCCCCTACAATCCTCTGGCAAAAGAGGATCCGGATGTAACCTTGTCCGCTGAGGAAAGAGAGATTGGCGGATTGGGTATATTTATCGTGAAAAAAAGTATGGACAAGACAGCCTATGAAAGAAAGGATAACAAGAATATCTTTAGCATGGGTTACTCTTGGGCATAAAGGGGGATAAAAAATGGCATCAATTGCAAAAGATCTTGATCCTAAGCTGTTTTATGATGCGATAGTTCACTTTGACGAGAGTGATGAAGCCAAAGAACTCTATTATCAAGTCATGGATACTCCGACCGGAAGAAAGAATAAGAGCGGAAGCGATGAGACTGTAAGAGACAGAATCTTAAAGGCTTACGGCGTTCTCTTTTGCGAAGAAGCAGGTCTTGAGCCCGGCGATAAAGCGGGGGTGGACGAAGTCGCTGATACAGCTGACAGGCTTTATATCGGAGGTACAGGCTACGATCCGGATCACTGGTATCGTATGAAGTACCATTTCCCGGTTATCGACGATGATAATTATGACAGATTCGCAGCACTGGTGCTGGCCGACATGAACTGTGGCCCGCTTCATGATGCTGCTCTTAATGATGGAGACACCCTGGTGGTTGGAGAGGCTGATCCTCTTCATATGACTGCTCAGCAGCGCAAGAACCAGAAGGTTAAATCAGTTTCATTTCCTTCAGGAGGTGCACAGTGACAATTCTGGCAGTAGATGACGACAATACCTCCTTAAAAAAGATCAAGAATATCCTGGCAAAGGCTTTGCCTGATGCTACATGCTATTTTTTCGACGAATCTCTGGCAGCTCTTGCCAAGGCTCGTGAGGAAGAAATAGATGTAGCTTTTCTTGATGTGGAAATGCCGGAGCTTTCAGGAATAGATCTTGGAAGGTATCTAAAAGAGCTTAATCCATATGTAAACTTAATATATCTCACTGAGGATACCGACTATGCGTATGAGGCCATGAAACTCCATGCCAGCGGATACCTGAAAAAGCCCGGAAATGACAAGGATGTAAAGGGCGAGCTTGAATCCCTGCGTTATCCTGAGATGCGCAAGAAATTCAAGAGAGTTTTTGCCCAGACCTTCGGTAATTTCGAGTTTTTCGTTGATGGACAGCCTGTAGAATTTAAGTATAAGAGGACAAAAGAGATTGTGGCGCTTCTTATCAACAACAGAGGAGCCCAGACCACAAACGGCGAGATCATCGCTTCTTTGTGGGAGGATGACGGCGATCCCGAGAAGAAGCTTTCATACCTCTGCAATCTCCGTCAGGATCTTCAGAACACTTTTAATAAGCTGAAACTTGACGGTATCCTTTTAAAGCAGCGCGGAAGCATGGCTATTGCCAAGGACCGGATAGAGTGCGATCTCTATGACTGGCTTGATAACGGCAACGATTCGAAATACAAATACATGGGTGATTACATGAACCAGTACAGCTGGTCTGAATTCTATCATGCTGAGCTGGATGAGATAAGCTATGATCTTGAAGAAGATGCCATGAAGTAACTGTATGGATTCTGAAGGCGTGGGGAGGATAAGAGATGGAAGGCTTATTAAGTTTAGCCGTATATGTAGTGATCATCGCTGTTGTGATCATAGGCAGGAAGAAAAAGTTTAATAAGATAAACACAAGTAACCCCGGCGCTATGCCCCATCAGCACAAGCCGGCTAATGTATATGAGACCTACAACAAGAAGTCTCCAAGAAATGATTCCGGTACAATGCCTCATAAGCATGAGAAGAATCATTATACTTCAATGGCTGATGCGTCCAAACTTCCAAAGGGATACATCCTTCTTAACGGAGAACCTGTGAGAGTGGCTGATCTGGAGGGAAAATAAAGTGAGAGTTTGTCTTTTAAATGACTCTTTTCCGCCTATCATAGACGGAGTTGCAAATGTTGTAATGAATTATGCGAGGATAATGACAGAAAACCTGGGTGACCGGGTGATTGTCGGAACTCCGCGCTATCCCGATGTTGATTATACAGGCTACCCCTACGAGGTGGTAGCCTATTCTAGTGTAGATACTACAGATCTTGTAAAGGGTTACAGGACAGGAAATCCGCTTTCTGTAAGCGGAGTGAGCAGGCTTTCGGACTTTAAGCCGGAGATCATCCATACTCACTGTCCGGCTTCTTCTACAATCATGGCAAGAGTTCTTCAAAAAGAGCTGGATGTGCCAATCGTCTTTACTTACCACACCAAATTTGATGTTGATATCGCCAGAGCAGTGGGCGAGGGCTTTCTTAAGAAGGAGACCATAAAAGCTATGGTATCCAATATCTCTGCCTGCGACGATGTCTGGGTTGTATCAAAAGGAGCCGGCGAGAATCTAAGATCCCTTGGCTATGAGGGCGATTACCGTGTTGTCTCCAATGGTGTGGATTTCCAGAAAGGACAGACAAGTGATGCTCTGGTAAAAGAGACTACTGCCGGCTACGATCTTCCTGAGGGAGTTCCGGTATTTCTTTTCGTGGGAAGAATCATGAAATATAAGGGAATTCCCATTATCATCGACGCGCTGAAAGAGCTCTCGGATAAAGACATAAAATATCGTATGGTATTTGTAGGAGGCGGAGCTGATGCGGAAGAGATGCAGGAGAAGGTACGCGAATATGGCATCTCGGACAGCGTTATTTTTACAGGTCCTATTCACGAGAGAGACAAACTAAGAGCCTGGAACACAAGGGCGGATCTGTTTTTGTTCCCCTCTGTCTATGACACCAACGGAATTGTTGTAAGAGAAGCTGCAGCTTGCGGACTTGCAAGCGTCCTGATCAAGGATTCCTGCGCTGCTGAGGGAATAACCCATGACAGAAACGGCTTTATCATCGAGGAAGATCCCCATTCCATGGCTGCATTACTGGAAGAGGCGTCAAAAGACCTATCACACCTGGCTCAGGTCGGTCAAAATGCTATGGATGAAATCTATATTTCCTGGGATGAGAGTGTCAGGGATGCAAGAAACAGGTATGATGAGATTCTTCAGATGTTCAGGGACGGCAGCCTTCCAAGAAAGAAATGGTCCGGAACGGAACTTCTTCTTGACTCTGCATCCAAGATAATAAGCGGAACAGGAGAGATATTTAACACCTCCAGAAGTATTCACGAGGGTATGAGAGAAAACTTTGAGGAATTCAAAGACGAAGTTCGGGATGGACTTCAGGAAATAAGGGAGAAAATCGATGAATTCATCGACAGAGGTCAGGAATAGAGACTGGTATAAGAGAATGAGCTTCTATCAGATATGGATAAGGAGCTTTGCTGATGGTAACGGAGACGGCATCGGAGACCTGTACGGAGTATACGACAAGCTTGATTACATAAAGAGCCTGGGTGTTGACGGAATCTGGTTTTCTCCGATATATCCTTCTCCCAACGCTGATTTTGGTTACGATATTTCAGACTACAAGAATATTCACCCGGAATATGGAGATCTGGATCAGTTTAAGAAGGTTCTGACAAGAGCCCATGAACTGGAACTTAAGGTAATAATGGACCTGGTGGTCAACCACACTTCCGATGAACATCCCTGGTTTATAGAAAGTCGCAAGGGTAAAGACAATCCCTACAGCGACTATTACATCTGGCGCGATAAGCCCAACAACTGGGACAGCCTCTTTGAGGGCGAAGCCTGGGAGTATGACAAGGTAAGAGGGCAGTACTATCTGCACATTTTTGCCAAGAAGCAACCTGACCTGAACATGGATAATCCTAAGGTTAGGGAAGAAGTTAAATCTATAATGAAGTTTTGGCTGGACATGGGTGTTGATGGTTTCAGAGAGGATGTCATTAACTTCATTTCCAAAAAAGAGGGTCTTCCGAATGGCCTGCCATTTTTGCCGGCAGCAAAAGGTATGTCCCACTACAAAGATGGTCCTCATATCCATGAGTACCTTGCAGAGTTCAGAAAAGTCTGCGATGAGTATGATTGTTTTCAGCTGGGTGAAGGGCCAATGACAACTGTTAAATCTGCACTTAATTATTTGATAGGGCCAACCAAGTCACTGGACATGATGTTTTCGTTTGACCATATGATGGCTGACTGTTTCTTTACAGAGTACATGCACAGGCCATTTTCGCTGGTCAAACTAAAGAAAGCCTTTACCAAGTGGCAGAAAGCCCTTGATGGAAAAGGTTGGAATGCCCTCTATATCGAGAATCACGACCATCCCAGGATCATCAGCCGCTACGGAAGCGAACACCACTGGCGCGAGAGTGGAACTATGCTGGCTGTGTCATATCTTTTCCAGCAGGGAACGCCCTTTATCTATCAGGGGCAGGAGATCGGAATGATGAACATCAGGCTGACCTCCATCGATCAGTACGTGGATGTTTCCAGCAAGACCAATTACAATACTTATCATCTAAAGGAGAGCGTAGAAAAGCGCCTTCAGAGGATCCATGTCTCCAGCAGAGACTCCTCAAGAACCCCTATGCAATGGGATGATAGCCCACATGCAGGGTTTTCTACAGCAGAGCCCTGGTTTTTTGTAAACTCCAACTATAAGAAGGTGAATGTTGCTGCAGAAGAAAAGGACGATGACAGCATCTTAAACTTCTACAGACGCTGCATCGCCCTCAGAAAGAGCTCTGAAACACTTATTTATGGTAAGTACAACGAGTACTTCCCTAAACACAAGGAGCTTTATACCTATGAGAGAGTGTTGAATAACGAGCGATATCTTATAGTGTGCTCATTTTCAAGGCTTCCGCACAGGATGAGGATCCCTGATTCCTACAAGGGATGCACCGGAGAACTGGTTCTTTGCAACTACTCCGATGAACCTCTTAAGGACAATTGGCTTAAACCCTACGAAGCGAGGGTCTATAAGTATTAACCTCCAAGCTTTGCCAAGAAAGTTTCTACAAAGCTGATACCAAGCTGGGTCAGGATGATTGTTCCGATCCAGTAGATAAAATACACTATCATTCCGGGATTGAGGACGGCAGTTTTAAACCTTTTGCCTTTCTCAATCTCTTCTTCGTGGTGATCAAACACAAACTTCTTATGCAGCAGAACTGTCAGGATCAGGCCTGCGAAAACAGCTACGATAACAAATAATCCCACAGTAGCCATGCCTGCCAGAGCAGCTAAATTTTCCTGAATAAAATTCATATAGCCTTCAGTATCTCCGTTTAGAAGATATCCCTGCATCTCAGAGATGTTGACTCCGCTTAGCATAAACTTGCTCAAATAGGTACTAAATCCGTTGACTATCATGTGTATTGCGATGGAATAGCCAATCTTGCCTGTTCTCATGTAAATGAAGGCGAAAAAGCATCCTATTGCAAATGCGTAGGAGCACTGCGCAAGGTTCCCGTGATAGAGTCCGAACATGACGCCGGACATCAGCATTGCTGTTACTTCGCCGTAGTTTATTACCCTGTCGATGAGAAATTTCCTAAACAGCAGCTCTTCCCATATAGGTGCAATGATCGCTGCAAATAGTACCATCATGATAGGTGACATATTGTCCACTACATCAAGAAGCGGATTGACAGCACCATTACCCGTGGCACCTCCTATAAGGGAGTTAAGTACCATTCCGACTACGTTGGCTGCGACCATAACAAAGTAAGTTATGAATACGCAGGCAATAAATCCCCCGACTCCGAGTTTGTTTTTCTTTATCTCAAACTTGGGAAGCTTACTGATAGCTAGGAACATCAGCGGATATATAATGACAAATCTGATCAGGAAATAGATGATCATCTGAGTTTGTCCGCTAAGTGCACCCTCAGAAAAAGCAACGTTCCTTATTAGCAGGAAAAGAGCTATAAGCGCCACATATACCAGATAGAGGGCGGTATAACTGAATCCGAATCTTGAGTAAACCTTCTTTGCTGCTACTTCATTCATACTTTGACCTCCTTTTCTCCATATTATGCTATTATAAAGTATATGTGTATGAAAGGGGAAGAACGGGATGTATTTTTTAATTAGAAACATACTGGAGGAATGCAGCGCAGAACAGTGTCACGATGCTGATTCCGCATTTGTAGCCGTACTTACTCCGGAGCAGTGGGCAAGTGAGAGTGAAAACTTCGACATGGGCATTGACTTTGACCTTAACAATGATGAGGTTATGACTACCAAGGCTGAGGTTAACTATGATTCACTGACAGGAACCTTTGTGATTCCCACACAATCCTCAGGGGCGTCAGAACTGCAGAGATTCTCTTATGTTCTGGATGAAACCGGAATTGTCTTTATCGATCGGGGAGAAACCGTACTTAACATAATAAAGAAGATACAGAGATTCAAGAAATGGAAAAAGCCATGTCTTGAGCGCTTTTTATACGACTTTTTGGAACTTATAATCCATAATGATCTTCAGATCATGCAAAGATACGAGCTGGAGCTTGATCAGATTGAGAAACAGATAATGAATGACGCCGAGGAAGCCCAGATACAGCGAAACAACGAGCTTCGAGGCGATATAAGAGACCTTCGTATCCACTATGAGCAGCTGCTGGACCTTGCTCAGGAGTTTGAGGAGAACGAGAACGGCTTTTTTAAAGAGGAGAACCTCAGATACTTTAGCATGTTCTCGGGCCGTGTAGACAGGCTTTACAACACAGCCACTCACCTTCGTGACTACACCATTCAGCTAAACGACCTTTACCAGTCACAGCTTGATGTGCGTCAGAACCGCATCATGACTGTGCTTACCGTGGTTACCACAATTTTCATGCCTCTGACCCTCATCGTTGGATGGTATGGAATGAACTTTAAATATATGCCTGAGTTGGAATCTCAGCTTGGATATCCGATAGTTATCGGCCTGAGTATCCTTATTGTTGTTGGAAGCCTTACTTTCTTCAAGGTCAAGAAGATACTCTGATAAAGGAGAAAACTGATGGCTTTGTATGCCCTGGGAGATCTGCATCTGTCTTTCCAGTCCGACAAAAACATGGACATCTTTGGCAAGGTCTGGAAAAATCATGACAAGCAGATAGAAAAGAACTGTAACAAGCTCATAACAGATGACGATACCCTGGTCCTTGTGGGAGACCACACCTGGGGCAGAAGGCTTGAAGACTGCCGGTTGGACCTTCAGTTTATTGAAGATCTTCCCGGGAAAAAGGTGCTGATAAGGGGCAACCACGACACCTTCTGGCAGGCAAAAAAGACAAATCGCCTCAATGAAATGTACAAGGGGCGACTTTTCTTTTTACAGAACAACTACTTCCCCTACGGGGATTACGCAATAGTTGGCACCAAGGGCTATTGCTATGAGGGATTTGATTCCCGTGAACACGCTGCCATGCTGGTTGAGCGTGAGGCAAAGCGGCTAAAAGAGTCCTTTGAGGCAGCAAGAGCCGATGGATACGAGAAATTTGTGATGTTTTTGCACTATCCGCCCACCGGAATCGGGGAAAAGACAAGCCGGTTTACCTTTATGGCATCGGCTTACGGGGTGGAGCAGGTGATTTATGCCCACTGTCACGGGGAGGATAGATTCCATGACAGCCTATTGGGGAAGGTAGGCGGTGTTAAGTACAGCCTGGTTTCCGGGGATTATCTGAAATTTAAGCCCATGAAGGTTATGGACTAAGTATATCTTCTATATAAAGGACGTGATTTGAAATGACAATTGAAGCTTATATGAATCCTGATTTTACGTGGCCTAAGAAGCTGATTTTCTTTATTGTGGCGGTTTTGGCCATAGTAGTTGGAAATCTTTTGATCCTGGCATGGAACAAGATAGCAGAGCCGGGCAAAGGAAAAGGGGCAGACAAACGCAGAAAAGACAATTACTACCGCATGTCTGAGTACTTTTATGAGCTGATAATCTCTGCTACTTCCGTTATGTCTTTTGCTTGTGCATATGTAGTGCTAAACCACGTGTACAACCTGTACCACGGATCGTATCAGGCAGGGGCTTTGGGGACCTTTCTCTACGCATGGGAGAACTGGAAGGACTTTGTGCTTCTTCTTATGATATGCCTCTCCTGTGTGCTGAATTCGCTGCTTGATAAATTTATCATACCTATCAAGGGTCTTACTAGAGACCAGATTGCGTCTGTCAGGATGCTGGGTATGTTCTATGCCATCATAGTACTGGTGTACCTGAATGTAATCGGTGATGAGAGCGAGTATGCCCCTGTAATGATGTACTATCTGGGCCTTATGGTTGGACGTTTCGTCTATTTTGATGCATCCTTCATGGATTTTATCACAGCAATGAAAAGAACTATCGTTAGAACACCGCTTCTGGTGCTGGGACTGGCGATTTCGGGAGGCCTTAGCTTCTTTGGATTCAGCGCCGGATATCTGCTGGAGCGAAATTACTATATAGTTGGCGTGTTCTATACCCATGTATTCCTGCTGATCGCAGTGTTTGCGCTGCATCATGGACGCCAGATTTATCATATTATCAAGAAAAAGAAAGCTGACGGCGGAAGAAGGCAGGAACATGACGAGCGTGAAGATTCCGATGATTACGCAGACTTTGATTAAAGAGGTATATAAATGATTCAGGATATCAGTCCGATGCAGCTAAATAACCATTATGACCCGGCGATTAAGGCGGATGATGAGAGCCTTATTGTTATTTTTAGGGGAAAAGACATTTTGCTACATTTAAATGAAGAGACCGGAGAGATGGCGTATCCGCACTTTTCGGAGATAACGGGCGTTATTAAAGAAGACCTTGTGTATATTTTTGGGATAGGTGAAGAGAATTTTTTCATATATCTTGGCGAAGCGGATTCAATTTCTTTCGATGAGGAGAAGTTTGCTTATGCCGGCTTTGCGGAGGTAAGGAGCAAGCTCTTTTCCCCGAAACACTATGTATATGCGGCCTTCACAGCGTATCAGCTCGCGGAGTGGTACGATGTAACAAGGTTCTGTGGAAAATGCGGCGCGAAAAATGAAAATGATAAGGCTGAGAGGGCAAGAGTATGCCCTAAGTGCGGAAACAAGATATATCCGAGGATAAATCCTGCAGTTATAATCGGGGTCACAGATAAAGAGAGCAACAGGCTGATCCTCACCAAGTACAGGACCGGATTTGGCCATAATGCGCTGGTGGCGGGCTTTACGGAGATCGGAGAGACTCTGGAAGAGACGGTTAAGCGCGAAGTTATGGAGGAAGTGGGTCTTGAGGTTACCAATATCAGGTATTACAAGTCCCAGCCCTGGGGCATTGCCAGTGACATTTTGGCAGGATTTTTCTGTGATGTGACAGGGGATAAAGAGATAAAGATGGACAATCAGGAGCTGAAGTACGCTGAGTGGAATGCTCCTGAAGAGATAGTTCTGCAGCCCATGGATTACAGCCTGACCAATGAGATGATGAAGCTGTTTAAGGATATGGGCTATCAGGGGACTGTTTAATTTGAATCGAAAAGACGATATAATATATATGGTGAATATATGTCTCAATATAGCTGGGGAGAAGATAGGATCTCCGTTTTGGAGGAAGAAAAGTGCCGGAAATAAAGTATTTTTATACTTGTCTGGAATTATGGGGTAGCTTTTTTGCCTTTACAGTTGCAATCTACCTCTACCTCAGTAAATCAGTAATACGTAATCAGTATCGCACGCTTGGTGCTCTGGAGCAGATAGTCGGTGTGATGCTCATCTTTGATGCGGCTGCGTGGTTTTTCAGGGGAGTCCCCGGGCCTTTCGCGTATTCTGTTCTGGTTATTTCAAACTATATCGCCATTCTTTGTAATGCCTTTCTGCCCGTGGCAGTCATGGCCTATACTGTTTATTCTGTTGAAAAAGAGTATCGAACCCACCGAATGCTCCTGGTGGTCACCGGTATCGGCGCATTCAACGGTCTGTTCTACATGATAGCTCAATCGCGGAATTTTATTTTCAGTATTGATCCGTTCACAAATCTTTATCACAGAGGAGCCGGATTCGGGATATGGTCCGCGCTGATATTGCTTGAAACTGCAGGAACCATCGTCCATCTGACCATAAAGAGGGAACACATAGAGAAAAGACGCTTTATAGCTATTATGAGTTTTGTGATTCTTCCTCTGGTTGCGTCAGTTCTTCAGATCTTCATATATGGATTCTCACTTTCAAACATAGCGATCATCATAGCGTCGGCCATATTGTTTGGGCAGGCGGTCAATTCTAACACTAGGCTGATGGTGGAGCAAGGACTCTTTATCGAGAATCAGGAAAAGATTCTGGAAGATCTTAGAATGCAGATCGCTCTATCCCAGATAAAACCTCACTTTCTGTATAATGCACTAAATTCCATTTATGTTCTGTGCGATCAGGATCCTCCAAAAGCAAAGAAACTCATTAATAATCTTTCGGAGTATTTGAGAACCGATATTGGTTCTATCGAGTCGGGTAAGACCATACCATTTGAAAAAGAGCTTGATCATACCAATGTTTATCTTGAAATTGAGAAGGCTCGCTTTGGTGACAGATTTGTCGTAGAGTATGACATTGAAGTCGCTGACTTCAATGTTCCGCCTCTGACAATTCAGCCGCTTGTTGAAAATGCAGTAATACACGGTGTTTGCAAGAAAAGCCCAAGCGACCCGGGCGTCATTACCATTAGAACGGAAGAGGGCTATGGATTCGTCAAAATAATCATAGCTGACAATGGTGTTGGATTTGATCTGGCGGAATATAACGCCATGGATAAATCATCGACCGATAAGATTGGCATCGCAAACGTAAGAGACAGGCTGAAGATTTTGGAAAATTCAGAGATGAATGTCTTTTCCGAACCCGGAAAGGGCACAAGAGTTGAGATAATCATTCCCAACAAGGACAAATAAGATATATAACATATATAGCATATAAAAACACTTGCCTCCCGGCAGGTGTTTTTTGAGCCCCGGGGACGGAGTCAGTGGCTCATTTTCAGAATTGTGTTGCAATTTTGAAACGGATAGGATATAGTAGTGCTTGTTACGGAAAACGTTTTCCGAAAGGAGATACCTATGTTTTTAAGTGCTATTTATCATCGAATGTCAGAGCAGTACTGCTATCCACTGGATTCAGAGCAGCTAATAATCAATATCAAAACCGGATATGATGTGGACAAAGTCTTTATATACTACGGAGACCCATATGATGCCGGAATAATGGGCGGAAACGAGCGATGGAGCGGAAAGAAGGAAGAAATCTGCTTCAAGAAAAGACTCAAGGATCACATATGGTGGACCACCACACTTCGTCCCGAATATAAGAGATGCAAGTATTATTTTGAGCTCCATGCCGGAGATGAGGTTATGTACTTCTTCGAGGATGGTTTTTACACCGAAGAAGAGATGAATACTGAAGGTAAGGTGCTTTCTTACTTTATCATGCCTTGGATGAATCCTGCTGATGTGTGCAAAACTCCCGCCTGGGTTAACGATACGGTGTGGTACCAGATCTTTCCCGAGAGATTCTGCAATGGCGATAAGAGCATAGATCCTGAGGGTGTTATGCCCTGGCAGACCGGAGAAGTTGGCTTTAATGACTACTATGGCGGTGATATCAGAGGAATTCGTGACAGATTGCCATATCTTAAGGAACTTGGAATTACCGGAATATACTTAAATCCTATATTTGAAGCGCACAGCAATCACAAGTACAACACTAAGGATTACAAGAAGGTTGATCCTCAGTTTGGTACCAATGAGGACCTCAGAGCGCTGGTGGATGAGGCTCATGTGCTGGGCATCAGAGTCATGCTGGATGCGGTTTTTAACCACACCGGAATTGACCATCCTATGTGGGAGGATATAGTGGAGAAGGGCCGGGCATCTGAATATGCCGACTGGTACATGATCAATAAGTGGCCACTTGAGAAGGGCAGGGATACAAGGGATGGAAGGTATTACTCTTTTGCATTCGCAGAGTACATGCCCAAGCTCAACACCAATAACCCCAAGGTTCAGGACTATCTGCTGGATATTGTAAGGTTCTGGATTGAGACCTTTGACATAGATGGACTGAGGTTTGACGTAGGAAATGAGGTTTCACACTCATTCCTCAAGGCTTTGAGGTATATGACCTGTCATATGAAGGAGGACTTCTACCTTCTGGGCGAGATCTGGCACGATTCGATCTCATGGCTGCGTGGAGATGAGTATGACTCAGTTATGAATTATCCGCTTACTACGGCTATTTCGGACTTCTGGGTTTATAAGAACAGAGGACGTGAGTCTTTCGAATACGACATAAACAGATGCTTTACCATGTATTATGCCCAGGTGAACGATGTTTTGTTCAATCTCCTGGATTCACACGATACTAACAGGCTTTTGGATAAAGCTGGGCACAACATAGATATCTTTTACCAGCAGCTTGCTGTCCTGTTCACTATGCCGGGAAGCCCCTGTATCTACTACGGAACGGAGGTGGCCATGGATGGATCCTATGACCCTGATTGCAGGCGTTGCATGCCTTGGGATGAGATCGATGCCGGCCTTAAAGACGGCGAGATTTCAGAGATGAAGCGCCTCATCGACATGAGAAAGACGCTGCAGTCCTGCAAGAGCAGAAACTTCCATTTCCCCAACGATATTGAGGAGAAGAGGGTTATCTCTTTTACCAAGATTGGGGAAAATGAGAGCATTCAGATCTACCTTAACTGTGAGGAGAATGCGGTGGAGATCGATGTTAGCGGGTTTGAGGGCGTTGTTTACTCGCGCAAGTGGAGCGATGGGAAGCTGGAGCCCAATGGGGTGCTGATACTCAAGAAATAAGGTGATTTCTACGGTATTTCAAGGGAATCACATTTCATACCGTAGCAGGCTAAGAGTCAAAGTGAACCGTCCCCAATGACTCACTGTGATACAATGTTAAAGGAAACCAAAACCGGACTCAAAGGGGGAATTATGGCAACTTACGCTGTTTCAGATATCCATGGATGTTACGATGAACTGATGGAGCTTGTGAAGATCATTAATTTCTCTGATGAAGATACGCTATATGTGCTTGGAGATTGCGTTGATCGTGGCCCTAAGCCGGTGGAGGTTCTGGCGTGGATGATGAATAAGCCAAATGTCATCCCCATCGCCGGGAACCACGAGAATATGATGCTTAGAGTTCTTTTGCCCGGGTTAAAAGAGGTAAATTCTGAGGAAGCAGTGGAAAAGACACTTACCATGGACTTCATCACGGATACAAACCTTTGGTTTCTGAGTGAAAATGGTGGTAAGATAACTTCTGACGCATTCAGGCGGCTTTCGGCGTTTGATAGGGAAGCTCTTGTGGAGTATGTTCAGGAGTTCTCTCTTTATGAGGAAGTTACGGTCAACGGGCAAAGGTTCGTGCTTGTTCACACTATAGGCAAGAACATCCACTGCCTTGAAGACCTTGAGAATGCTGACCTGTCGTCGATTGAGGAGTTTCTGTATGACAGGCCTGATTTCGAAGAAGACTGGAATAAGGGCGATGACATATTCATTATCGGGCATACTCCGACCTGGTTTCTCGGAAAGAAGGATAATTGCGTTTTCAGGAACGGAAATCTTTTAGACATAGATTGTGGCTGCGTCATGGGAGGAAATCTCGTGGCGATATGCCTGGAGACAATGGAAGAGTATTACGTAAAGGGGCACTGACTGATGGTTCTGGTTCAGCATCGCTCATTTTACTGAAAAATATTAATTCTGTATTGGAGTGTACAATAGCTTTTTATCCAAATTAGCACTCTCGGTTGACGAGTGCTAATGTCGGTGTTATAGTAATTATAGAACAAAGGAACAGAGAAGACCGTTAGGACTTAACTTTCCTAAGATCCAAACCCTCCGTCCTATTGCTCAATAACAAATAACCAATTGTTTTTGTGCAAAGGAGGTAAGCATTATGTTAACACCTAGTATTTTTGAAGAAAATTTCATAGACGATCTGTTTGGATTTCCTTACATGAAGGAATTCGACGACATGAATCGAGGCATGGAGCGTAAGCTCTACGGAAGAAAGGCATCAAGGATGATGAAGACCGATATCCGCGAGAAGGACGACAACTATGAGGTTTCAATAGATCTTCCGGGCTTCAAGAAGGAAGACATCACAGTAGAACTGAACGACGGTTACATCACAATAAGCGCATCCAAGAACCTTGACAGAGATGAAGACAAGAAAGGCAAACTGATCCGTCAGGAGAGGTACGCCGGATCCATGAGCAGAAGCTTCTACGTAGGTGAAAATGTCGAGAAAGGCGACATTGAAGCCAACTACAGACACGGAGTTCTGAATCTGACAATTCCTAAAAAGGCCATGGACAAGAAGATTCCGGAAAAGAATCTGATAGCTATCGAGGGATAATCGGTACCTGATATGTAAGTGTTTGAGCCTCCGCATTACGCGGAGGCTCTTTTTTGTCTCCGAAAAAATGAGCCCCTGACTCCGTCCCCGGGGCTCACTTTTGAGCCCTAGGGACGGAGTCAGGGGCTCAAAATTTTATGTTCATTTACGGAGAACGATCCAGTTGTGAGACCAGGGCACCGGAAGTCCAAAGAGAGTAACAACTTTTCCCTGGGCATTTCGATACCAGGAGTAGTTCCAGCCTGCGCCCATGTCCATGTAGAGGGCGTTTGTGACGCCGAGCCTGTTGAGCTCAGAGAGGAACTCATCGAAATGCAGCATGTTAACTGAATCTATAATACAAAGATGGCCGTTAAGTTCGGCGATAGTCCTGTAGCAGCGCGCTCTGGGTCTATCGAAGTTCATAACGGTCTTTTTGTTGTCAATAAGCGCAAACTGCATGAATCCGTTTCCGCCGGCATCAGCAGCGCTTTTAATGGCATCTCTAGCACCGTCAAAGGTAAAAGCAAACTCTCCATCAGCAAAAGTAAATGCCCCGAAGGCATCTCTTGTGTAGGGACTCTCATAGTAAGCGCCGTTTACAGCGTGATCTCCTTCCACATTTTCCTCGGAAAATCCAAGGCTTACAGTGTGCTGGAAAGCTGCTCCGCAGCACCAGGTAATGGAATCATCTCTTTTTGAAGGACGATCTCCTGTAACCAACTCGGCACTGGTATATTCAGGGAAAAAGACATAGACAGTCCCTGTGTTATAGATGGTTGTCCTGTTTCCGGGAAGTATCTTTTCCACGGGCATATTAGTTGCATCGATGCTATCTGGAATTTTGATATGATATTGTGAAATTAAACCCATGAAAATAAAGACAAATGATGGTATAACCAGAAAGGACGATGCACAGAACAGGTGGTACAGCATCCGCAGAGGTCTGAATGTCAGTTTTTCCGTGCCCCACAAATAGACGATCAGGGCCGATACCTGCATGATCGCCAGAGAAAGATATACAGCATAAAGGATATTTAGCCACATCTGGGCCACGAAGAAGGCAGTATATGCGCACAGCGAAATAAGAGCCATGGCCATGAGCCATATTCCTGTCAGACGTTTGCGAGTGTTCATTTATTTTTTCTCCGTTCACGTTTAAATTTCAGTAGCTCCCGGCGAAGCACTTTAAAGGAGTCAAGCTGCGACTCAATGCTGACAATCAGAAGCAGTATTGCAATGTCCGTCAGATACTGGAGGGCATTTTTCCAAAGCATCTCAGAGGAAAAGCCCAGTTTACTGTTGGTTACCAGAAGGAGCACATACACAGCCAGTTTGAAGATAATTGCCATGCGGTTGAATATGACATTTTCGGGATTCCCGTGGGATGCGTAGTTTATAATGAAGTGGTTGATGGTTATAATGATGGTCATGAGAAAAGACATTCCGGCAGCTGCCAGGTACAGACTGCCCTGAACGCCCACCACCAGGTAGGTGTCGAAATCCTGCTCGCCCCAAAGGCGCCCCAGGACCAGATAAGCCTCCTGATACATTAGACAGAACAATACACCGCCCATAAGACCTTTTGCCACATCCCAGTTGTAGTATTTGAAGGCAAAAAGCATTGCGATGGTGGTCAGGAGTTTGACCAGGATCTCAAATTTTGTAAAGGAATCACCCTGAGAGGGGATAAAGAACAGTGAAATAACACTTGTTATAACGGTGAACAGGCAAGTGGCCGTCATCAAATGTTCGTTTAAGAAGATAGATTCGCGATTTTTTTGATCGGTTTTATTAGCATTTATCATATAAATATTTTATCATATATTTGTACTTAAAGATTTATCTAGAGGGGAAATAGCAATGGAACTACCTGAATCTTTGAAATGGATCAATGAAGTTGAGGATATTGATCCGGCTGAGGGCATGAGGAATTGTGGCCAGCCTCAGCAGTATATCAAGTTTATCAGGACTTTTTTTGATACCCTTGAGAACCGTATCAAGGAGATTAGGGACGCTTTTGACAGCGAAGATATTAAGACTTATACCATCAAGGTTCATTCTCTTAAAAGCACAGCCAGGATAATGGGGGCAAAAGAGCTCTCGAACCTCGCAGAGGAGCTGGAACGCGCAGGAGATGAAAACAACAGGGAAAAGATCACTGATAAAACTCCGAAGCTTCTTGAGGTTTGTGCTTCTTTCAAAGAAAAACTATCACCAATAGAATCTATAAATGACAATGGCAGAGACGCTAAAAGCGATAAGCCTTTTATATCCGAGTCTGAGCTTGCCGGTGCTTATGCAGCCATTGCGGAATTTGTACCCCAGATGGACTACGAAGCAGTAGAGATGGTTTTATCTGAGCTAAATGAGTACAAACTTCCGCCGGAGGATGAAAAAAAAGTTAAAAATTTGGAAAAACTATTAAGAAATTTCGATTGGGGAAATATAGAAGCGATGGTTGTTGTAAAATGATAATAGACATGCGCTTTATCGTACTCTATACCCTTGGATGGTGAATCATGGCTGAATATAGATATCCCAGTCCAACAAAAGGCGGAGCCAGCATCAGGATTGTGCTTGCATTGATCGGCATTGCAGTAAATGTTTTTCTTTCTTTTGTTATGGGCAAAGTTGGCATGCCACTGTTCTTTAATAATTTCGGAACTATTACCGTAGCGGCGGTAGGAGGTCTTTTCCCCGGTATTGTTACCGCGGTCCTGACCAGCGCCATTTGCGGGATCTATTACTCTGAGGCTGTATATTTTGGCTTTCTTAACGCAATAATAGCCATATATACAGTGTGGTATATCAGAAAATTCTCATTTAAAAAGATATCCAAAATATTACTTTATGTCGTGATCGGAGCTTTCTTTGCAGGAACTGTAAGCGCCATCATGAACTGGAATCTTTTCGACGGTGCTACTGTGGCCAGAAATTCTGAAACCACGGGTCTTTTTGCTGCAGTTATAGGCGGCAATCTGTTTCTGGCTTATTACTTTTACACCCTCATCAGATATGTTCTGGATCTCGGTATATCTGCTGTTGTTGCAGCGATTCTTCTGAGGGTTATCCCCAAAGATGTTCAAAACGGGTTTGAGAGGGGAAATTGGAAGCAGAAGCCTCTTAGCAAAGAGGAATTGGCAGAGCTTAAGGAATGGGGAAAAGCCACTCGAAAAAGCATGGGTAACAGGACAACTGCCATTGTAATATCCACCTCTCTTTTACTGGTGCTTGTGACAGGCTGGACAGGCTTTAGCCTGTACTTTAATAATGCCAAGCAGGATAAGACCATTGATGCATTAAATACTTTAAAACTCTGTTCAGAAGTCATCGATCCTGACAGGATAGGTGATTATATTACTGCCGGTGAGGGTGCGGAAGGATATGTTGAGACCCAGGAGCTTCTTAAAAAGATAAAGAATTCATCGCAGTCGGTGGAGACCATCTTTTTTGTGAAGTTTGAAAAAGACGCCGGTCGCCGGATTTTTGATCTGGACGGTGAGGGCGTTGAGCTCATACCTGCGAAGATTGAATATGATAATGAATTTAAGGAGCATTTGCCACAGTTTCTTGCAGGTGAAAATATTGCTCCTCTTGAGCATGGAAATTTCAACCATTGGACGCGTTCAATTTTTTATCCCATTAAGGACAGCGCAGGACGAGTGGTGTGCTATGGAGTTGCAGATGTTTCCATTACAAATATGTGGGAATATATGAGGAGTTTCTCGTTAAAGACATTCTTTATCCTCTTGGGATTTTTCATCCTGGTAATTGCTCATAATCTGTGGGTAACCAATGTTACCATGGTTTTCCCGATAAGGAGCATGGCGCAGTGTGTAGATAACTTCTCGAATCTGGGCTATGAGCAGAAACAGCTTGACCAAAACGTAAGAAGTATCAGGTCCCTGGAGATTGAGACCGGTGATGAAGTTGAACTGCTCTACAACTCTATATGCACCATGACCTTGAACCTGTCAGAGCAGATGAGAGACCTAAGAAGGCTCTCTGATACTACAGCCAAGATGCAGGACGGTCTTATCGTAACCATGGCGGACATGGTCGAGAACAGGGATTCCGATACCGGAGCACATATTCAGAAGACAGCAGCTTATGTAAAGATAATAGTGGAAGGATTGCAGAAAAAGGGATATTACTCGGAGAAGATCGATGCCAAGTTTATCTCAGACGTAGTGCGTTCTGCGCCTCTTCATGATATAGGCAAGATCAACATTCCGGATGCAGTGCTTAATAAACCCGGGAAGCTTACTGACGAGGAGTTTGAGATCATAAAGACTCATACAACGACCGGTAAAAAGATCATGGAGGATGCCATCAGTACGGTAAGAGGTGAGAACTACCTTAAAGAAGCCAGAAATATGGCGGCTTACCACCACGAAAGATGGGACGGAAAGGGCTATCCCGACGGACTTCACGGAGAGGTTATTCCGCTTTCAGCCAGAATCATGGCTGTAGCGGACGTATTTGATGCCCTTACATCTCCCAGAGTCTATAAGCCGGCATTCCCTGTGGATAAGGCGCTTTCAATCATAACAGAGGGCTCGGGAACCCAGTTCGATCCCAAGTGCGTAGAGGTCTTTATGGAGAACCTGTCTGAAGTTAAGGTTATTTTGAAGAAGTACAACAGAGAAATGTAAGGAGCAGCAGATTGAAGAGAAGACGGATCAAAAACTTCATAGCGGCTTCTATCGGAGTAATGTTTATTGCTACTGCTGTGTGCGCGGGTTCTGTCAGCTCTTTTGCCACAGAAAGCGAAACAGGGCAGGAAACAGCAAATGAAGGCTCACAGAAGCTGGGCGGAGGCTATGCTGTATCGGGGCAGATCGGTTCTGTAGGATATGCCACGACGGTTTATGATGCAACAAACGGCCTTCCTACTTCCGATGCCAACTTTATCCTCGGCGCCAGTGACGGATATGTCTGGATTGGCAGCTACGGCGGAATCATCCGCTACGATGGCAGCGTGTTTGAGAAGATCACTTCCTCTGAAGGACTCACCAGCGGAAGAGGTCTGTTTGAGGACAGCCAGGGCAGGATCTGGGTAGGAACCAATGACAATGGCGTCATTGTGCTGGACGATGAGAGGGTGACCTGGATTACATACAAAGAGGGCCTTCCTTCTTCTTCCATCAGAGTTTTTGCTGAAGACAAGGACGGAAATGTATATATAGGAACTACCGCGGGAGTGTGCTTTGCAGATCCGTCACTCACTATACATGAGCTTTATGATGCCAGGATCAATGAGGAGAGAGTACTTAGTCTATGCAGTGACTCTCAGGGCATTATCTACGGACAGACTAAGAATGGCATTATCTTTTCAATTGAGGACAAGATAGTTACGCAGTGCTACAGTACTCAGGAGCTGGGGATGGAGAACAGAATCTCCAATATTCTTACTGATCCGGATAAAGACGGATACGTATATATAGGTACTGAAGGGAGCGAGGTATACTATGGGCGCTTCGGAGATGTTGCCGATGATATGGCGCATATATCCGTGGCTCCGCTGAACATGGTTCACTGGCTCAATTATGACTGTGGCAGAGTATGGGTATCATCCATTAATCAGCTGGGATATCTTGAAGATGACGGGACTTTTAATCTGGTAAAAGACCTTCCGGTTGACAGCGGAATAGAGATGGTTACCAGTGACTATCAGGGCAATCTCTGGGTTGCTTCTTCTACTCAGGGAGCCATGAAGATCGTCACCAGTAATTTCGTGGATATGTCCCAGAAGACAGAACTTCCGAGGGATGTAGTCAATGCAACCTGTGTGCATGACGGTAATTTGTATGTAGGCTCCAATCAGGGCCTAAGCATATTGGGAGAAGACAACCGGGTAATTGAGAATGAGCTGACAGAATATATAGGTGATGCCAGAATTCGCTGTATTATGGCTGACAGCGAGGGGAACCTATGGATATCTACTTTTACAAATGGGCTTGGTCTTGTTTGTTACACAAAGGATGGAGAGATAACAGGTTTTAATACAAAAAACGGAATGCCCAGTGATGAGGTCAGATGCACCATAGAGTCCCAAGATGGTTCTGTTCTGGTAGGTACAAATATCGGCATGGTAAAGATCCGTGACGGACAGATTGAGAAGGTGGTTGCTGACGATCCGGCCATAAG
>JAGBMP010000008.1 GCA_017634825.1 Butyrivibrio sp.
CAGGAGGAATAAAAATGTTATATCCGATAATTACAGGTTCACGAATGGTAATGGACCTTTCAGGAATATGGGATTTTGCCCTGGATAATGGCAAGGGGTTTGAAGAGAAATGGTATGAAAGACCACTGGAGAATCCGATAACCATGCCTGTTCCCGCTTCTTATAACGATTTGAAGGAAGGCGCAAGCTTCAGAGATCACTACGGCTTCGTGTTCTATCAGAAGAAAATCACCATGCCGAAGGCAGTGCGCAGTGGCCAGAGAGTTGTCCTCAGGTGCGACGCTGTAACTCACCATGCAATTGTATATTTGAATGGAAAAGAGCTGACACGTCATGAAGGCGGATTTCTTCCCTTTGAAGTTGAAATTGGTAATGAGCTAACAGATGGTGAAAACCTTCTTACGATAGCAGTATCTAACATCATCGATTACACAACTCTTCCGGTGGGCGGAGATGCCCCGATGATGGGCGGACCCATGGCTTCACTTGCAGACGGTGAGAGAAAGAAGACCAACAATCCAAACTTTGATTTCTTCAACTACTGCGGAATCACAAGACCTGTGCGCATCTATACCACTCCTACAAGCTACATTAAAGACATATCTCTTTTGCCCAAGATAGAGGGCGAAAACGCAGAGCTCTCCTACGAGGTGGAGACAGAGGGAGATGCAGAAAAATGCCTTGTTGAGATCTATGATGAGGCAGGAGCAAAGGTCGGCGAGTGCGACGGCGCAAAGGGAAAGATCGATATTAAAAACGTTCACCTCTGGCAGCCACTTAATGCATATCTCTATAACATAAAGGTCACTTACGGAGAGGATGTTTACGTGCTTCCTTACGGCTTCAGGACTGTAGAAGTAAAGGGCAAGCAGTTCCTCATCAACGGAAAGCCCTTCTATTTCAAGGGCTATGGCAAGCACGAGGATACCTTCCCTAGCGGCCGTGGAATCAACATTCCAATGTACATCAAGGATGTCTCCCTAATGAAGTGGCAGGGGGCAAACAGCTTCAGATGCAGCCATTATCCATACAGTGAAGAGATGATGCGCATCGCAGACAGAGAAGGTTTTGTAGTTATAGATGAGACCACTGCCGTTGGCATCAATTTCGACTTCGGTGGCGGTGCTAACTTTGGCGGACAGAAGGTTGGAACCTATGACAAGGAACATGGTGTAAAGACCTTTGAACATCACAAGGATGTTATCCGCGACCTGATAAGCAGAGATAAGAACTACGCATGCGTAGTTATGTGGAATATAGCAAACGAGCCGGATTCCTATTCCGAGGGTGCTTACGAGTATTTCGAGCCTCTCTATAAGCTGGCAAAAGAGCTTGATCCTGAGAAAAGACCTTGTACCCTCACCAGCGTGCAGATGGCAGGCGGACCTGACAGAGATATCTCAGCAAAGCTTTCCGATGTTATCTGCCTAAACAGATACTATGGCTGGTACTATGCAGGCCCTGACCTTGAGGCTTCCGAGAAAGCTCTCAGAAAAGAACTTGAACAGTGGAAAGAGCTTGGCAAACCACTTATGTTTACCGAGTACGGAGCTGATACGGTAATGGGGCTTCACGATACAACACCGGTCATGTTTACCGAGGAGTATCAGGTTGAGTATTACAAGATGAACAATGCAGTCTTTGATGAGAATGATTTTGTTGTGGGCGAGCATGTCTGGAACTTTGCGGACTTTGCAACAAGCCAGAGCATCGTGAGAGTTCAGGGCAATAAGAAAGGTCTTTTCACCAGAGACCGTAAGCCTAAGCTGGCTGCACATTACTTCAAACACAGATGGACAAATATTCCGGATTTCGGATATAAAAACTAAGAAAGAACGGTGAAATAATGGTAGATCTTAAGGCAAAGCCTTTTAATCTTGATGATAAGAAAATTAAGTGGGTTGAGGATACGATCAGGAACATGACCATGGATGAGAAGATCGGTCAGCTCTTTATTAACCTCACACTCAGACGAGATGAGAAGACCCTTGATGAGCTTGTAAACAAGTATCATATCGGCGGTGTTCGCTGGCAGGGAGGAACGCTGGAGGAGGTCTATGAGCAGAACAGATTCTTCCAGGAAAAGAGTAAGGTCCCTGTGCTCATCGCAGCTAACTGCGAGGCAGGAGGAAACGGCGCTGTGGGCGAGGGAACATTTGTGGCAACAGGTGCTGCCTGCGGAGCGAGCAAAACCCTTGATACTGTAAGAGATATGGCAAAGGTCGGCGCAGCAGAGGCCAAGGCTGTCGGCTGTAACTGGAGCTTTGCGCCGGTGTGCGATGTGGTATCTAACTGGAGAAATACCATTGTTAATACCAGAGGCTTTGGCAATGATCCTGAAGCTGTGGCAAAGAGGTCACTTGCCTACATGGATGAGATGACAAAGGCAGGAATTGCCTGCGCTGCCAAGCACTTCCCCGGAGACGGAAGCGAAGAGAGAGACCAGCACCTTGTGATGGGATGCAATGACCTGTCTGTGGAAGAGTGGGATGCGTCCTTTGGAATGGTCTACAAAAAGCTCATAGATGCGGGACTTCCAAGCATCATGGTTGGCCACATTGCTCAGAGAGCTTATACAAAGAAGTTTAATCCTGATATCAAGGATGAAGATATCATGCCTGCTACTATGTCACCTGAACTGCTTCAGGGACTGCTCAGGGGGCAGCTTGGATTTAACGGTCTTATCGTTACCGATGCAACACATATGGCGGGACTTACAGCAGCTGCTGATAGAAAGAATGCTATGCAGAAGGTTGTGGCAGCAGGCTGTGACATGATCCTTTTCTTTAATGATCCTGCAGAGGATATCGAGTATGTGAGAGCGGGAATCGAGGATGGCACCATCAGCGCAGAGAGGCTTGATGACGCCCTTCACAGAATCCTGGGACTTAAGGCTCACCTTGGGCTTGACGAGATGTCTTTTCCCGGGAAAGAGGGACTTGCGGTTGTGGGCTGTGATGAGCATCATGCTCTTGCAAGAAAGGCTGCGGATGAGAGCATCACGCTGGTAAAAGACACTAGGCATATCCTGCCGGTTACTCCTGCGGACAAAAAGAAGGTTGTGCTGTACTTTGTGGAGAGCGCACCGGTTTCGCTGGCCGATGGCCCTGATCCTGCAAAGGCTCTTTTGGTAAAAGAGCTTGAGAAGGCCGGATTTGAAGTGAGGGCTCCTAAGGACTACTACGAATATGAGATGGAAGGTCCTTCAAAGTTCAACAGATTCAAGATGATGGAGCACGAGAACAGGGAAGAGTTCAAGAAAAACACTGACCTGGTGCTGTTTGTCATCAGCATGAAGGGCTATGCCAAGGAGAATAACACAAGGCTTACCTACTCGGTGTCACATTCCGGAGAGATTCCGTGGTTTGTGAAGGAAGTGCCAACGGTTGCCGTGTCGCTTAATTACACCAATCATCTCTTTGATGTACCAATGATGAAGACTTTCATAAATGCTTATAGCGGAAGTCCTGAGTACATCGAGGCGTTGGTGGAGAAGCTCACCGGAAAGTCTGAATTTAAGGGTGAGGCAAACGACCTTGTCTGGTGTGACAGATGGGATACAAGGCTTTGATGAAAGAAGGATATGTTATGTCCGGTTTGGATTTTAAGAAGAAACATGAGCATATAGTCTGCATCGACTCGGACGGATGTGCCATGGATACCATGAATATCAAGCACTACAGGTGCTTTGGCCCCTGCATGATAAAGGAGTGGGGGCTGGAGAAATGGGAAAAAGAGATTCTGGAAAAATGGAATGAGATTAATCTCTTTTCCATGACAAGAGGGATCAACAGGTTTAAGGGACTGGCGCTTTGTCTTTTGTATGTGGATGAGAACTATAGGCCGATTGAGGGCGTCAAGGCACTTAAGACCTGGAGCGATGATGCGCCGGAACTAAGTAATAACGCGGTTTCCAAGATGACGGAGGTTTCTCCGGTATTTGAGAAGGCACTTAACTGGAGTAAGAGTGTTAATGCGTCGATTGAGGAGCTTCCCAAGGAAGAAATCAAACCTTTTGAGGGAGTGAAAGAGGCATTTGAGGAGGTCTATGGCAAGTGCGACATCGCCGTGGTTTCCAGCGCAAACCCCGAGGCTGTCAGAGCGGAGTGGGAGAGGTTTGGCCTTCTTGATATGGTTGATATCGTCTGTACTCAGGAGATGGGATCAAAGAGCGCTGCTCTTTCCATGATCAGAGACAAGGGCTATGCTGAGGATCATATTCTGATGGTCGGAGATGCTCCCGGAGATCTACAGGCTGCGTTGGAGAACGGAGTGTATTTTTATCCGATTCTTGTAAGGCACGAAGCTGAGAGCTGGAGCGAATTTGCTGAGCTTGGACTTAAAAAATTTCTATCGGATGACTACAGGGAATACGGCAATCGGAAGATGGATGAATTTAGGGCTAATTTAGCCTGAAAAGTCCTGGGGATTAAATTCCCCGGGGCTTTTTTATTGGTGTGAGTCATCTTTTACCATACTATCTCACCTTTGACGTAAAGTTCAGATAAAGGTATACTCTTTCTTTGGGAGATTAATTGATGACCTCCCGGAGGTGAATAATTGAAGAAGCATTTTGTATATCGTCTTGTCAGGAAGATCGTGGACTTTGTAATGCCGGTATACCAAATTGAAGGGGCAGAGAATATCCCCGATGGGCCTGTGATTATTGTGGGAAACCACTCCCAGGCATTCGGACCTTTGACTGCGGAGCTTTATTTTCCAAGAAAGCATTACACCTGGTGTATTTCTGAAATGATGGAAAAAGACAAGGTTGCAGATTATGCATACAAGGATTTCTGGTCAAAAAAACCGGCTCTTTTAAGGCCCTTCTTCAGGCTTTTCTCATATATGATCCCGCGCCTTGCAGAGATTATTTTTACAAATGCAGACACACTGCCTGTTTACAGGGACAAGCGTGTCATGAAGACCTTTCAGCTCTCCTGCGACAGATTAAAAGAGGGAGCGGCTATAGTTATTTTTCCTGAGGATTACATAGATTACAACAATATTGTTCATGAGTTCCAGAGGGGCTTTGTGCATGTAGCCAAGTACTACTACAGGCAGAACGGGCAGGCGATTCCTTTCGTTCCAATGTACGTGTGTCCCAGCCTTAGAAAGCTGGTGTTTGGAAAGCCCATCATGTACTGTCCTGAGAATCCCTCATCTGAGGAGGCTGACAGGATATGCACTTATCTGCAGGAGAGTATCTCGGAGATTGCCTATGCACTGCCCAGGCACAGGGTTGTACCCTACCCGAATGTGTCGAGAAAATATTATCCGTATAATGAAAGATTGTAATGAAGAAACCGGTTGTTGATTATACCAAACTAAGAATTTCCAATATAACAAGTAATGAATACAGACACCTGCTGCTTTTGCTGGGGTGGGTGGGATACCTGATAATGTATGTTGTCACCGAGAGATTTATCCCGGTGAGCAGGTGCCACGTGGTCCACTGTCTTTTGGATGACCTGATACCCTTTAACGAATACTTTATTATCTTCTATGTGTCCTGGTACATCTTCATGGTGCTCTCGCTCCTTGTTTTTGCCCTTTATGATATAAAGAGCTTTGTGAGGGCCCAGAAGCTGATAGTGGGGATGCAGATAATAGCTGTCATCACATATATTCTCTGGCCTTCAGTTCAGAATCTGAGGCCTGCTGCATTTGAGCACGACAATGTTCTTACAAGGCTCATGGGATTTATATATTCTGTAGATACTCCCACGGGAGTGTGCCCATCCCTTCATGTGGGATATACCCTTGCTGTGCTCTCTGCCTGGATCCTGAAAAAAGATATAAGGCTATGGCAAAAGGCGCTCATAACAGCATGGGGACTTATGATATGCATATCGGTGTGTTTTGTAAAACAGCACTCCTTTGTGGATGTTTGCGCAGCAATTATTCTTTATCTGTTTTTGGAACTCATTTTATTTGAAAGGAATTTTAAGTTGGGAAAGAGAAGATTTGGAGACAGACGGGACGGAACTAAACTTCGAAATATCGACGCTATGCATTATATTATGCCACTCATGTATCCGAACAGATGCGATAACGAGGCATATATGAAGCTTGCTATAGATATTACCGGTACCGAGGAGTATATCAAAGAGTACAACAGACAGCACCCTGACGAGAGAATAGCTATTTTTGATATTGTTATCGCGGCGGCACTGAAACTTCTGCGCCACAGACCGCAGATGAACCGCTTCATCGCCAACCAGACCATGTATCAGCGAAATAATATCACAGCTGCCTTTACCGTAAAAAAGGAGTTCAGGGACGACGGCGATGAGACCCTTGCAAGGATCGTGGCAGAAGATGATGATACACTTGGAAGCATAAGCCGCAAGGTGAGAGAGCAGATAGCTCTTTGCAAAAATGAGGACGATCAGTCCACGGAGGCAATGAATTTCATCATGAAGCTTCCGGGTAAGCATATCATCGGTGCAATCGCAAGATTCCTTGACAGACATGGATGGATGCCGTCTTCAGTTATAGCAACTGACCCCTATCAGTGCTCTGTGGTCCTTACAAACCTTGGATCGCTGGGACTTGACATTGGATATCATCATCTGATGAACTGGGGAACAAATTCCATATTCATTATTGTTGGAACCAAGAAGTACAAGCCTCATCACGACCAGAACGGAAATGTCACCATGATAAAAGAGCTTGATCTGGCATTTACCATAGATGAAAGAATTTCCGACGGCTTCTACTATGCCCGGTCCCTCAGACTTATGAAGAATCTTGTGGAGAATCCGGCGCTTTTAGAGAGTCCTCTTTCGGAGGAGCTCCGCAGGCAGATTCAGTAAAACAGCAGCACTAAGCCAGCGTCTTGGTTTTCCATTTGCCGGAATAGTAGCGTACAACCGGAATTACGCATCCGCAGGCCCATGAAAAGGGCGTTGAGATCCAGATTCCAAGAGGACCAAGGATAGGAGCGGTAATGTATGCAAAGATGATCTTGCCTGCAAGCTCGGTAAGTCCTGCAACCATGCAGGTGCCTACATCTCCTGCACCCTTAATGACGTTCTGGTAGCTCTGCATTACGGCACAGATAAGGTAGGCTACTCCAACGATCGAGAGGTACTCAGCTCCTGTGTTAAGGGCAAGAGGATTTGCATCGGCATCCAGGAAAATTCCCACGATGCTGAACCTGAAGACATATGCACATATAGCGATAATAACGGCACTGAAGAACATGATTATTCGTGACTCTTTCAGTGCTGTTTTTATTCTGTCGAGATTGCCTGTTCCCATGTTCTGGCCGGTGAAGACACACAGGGCATTTCCTACTGACAGGATCACCTGAATGGCCAGTGAATCCACCTTATTTGCTGCCACGTATCCCGCCATTACATCACTTCCAAAGGAGTTTATGAGCCTCTGCACCGAGATTCCGCCAAGAGCGATAAGGCATGACTGAAAGGTTGAAGGGAGGGATGTTTTCACAATAAGAAGTGAGTTTTTGGCATCAGGCAGAAGGCGTCCGCTCCCGTTAAAGCCAAGTTCAGCTCTTTTCCTGATTATGACGATGAGGCATATGATGCCGGAAACGAGCTGGGAAATAACTGTTGCGTAGGCTGCGCCTGCAACGCCCATTTTAAGCTCCAGGATAAAGAAAAGGTCAAGACCGATGTTGATAAATGATGCTGCAATGAGGGCGTAGAGCGGAGTTTTGGAATCACCGACGCTTCTGAGGATTGACGATGTGAGGTTGTATAACACCGTGCCGATTGAGAAAACAAAGATGATCCGGATATAGGTGACGGAGTAGTCAAGGACATTCTCCGGTACCTTCAGGAATATGAGGCATTTTCGTGAATAGACAAAGCCGGCAAAAGACATTACCGCTGCCAGAACCAGCATGATATATCCGGTTGAAATGATGGTGTCGCGGAGCTTTTCATAGTTTTTGCTGCCATAGCACTGGGCAATTATAAGACCTCCGCCGGCACCCATTCCAAGCGCTATGCAGAGCATCAGAAATGTTAAAAGACCTGTGGCTCCAACTCCTGCAAGAGCCTCGGGGCCAAGATATCTGGACACAATATAGGTATCCACCAGAGAGTACAACTGCTGAAAGATACTGGAAATAAGCATTGGTACAGAAAAAGAAATTATGGCACCTGTAATGCTGCCCTTTGTCATGTCCTTCATATTCGCCCTCGCTAATAAAAACAATCCCCGACCTTGTTCTCAGAGCCCATTCTTACATCTTAATTCTAGTACAACAAAAGGTTGTCTTTAGTTCATTTGCGGTCGAAATCTTATAAAAATCGACCATGTTGGCAAATAAAATAATAGCCAGGCTTAGATGTGCATCTATGCTTGGCTATTATCTGTGCTTTTGTGAAAATGAATGATTATTTATTTTACAAATATAGAAGGCTCATCTGATTCATATGCATTGTCTGTCCATTCGATTTTGCCTTCATCGTTTAAGTGAAGGACACCCTGAACGCTCTTTTCTTCGAGCACAGTATCGTTACCTTCCGAATCGAATTCAAGGGTCTGATATGAACCATCGTCGTATGTAAGGTCACCTGATGCAGCGTCATATGTTGCAGTGATACTCCATGCTGCCATCTCAGAAGCACTGTTTGCCCAGTTGGCCTCAACGGAATATTTGCCATCGCCTATGGAGCTGATCTCTATAGAGCCTCTTCCGGCAATCTCTTCGTGCCAGCTTCCTACGTACTTCTCGCTTCCTTCATCGGCTTTTTCTTCTGTAGCTGTTTCTGCCACGGGTGCTTCCACAGTAGTCTCGATGTTTTCGGTCTCAGACCCGGAAGGAGCGGCGCCTGTATTGCTGCTTCCGCATCCGGCAAGCATTGTAAGCATGGTAGCTGTTGCTAATAAAACTACAAATTTCGCTTTCATAATTTCCTCCTCATTTAAGAAGCATTTTTTTTATACTACACCTTTTAGAAGAGGGTTGGATATTAAAAAAGTATTAAAAAATGCATAAGTATGCGGAAAATTACCCAAATGCGCTGACTTTTTTTCGATAATCTCTGGGCGAACAACCGTATTTCTCAGAGAACTTGCGATAGAAGTAAGCACTGTTCTCATATCCGATCTTCTCAATGATCTTCTCGGTGGTAAGCGTGGTGTTCTCCAGATAGTATGCTGCCTGCTGGAGCTTGCGCGTCTGCAGGAGCTGTTTGAAATTGCTTCCTGTGTGGCTCTTTAAAAGGCGGCTTAAGTAAGCAGTTGAATATCCCGTGACGGATGCAAGCTCCTCCAGAGTCCCGCTCTTATAGTTGTGATCGATGTACTCAAGGGCGCTGATGGTGGTCTGCTGGCCCTTGGAGCTCATGTCTTTTAACGTATCCGAAGAGAGCGCAGAGAGATTCATCAGTAAAAGATCCATCGTAGTATTTACAATCTGGTTCATGCCCCTGTGGCCTGAAGTGAGCGTCCAGATAAGATTCTCGACCAGATTATCCACGGCAATCATGTCTTTTGTGTGATACAGAAGATAGTTACTGTGATTTTTTTTCTCAGAGAGGGAAGTTATAATGAAGTCCCTGAGCACATTCTCCCGGTCATAGGACACGTCGCTTTTGGAAAAGAACTCCGGGAGGATTATAATGTTTACCGCAATATCCTCGCTGCTGCAGGGCATGATTTCATGTTTGGTATGGCGGTTCATTAATAGGATGTCGCCCTCTGATAAAAAGAGCGTATCGCCGTCCACAATCTTAGTCGTCAAATTTCCCTTTATCATAACCAGCATCTCAATATAGTTGTGCCTGTGCACCGGAAAGTACGCAAACCTGGTGTGGGGGCGGATGGCAATGAGCTTGCCCTTCTCCAGGAGCTTGGCGGAATCAATGACAAACTCATCCTCGGAGGTGTAAAGCTCTTTGGAAATGGCTCCGTTTTCGCTGATGATGCGCTCTTCTTCCTCGGTCATTTTGCTCAAGGTTTCAATAAGTTCTTTTCTCATAAAACACCTGTGAAAATATATGTCAAATAAGGTCCTGTTTTGGGAGAGATATGGTCCTAGAAAATCCCTCATATATCCCATATTATAGCATTGTTGACACTAAATGTATTGGAGTTTCGATATGAATAAATGTTTTCTTGCAATTGACATAGGCGCATCCAGCGGACGCCACATAATCGGGTGGCTTGAAAATGGCCGGATGAACCTCAAGGAAATGCACAGATTTGAGAATCGTCAGCTTCAAAGAAACGGGCATCTCGTGTGGGATACAGATAACCTCTGGACGGGGATCATTGACGGACTAAAGGCCTGCAGGGCGCAGGGCATGATTCCCGAAGCTATCGGCATTGACACCTGGGGCGTTGACTACGTGCTCCTTGATGAAAACGGAGATATGCTGGGAGATGCGGTTGCCTACAGGGATCTTCGGACAGAGGGGATTGAGGAAGAGGTCTTTTCCCTTATAAGTGAAAAAGAACTCTATGAGAGGACCGGGATTCAGAAGCAGCCCTTTAATACGATTTACCAGCTGATGGCGCTTAAGAAGGAGAGCCCTAAGATACTGGAAAAGGCGGATGCACTACTTATGATGCCAGACTATCTGGGCTATAGGCTGACAGGCGTAAAGAGGCAGGAATACACCAACGCCACCACATCGAACCTTGTAAACGCTTCTGATAAGACCTGGGACATGGAGATCATCAGAAGACTGGGACTTCCTGAGAAACTCTTTGGGGAGCTTTCAATGCCTGGCACATTAGTCGGCAATCTGGCAAAAGACATTCAGGAGGAAGTAGGGTTTGACGCAAAAGTCATCCTTCCCGCAACCCATGACACAGGCTCGGCTTTCCTTGCAGTTCCTGCAAGAGATGACTCATCAGTTTATCTTTCAAGCGGAACCTGGAGTCTTTTAGGGCTTGAGAACAATGAGCCCATAACGTGCGATGAGGCAAGGCTTCAAAACCTCACCAACGAGGGCGGCGCATGGTACAGATACAGATTTTTAAAGAACATCATGGGACTGTGGATCATTCAGTCCATAAGGCGGGAACTCAACGGCACTGAGTACGTCGAGGGCAGAAAGAGTAAATATGCGGATGGAAAAAATTACAGCTTCCCGGATCTGATCGCTTTAGCCGGGGAATGTGCGGATTTCGGGGCAGAGATAAATGTAAATGATGATGCATTTCTTTCGCCCGAGAGCATGATCGATGCCATTAAGGATCACTGCAGAGCCCATGGTCAGACGGTTCCTGAGAAAGTGGGAGAAATCATGCAATGTGTTTACCGCTCACTTGCAAAATGCTATGCGGACACCATAAAAGAGATTTCCGCCATCACAGGAAAAACCATAACTTCTGTGAACATCATTGGCGGAGGATGCCAGGATGCCTACCTCAACGAGATGACAGCAAGGGCTACAGGCCTCACAGTCTATGCCGGACCAATTGAAGGAACAGCAATCGGAAATCTTGCCATTTTAATGATCACAGAGGGAGAGCTCTCTGATCTTAAGGCAGCAAGAGATGTTATCTATAACAGTTTTGAAATAACACAAACAAGATAAATTACGGAGGAAAAACCACATGAGTTACGAACAGGCAAAAGAGAGATATGCTGCAATTGGCGTTGACACAGAAAAAGCCATCGAGAAACTAAAGGAGGCTGAGATTGCCCTTCACTGCTGGCAGGGCGATGATGTAAGGGGATTTGATACAGATCCAAGTAAGCCCCTGACCGGCGGAATCCAGACAACAGGTAATTACCCCGGAAGAGCAAGAACTCCTGAGGAGCTTATGGCTGATATCGATGAGGTATTAAAGCTCATTCCCGGTCGTGCCAAGATGAATCTTCACGCAAGCTATGCGATCTTTGACGATGAGAACGGCGGATGGGTAGACAGAGATAAGCTTGAGCCCAAGCACTTTAAGAAGTGGGTGGATTTCTGCAAGGAGAGAAAACTTGGATGCGACTTTAATCCCACATTCTTCTCACACCCTAAATGCGACCCCTTAACTCTTTCATCTCCCGATGAGGAGACCAGAAAGTTCTGGATCGAGCACGGAAAGGCCTGCATCAGGATTTCCAATTATTTGGCGGAGGAGCTGGGCGAGACCTGTGTCATGAACATCTGGACAGGCGATGGATTTAAGGATATTCCTGCTGACAGAAAAGGCCCAAGAGACCGCTACAAGGATTCAATTGAGCAGATTCTCTCTGAACCCTTTGATTTTAACAAGGTTAAGCCCTGCGTTGAGTCAAAGGTTTTCGGAATCGGCGTAGAGTCCTATACAGTAGGCAGCGCGGAGTTCACTTTGTCTTTTGCCGCAACACATTCTGACAAGTGCATCCCGCTTATGGACAACGGCCACTATCACCCGACAGAGGTTGTAAGTGACAAGATCCCTGCTCTTTTGTCTTTCTATCCCAACATCGCACTCCACATCACAAGACCTGTGCGCTGGGATTCAGACCATGTTGTGCTCTTTGATGATGAGACAAAAGAGATCGCCAAGGAGATCGTTCGCTGTGGCGGTCTTGACGGAAGAGTGTTTATGGCCCTTGACTACTTTGATGCTTCCATCAACAGGATCGGTGCCTGGGCAACAGGATTCAGGAACACTCAGAAAGCTCTTTTAAATGCCCTTCTGATGCCTCATGAAGAGCTTAAGAGATTACAGGATAATTCAGAGTTTACAAAGCTCATGATCACCCAGGAAGAGCTTAAGACTATGCCTTTTGGCGATGTCTGGGATGAGTACTGCAGAAGGTGCGGCGCTCCTGAAGATGGCAAGTGGTTTTCAGAAGTTGAAAGATACGAGAAGGAAGTCCTCTCAAAGAGAGCATGAACTTTGAAAGATAAATGATAGGAGATGAGTATTACGATGAAAGTTTTAGACGCAGAGTTTACTAAAGGGTTCATCCGCATGGCAAATGACGGATGGGAGCAGGGATGGCACGAGAGAAACGGTGGCAACCTCTCCTACAGAATGAAGCCTTCAGAAGTAGATATGGTAAAAGAGGAATTTGCAAAAGGAGAGTGGAAGGAGATCGGAACCACTGTTCCTGATCTTGCAGGCGAGTTCTTCATGGTTACGGGATCCGGTAAGTTTTTCAGGAACGTTATCATCAAGCCCGCTGAGAGCTTTGGGATCATCGAGATCGATGAAAAGGGCGAGAACTATCGTATCATGTGGGGACTTGAGGGCGGCGCAAGGCCTACCTCAGAGCTTCCGTCTCACCTTATGAACCACGAGGTTAAAAAGCGCGTGACAGATGGAAAGTACAGGGTAATCTATCATGCTCACACAACAAATGTAATTGCGCTGACATTTGTGCTGCCGTTAACAGATGAGGTTTTCACAAGAGAGCTTTGGGAGATGGCAACGGAGTGTCCTGTAGTATTCCCTGACGGAATCGGCGTTGTGCCCTGGATGGTTCCCGGCGGAAGAGAGATCGCAGTTGAGACCAGCAAGCTCATGGAGAAATATGATGTAGCAATCTGGGCTCACCACGGTATGTTCGCTGCAGGTGAGGACTTTGATCTCACCTTCGGACTTATGCACACTGTTGAGAAGTCCGCAGAGATCCTGGTTAAGACTCTTTCCATGACAGGAACAAAGAGACAGACTATCACACCGGATGACTTCAGACATCTTGCTAAGGACTTTAAGGTTACACTTCCGGAGAAGTTTCTTTTTGAAAAATGAGTCACTGGGGACGTTACAGTTTGACTCAAAAATAAAACAATTCACAAGAAGGAGGGTTTCAAAATGGCAGATCGTATTGTTTTAAACACCGTGTCTTATCACGGAGCAGGGGCAATCAAGGAGATAGTAGGAATTGCTCAGCAGAAAGGATTTAAGCATGTATTTGTTGCTTCAGATCCTGACCTTATTAAGTTTGGGGTAACAGCTAAGGTTACAGATCTTCTGGACGAGGCTAAGATTCCTTACACAATTTACTCAAACATCAAACCCAATCCCACAATTGAGAATGTTCAGAGTGGTGTTAAGGCATTTAAGGAGTGCGGTGCGGATTCCATCATCACCATCGGAGGCGGATCCTCAATGGATACAGCCAAGGCCATTGGCATCATCATCACAAACCCTGAGTTTGAGGATGTAAGAAGTCTTGAGGGAGTTGCTCCCACCAAGAACCATGCGGTTCCTACAATCGCAGTTCCAACAACAGCCGGAACAGCAGCAGAGGTTACCATCAACTACGTTATCACAGATGTAGAGAAGAAGCGTAAATTCGTTTGCGTAGACACCAACGATATCCCTGAAGTTGCTATCGTTGATCCTGATATGATGAGCTCAATGCCTAAGGGACTCACAGCTTCAACGGGTATGGATGCACTGACACATGCAATCGAAGGATACACAACAAGAGGAGCATGGGAGCTTACAGATATGTTCCACTTAGAGGCAATCAAGCTCATCGGAGCTAACCTTCGTGATGCAGTTGAGAACAAGCCTGAGGGAAGAAAAGGAATGGCTATGGCTCAGTACATCGCAGGAATGGGCTTCTCAAACGTAGGTCTTGGAATCGACCACGCTATGGCACATACTCTTTCAGCATACTATGACACACCTCACGGAGTTGCATGCGCTATGTTCCTTCCAATCTCAATGGAATTCAACCGCGATTACACAGGTGAGAAGTACAGAGAGATAGCAAGAGTTCTCGGAGTTAAGGGTGTTGACGAGATGAGCCAGGAAGAGTACCGCGATGCAGCTATCAATGCTGTTAAGCAGCTCTCCAAGGACGTTGGAATTCCTGAGAAGAACGAGAAGATCAAGGAAGAAGATCTTGATCA
>JAGBMP010000060.1 GCA_017634825.1 Butyrivibrio sp.
CATTAGTGGTGAAGTTATGGAAGAAAATCTTAATATTCCTGCACATGTAGCTATCATTCTGGATGGCAACGGAAGATGGGCCAAGCAGAAGGGCATGCCAAGAAATTATGGACATATGCAGGGCGCTAAGGCTGTAGAAGATATCTTAGTGGATGCCAGAGATCTTGGCATCAAGTATCTTACAGTTTATGCATTCTCGACAGAGAACTGGAATCGTCCTGAGGCAGAGGTTTCTGCCCTCATGACGATTTTGCGTAATTATCTTAAGACCAGTATAAAGAAGTCAATGAAGAACAATGTCAGATGCAGGGTCATCGGCGAAAGAAGCAAGCTTTCTGATGACATCCAGGCAGCTATAAAAGAGCTTGAGGATACCACTGCAGGCAACACGGGACTGACCTTTACCATTGCCATCAATTATGGCAGCAGGGATGAGATCACAAGGGCGGTCAGAAAGGTTGCTGCGAAAGTAGAGGCCGGAGAGCTGCGTGCTGAGGATATTACAGAGAAGGATATTGCAGATAATTTAGATACCAACTTCCTTCCGGATCCGGACCTTCTTATCAGGACCTGCAATGAGCAGAGAATTTCCAATTACCTGCTCTGGCAGTGTGCATATACGGAGTTCTACTTTACTCCCGTAGCATGGCCTGATTTTGATAAGGCTGAGCTTGAAAAGGCGGTAGAAGCCTATGCCGGCAGAAACCGTAAGTTTGGAGGACTGAAGGAATCTTGAAGACTAGAGTTATCAGCGGAATTGTAATTGGTATTGTGCTGGCGGCAGTACTTATCCCGGGAGGGTACGTACTCTCGGCAGCACTTTTGATAGTGTCACTTATAGCTTTTTTTGAACTTACGAGAGCCCTTGGAGTTCATGAAAGCGGACAAAAGATGAATATGCTTGAAGCCTGCGGATACGCATCAATCCTGGTTCACTACATCCAGATGATGCTGATCAAGGACTACAGGTACTACATTTTTTCCATAATGTTTGCCTTTTTCCTTATCATGGTATGCTATGTGGTAACTTTCCCCAGGTTTAAGTCATCCCAGGCAATCTTTTGCTTTTTCTGCTTTATTTACGCCCCCGTCAATATGTCTTTTGTCTACTTATTGAGGATCAGGCATCTTGGGGCATACTTTGCCTGGGTACCGTTTATAGCCTGGGTTTGCGACACCTGTGCTTACTTTGCCGGAAGAGCCTTTGGAAAGCACAAGATGGCGCCGGTGTTATCACCCAAGAAGACCATCGAGGGTGCTATCGGAGGGATCCTTGGCTCTGTCATAGTGGGAGGCGTCATAGGATATATCATTTATCTTAAGGAGACTCATTCACCGGATACTGTATGGGGACTGATGATAATCTGCTTTGTGGGCAGCATTATATCTCAGATCGGAGACCTTCTTGCATCCGGTATCAAGCGAGATCACAACATTAAGGACTATGGAGCTCTGATACCGGGACACGGCGGAATAATGGACCGGTTTGACAGCGTTATTTTTGTGATACCCTGTATTTATTTTCTTGCGGTAGTTTTGTTGCCTCTTGTGGGGTGACTTTGAGGAGCAGATGGAGGTGTACTGATGAAGAGTGTACTGATCGTTGATGATTCCGTTGTTTCACGTAAGATGCTGGCAAAGCTCATCGAGAGCAGTGGATATACCGTGGCTTCACAGGCGATTAATGGCAAGGAAGCATTAGAACTCTATAAAAAGCTTTCTCCGGATGTGGTTACCATGGATATCACTATGCCTGAGATGAATGGTATGGATGCCCTTAAGATGATCAGGGACTATGATCCGGATGCCAAGGTGATACTGATCACAGCAGCCGGTCAGATAGAAAAGAAAGAACTGGCCATGGAGTATGGCGCTGCGGCATTTATTACCAAGCCTTATGACAATCAGGATATACTTGATGCCATAGAAAAGTGTTAAGAAGATTAAGATTATAAGGAAGTAAGAATGAGAAAAATAGTTTTACTTGGGTCCACGGGATCCATAGGAACTCAGACTCTCGACGTTGTAAGAAATAACTCTTCAGAGCTTGAGGTTGTGGGAATCGCGGCTCTAAAGAGTGTTGATAAGGTTGAAAAACAGGTTCGTGAGTTTAAGCCGAAGTATGTCTGCATGTTTGATGAAACTGCAGCAAAAGAGCTTCAGGAGAGAATATCGGATACCGGTATCAAGGTAATGGCCGGCATGGACGGACTTCTTGAAATAGTTTCCGTCCCTGAGGCAGATACCGTCCTGACTGCTGTTGTGGGTATGATCGGCATAAGGCCCACCATCAGGGCAATCGAGTGCGGAAAAGACATTGCTCTTGCCAACAAGGAGACCCTTGTATGCGCAGGACATATCATCATGCCTCTGGCTAAGGAAAAGAATGTACAGATACTGCCTGTGGATTCAGAGCACAGCGCAATTTTCCAGTCCTTAAACGGCGAGCCAAGGGACAAGGTTGAAAAGATTCTTTTGACAGCCAGCGGCGGACCTTTCAGGGGAAAGAAAAGGCAGGAGCTTGAGAACATGACGGCAGCAGATGCCCTTAAGCACCCCAATTGGGACATGGGACCCAAGGTTACCATCGACTCTTCATCCCTTGTAAATAAGGGCCTTGAAGTTATGGAAGCAAAGTGGCTATTTGGAGTATCACTTGATGATATTCAGGTAGTTGTTCATCCGCAGAGCATTGTTCACAGCGCGGTTCAGTTTGTGGACGGTGCAGTTATAGCTCAGCTCGGCGTGCCGGATATGAAGCTGCCTATTCAGTACGCTCTTTTCTACCCGGACAGAAGACCTATGCAGGAAAAGAGGCTCGATTTGTTTGAGCTTCACTCCCTGACCTTTGAAAAGCCTGATACAGACACCTTCAGAGGACTTAAGCTTGCCTATGATTCTGCCCGTATCGGCGGAAGCATGCCCACAGTTTTCAACGCTGCCAACGAGATGGCGGTTAAGAGATTTTTAAAGGGCGATATTAAATATCTTGAGATCTACAGCATGATAGAGGAGGCCATGAGCCATCATAATAAGGTGGACAACCCTGATGTTGCTGCTATTCTTGCAGCTGAGCAGGAAACCTATGACTTCCTCGGAAAGAAGTACAACATCTGATGTTAGTAAGTGTTTTAATTTTCTTTATCATATTCGGAGTGCTGGTAACATCCCATGAATTCGGGCACTTTATCATCGCCAAGTCAGGCGGTATAAGGGTCAATGAGTTCTTTATCGGAATGGGACCGACTATCTGGAAAAAGCAAAAAGGAGAGACTCTCTACAGTATCAAGCTCCTTCCGATCGGAGGTGCATGCGTATTTGACGGCATGGATCCTGTGGCTGAGGAGAAGGAGGGGTATGACGAGCATTCCTTTTTGAATGCGCCTGTGTGGAGGAGGATAGCTACTCTTTTCGCAGGACCTTTTGCAAACTTTATAATCGCATATATCCTGGCAGTGGTTCTTGTAAGCTTTTCAGCCTGGAACTTCCCGGTTATCAACAAGATGACGGATGAGTCCGCCGCAGCTGAGGCAGGAATGCTTCCGGGAGATAAGATCATCAGCGTAGACGGAGAGAAGGTTTACATGGCAGGTGAGGTGACCATGATCTCACAGTTCGCTGAAGGAAGTCCTATGGACATCGTGTATGAGAGAGACGGTCAGAGATACGTGACCACTCTTTTACCCAAGTATAGTGAAGATGAAGGCCGCTACTACATGGGAATCTATCTTGGTGAGTATGGCAAGATAGAGGGACCGGCTGCTCTTAAGTACGCCTGGTACGAGGTAAGATACTACTTCAAGACCACCTACAGGAGTCTGGCACTTCTGGTTAAGGGCAAGCTTTCCAAGGACGATGTTTCGGGGCCTGTGGGCATGGTGAAGATGGTGGATGATACCTACGAGGAGGTCAAGCCCTACGGAATCTCTGCAGTCATCCTTACAATGCTGTCACTGACGGTGCTTCTGTCGGTGAATCTGGGAGTTATGAATCTTTTGCCGATTCCTGCTCTTGACGGAGGAAGGCTGGTATTCCAGTTCATCGAAGTCATTGTTGGTAAGCCTGTTCCTCCTGAGAAGGAAGGCTTCGTTCACATGATAGGAATGGTGGCGCTTTTGGCGCTTATGGTATTTGTACTGTTCAATGACATTACAAAGTTTACGAGGTAATTTCCATGGCATATAGAGATAATACTAAGGTTATTCATATTGGCGACAGAGTAATAGGCGGCGGTAATCCTATCCTCATCCAGTCCATGACCAACACAAGGACAGAGGACGTGGAGGCGACAGTTGCTCAGATAAAGAGATTAGAGGAAGCCGGATGCGAGATCATAAGAAGCACCGTACCTACAATGGAGGCTGCCAAGGCTCTTTCGGAGATCAAGAAGCAGATTCATATTCCTATTGTTGCAGACATTCATTTTGACTATAAGATGGCCATTGCTGCCATGGAGAACGGTGCTGACAAGATCAGGATCAACCCCGGTAACATCGGTGGAAGGGACAGGATAGCTTCTGTTGTATCCTGCGCCAAGGAGAGGAATATTCCAATCAGAGTCGGCGTTAACAGTGGCTCTTTGGAAAAAGACCTTGTGGAGAAATACGGCGGTGTTACAGCAGAGGGCCTTGTTGAATCAGCCCTTGATAAGATCGGCATCATTGAGGACCTTGGATATGACAACATGGTAGTCAGCATCAAGTCTTCAAACGTTATGCTCTGTGTTAAAGCTCATGAGCTTCTGGCAGAAAAATGTCAGTATCCGCTTCATGTGGGCATCACAGAGGCAGGAACGGTCTATGGCGGAAACATCAAGTCATCCATCGGACTTGGCATCATCTTAAATGAGGGCATCGGTGATACCATCAGAGTTTCACTCTCAGGGGACCCTGTGGAGGAGATCAAGACAGCCAAGATGATCCTTAAGACTCTCGGAATGAGAAGCGGAGGAATCGAGGTTGTATCATGTCCTACCTGTGGCAGAACCAAGATCGATCTCATCGGCCTTGCAAACGCGGTTGAGACCATGGTTCAGAAATACGATCTTGATATCAAGGTTGCAGTTATGGGCTGCGCAGTAAACGGCCCCGGAGAAGCCAAGGAGGCAGACATCGGAATAGCAGGCGGCGTGGGAGAAGGCCTGCTTATCAAGAACGGAGAAGTAGTTAAGAAGGTTAAGGAAGACCAGTTACTGGCTACGCTAAAAGAAGAGCTGGACAATTGGGCTGGGTAAAGATTTTTATGGGGAAGAGTTTTTTTGAAGTATTTCCTGCCCTCAAGCTGGATGAACACACCGGCGACATCATGGGGCAGACTGAAGTTGTAAAGGTTTCCACCACCAGGAAACAGGATTTTATCAGGATTTATATAGCCAGCAACGAGCTCATTGACAAGGCAGATATCATAAAGACCGAGAACAGCATCAAGAAGCAGTTGTTTGGTGATCAGGATATAACCATCAAGATATACGAGAAGTTTTCTCTTTCGGCACAGTACACGCCTGAGAATCTTCTTGATATATACAGAGAGAGCATTGAGCTCGAGCTTAAAGACTATGACCATATGGAGTATAGTCTGTTTCGCTCGGCTTCTTTTTTGTACCCCGACCAGGACAATGTCATAATGCAGCTTGAGGACAGCGTTGTCGGCAAGAAGAAGGCACCTGACCTGATTCGTGTACTGTCCAAGATATTCAACGAAAGGTGTGGCCTTTCTGTAGTTCTTTCACCCGAATTTGTAGAAGTTGAAAAAGACGATAAAGAGCCCGATTACTCCGAAGAGTCAGCCAAGATGGTCAAAAAGCTTGAGGCTATGGAGGAGAAGGAGGCAGAGAAGGAAGCTGCCAAAGAAGCGGCCAAGGAAGCAAAAGCTTCTGAAACAGCCAAGCAAAGCAGCCCTTCCAAGGTCGAGGGCAAGGCATCCTCTTTTGCACCCAAAGATGGCGAGAAGAAATCCTTTGGCAAAAGAGATTTCGGCGGAAGCTACAAAAGGTCCGATAATCCTGATGTTCTCTTTGGAAGAGACTTCGATGATGAGGCTATGAAGCTTGTTGATCTTATGGGCGAGCTGGGTGAAGTCACCATTCACGGCAAGATCATCGAATGGGATCAGAGAGACATCAGAAATGACAAGACCATTCTCATCTTTGCTGTGACTGACTTTACAGATTCCATCGCAGTCAAGATGTTCGTTAATACAGCAGATGTGCCCGATATAACAAAGAGCATCAAGATGGGTGCTTTTGTTAAGATCAAAGGAATTGCTGCAATTGACAGATTTGACCACGAGCTCTCTATTCAGTCCGTTGTCGGCGTCAAGAAGATCCCTGACTTTACAGTCAAGAGAGTTGACAACGCTGATGTGAAGAGAGTGGAGCTCCACTGCCATACCAAGATGAGTGATATGGACGGAGTTTCCGAGGTAAAAGACATTGTAAAGCAGGCCTATAAATGGGGAATGCCGGGTATTGCCATCACAGACCACGGCGTTGTTCAGTCTCTTACCGATGCCAACCACGTGTGGGAGGATCTTTATAAGGATGAGAAATCCCGCAGAAAAGAGGCAGGAGAGCCCCCTATCGACAGGCAGGATTTCTTTAAACTCATTCTGGGCGTTGAGGCTTATGTTGTTGATGACCTTAAGGAGATAGTGGTTGGTGACAAGGGTCAGAAGCTTGACGATACCACCTTTGTTGTATTTGATATCGAGACAACGGGCTTTTCACCCATCAAGAACAAGATCATCGAGATCGGCGCCGTTAAGATCAGAAACGGAGAGATTGTAGACAGATTCTCGGAGTTTATCAATCCACAGGTTCCTATTCCTTACAGGATCGAGAAGCTCACCAGCATCACCGACGATATGGTAATAGGTGCGCCAACGAGGGAAGTTATCATCCCGAAGTTCGTAGAGTTCTGCGAGGGAGCGGTACTGGTGGGACACAATGTCTCTTTTGACATAAGCTTTATAAATCAGAACTGCGAGGAACTCGGTATTGATGCGGATTACACCACCGTTGATACGCTTTGGCTCTCAAGATATTTCTTCCCACTGCAGGCCAAGCATACGCTGGATGCAGTTGCCAAGACTTTGAATATCGTGCTGGGCCATCACCACAGAGCTGTTGATGATGCTGAGTGTACTGCGCTTATTTTCAATAAGTTTGTACCGATGCTCAAGGAGCAGGGAGCAGAGGACCTTACTCAGGTCAATATCCTCGGAAAGCCAACGCCTGAGATGATAAGGCACCTTCGCCCCAATCACTGCATTATTCTTGCCAAGAATACGCTGGGCAGGGTTAATCTCTATACCCTTGTCAGCAAATCACATATTGATTATTTCAGAAGATTTCCGCTTATTCCAAAGAGCGAACTCATCAAGTACAGAGAGGGGCTTATTATCGGCAGTGCCTGCTGTGCGGGAGAACTCTACGGAGCAGTTGTTGAGGGAAGACCTCCTGAGGAGATCGCAAGGCTTGTGAGCTTCTATGATTATCTGGAGATCCAGCCTGTGGGCAACAATCATTTCATGGTTGATTCCGAGAGGTATGAGGATATCAACAGCGATGATGATATCAGGGAGATCAACAAGGAGATCGTAAGGCTGGGAGAACAGTGGAATAAACCTGTTGTCGCAACCTGTGATGCGCACTTCTTAAATCCTGAGGATGAGATTTACAGGACCATCATCATGTCCGGAAAGGGTATGAATGATGAGGAGCCGGCACCTCTTTATCTCAGGACCACAGATGAGATGATGGCTGAATTTGACTATCTCGGTGGTGAGAAGGCAAAAGAGATCGTCATCGACAACACCAGAAAGATCCTGGATATGTGCGATTCTATATCACCGGTCCGTCCCGATAAGTGTGCGCCTGTCATCGAGAACAGTGATGAAATCCTGACCAAGATCTGCTATGACAAGGCCCATGAGATCTACGGAGAAGAGCTTCCGGAGATCGTTAAAGAGAGACTTGAAAGGGAGCTTAATTCCATCATCAAGAACGGTTTCGCGGTTATGTATATCATCGCTCAGAAGCTGGTTTGGAAATCCAACGAGGACGGATACCTGGTAGGTTCAAGAGGATCCGTCGGATCGTCCTTCGTTGCCTTTACTTCGGGAATCACGGAGGTTAACTCCCTGAGTCCTCACTATGTTTGTCCTAACTGCAAATATTCGGACTTTGACTCTGAGGAGGTTAAGGCCTACGCTGGAAACTCGGGCTGTGATATGCCTGATAAGATGTGCCCTAAGTGTGGAACCAAGATGAACAAGGACGGCTTTGATATTCCTTTCGAGACCTTCCTTGGATTTAAGGGTGACAAGGAGCCTGATATTGACCTTAACTTCTCCGGAGAGTATCAGTCCAAGGCCCACAAATATACAGAGGTTATCTTTGGTTACGGACAGACCTTCAGAGCCGGAACCATAGCTTCTCTTGCTGATAAGACGGCTTACGGTTTTGTTAAGAAGTACTTTGACGGAATCGGAGTAAGTAAGAGAAAGAGTGAGATAAACAGAATCGTTCAGGGCTGTACCGGTATAAGACGTGGTACAGGTCAGCATCCGGGAGGAATCATAGTTCTTCCGGTTGGAGAGGACATCAATTCATTCTGTCCTGTTCAGCACCCTGCCAACGATATGACCACAGCTACAATTACAACACATTACGATTACCACTCCATCGACCACAACCTTCTAAAGCTCGATATTCTGGGACACGATGATCCTACCATGATAAGGTTTTTGCAGGACTGCACGGGTATGGATCCCAAGACTGTGCCACTGGATGACAAGAAGGTAATGAGTCTTTTCATGAATACAACTGCCCTTGGCATTGAGCCGGAGCAGATTGGCGGAACAAAGCTCGGATGCCTTGGACTTCCCGAGTTTGGTACGGACTTTGCCATGCAGATGGTTATCGATGCTCAGCCAAAGTCTTTGTCCCACCTTATAAGGATTTCAGGTCTTTCCCACGGTACCGACGTTTGGCTCGGTAACGCCCAGACCCTTATCCAGGAGGGCAAGGCAACCATCGATACCTGTATCTGCTGTCGTGACGATATCATGATCTACCTTATCCAGAAGGGACTTGATAAGTCTGAATCCTTCAAGATCATGGAAGCTGTTCGAAAAGGTAAGGTAGCCGGCGGCAAAGAGAAGAACTGGCCTGACTGGAAGAAAGACATGATAGACCACGGCGTTCCGGACTGGTATATCTGGTCCTGCGAGAAGATCAAGTACATGTTCCCCAAGGCCCATGCGGCAGCTTACGTTATGATGGCCTGGAGAATCGCATACTTTAAGGTTTATATGCCACAGGCCTTCTATGCAGCGTGGTTCTCAATAAGAGCCAAGGCCTTTAACTACGAGCACATGTGCCAGGGCGAGAATCATCTTCACAGTATTATGAAGGATTACTTAAACCGTAAGGATGAACTTACAAACGCTCAGCAGGCTGAGTACGGAGATATGAGACTGGTCGAGGAGATGTACGAAAGAGGCATTGAGTTTATGCCTATCGACATCTTCAAGGTTAAGTCCAGAGAATTCCAGGTTATCGGCGACAAGATCATGCCCGCTCTTACCAGTATCGACGGTATGGGTGAGAAGGCTGCCGATCAGATCGTTGAGGCAGCCAAGGACGGTCCGTTCCTCTCCAAGGACGACTTCCGCCAGAGGACCAAGTGCCCTCAGACTGTAATCGACAAGATGTCAGACATGGGACTTCTCGGTGACATCCCGGATTCCAACCAGATAAGCCTTTTCGACCTGATGAAAGGATTTTAAATATGATAGATGTGTTTGGAACACTGGGACCAAGTTGCAGAGATGAGCAAGTGCTATCTTCGATGTTTGCTGAAGGAATGACAGGCATCAGAATCAATTTATCGCATGTCATGCTTAAGGACTGCCTTGAGGACTTAGATAAGGTTAAAAGAGCTGCAGCAAAAAGCGGGATTGTTCCCAAGATCCTGATAGATATGCAGGGGCCTGAACTTAGGATCGGGAAGCTGGATGCGCCAATAAGCCTCAATGAGGGCGATGAGCTTGTACTTGAGCCTACAGTTCCGGACAAAACGGACACGTATCCGGGCAAGACGGATGCACATCCGGGCAAAGCGAACACGCAGCCGGGCGCTAAGGCAGTAACACTTGATAAAAGAATTCTTGAAGCCCTTGAAGTTAATGATGAAATCCTTCTTGATGACGGCAAGATCGCAGCAACCATAATTGAGGCAGGAAGCAGCTTCGCCAAAGCCCGTATCATAAGAGGCGGAATCTTAAATGGCAGAAAGAGCATAGCAATAACAGGTAAATCCGTTGACTTGCCTGCGCTGACAGACAGTGATATCGAGAACATAAGACTTGCGTGCAAGTCAGGTATCTTTGGAGTAATGCAGCCCTTCGTAAGAAGCGCAGACGATCTTAAGATGCTGCGAAGCGTTCTTGATGATAACGGCGGAAAAAGCATTAAGATCTATGCCAAGATTGAGAATACAAAAGGTGTAGATAACCTCGAGAGCTTTTTTGAAGTAGCCGACGAGATGATCATAGCAAGGGGAGACCTTGGAAATGCTGTTCCGCTTTGGACCCTTCCGGGAGTTCAGAAGGACATAGCAGCAAGATGCAGTAAAGCGCACAAGCCTTTCATGGTTGTGACTCAGATGCTCTCATCCATGGAGCACAGCAAGGTTCCGACCAGAGCAGAAGTAAGTGATATCTACAATGCAGTACTGGACGGGGCAGCATCTGTCATGGTGACCGGAGAAACTGCAGTGGGAGAATATCCGGCAGATGTTATCAGATATATGAGAAAGACTGTGGAAGCGGCAGAAGCCGGCAGCAAACAGTGATCACAATTAAATGATAAAAAAATAAGTGAATGTGTATTGACATATGCATTCACTTGTTTTATATTCAACATATGAACAATTATTCATATGTTTAAATGAAACGAAAGGAAATCGATATGTCACTCAATGATGTAGAACATTGCGATGTAGTGCACAAGCACGCAGATGTGGTGCTGAAGGTCCACAGAGAGATGCCCGATGATGATGAGCTTTACGATCTGGCAGAACTGTTCAAGGTCTTCGGCGACTCCACAAGGATCCGAATTCTCTTTGCCTTGTTTGAAGAGGAGATGTGTGTCTGCGATATAGCGGAGAGCCTTAATATGACCCAGTCGGCCATATCCCATCAGCTCAAGATCCTTAAGCAGAGCAAGCTCGTCGGAAACAGAAGAGAAGGCAAACAGATAATATATTTCCTGGCAGATGACCATGTAAGGACCATCATAGACCAGGGTATCAATCATATTGAAGAGTAAATTATGAGCTCTAAGAGGGCAGAAAGGTGGATATTATGAAGAAAACATTTAAGTGTGAGGTAGACTGTGCAAACTGTGCAGCCAAGATGGAGGATGCAGTTAAGAAGATCGAGGGTGTTGTAAGCGCAAGAGTTAATTTCATGACTCAGAAGTTTACATTAGAGGCTGCTGATGATGTTTTTGACAAGGTATTTGATGCTGCTGTTAAGGCATGCAAAAAGGTTGAGCCGGATTGCGAAATTGAGTGATATAGGGATTCAAAGTCAAATAATATTGTGCTTGCATGGTGAAGCAAGGCGTATATCACGGAGTATAGAGGTAATTTATGACCAAGAAACAAAAAAAGACCCGTAACAGAATACTGGCAGTACTCGCCATGTTCGTGATCCTTCTGGTACTGGACAAGCTCGGTATCATGGATCCGCTCCCATGGTTTGTCAAGCTGATAATCTATCTCGTTCCTTATGGAATCATCGGCTACGATGTAGTGAGAAAGGCTATTATCAATATCAGCCACGGACAGGTTTTTGACGAGAACTTCCTGATGATGATAGCTACCTTCGGTGCATTTGGAATCGGAGAGTACTCCGAGGCACTGGCAGTAATGCTCTTTTACCAGGTGGGTGAGCTCTTCCAGAGCTACGCTGTTGGTAAGTCAAGACAGTCCATTACAGACCTTATGAGCATTGCACCCGAGTATGCAAACATAGTTAATGAGGACGGCTCAACAACTGAGGTTGATCCTGAGGAAGTCAGTGTTGGCGACATCATCCTTGTAAGAGCTGGAGAGAAGATCCCGGTAGACGGAACCGTTGTAGAGGGAGAGTCCTTCCTTGATACGGCAGCCCTTACAGGTGAGTCTGTTCCCAGAAGGGCAGCAGAAGGCGACGCAGTCATAAGCGGATGCGTAAACGGCGAGGGAATCCTTAAGGTAAGAGTAGATAAGGCTTACGAGGATTCAACCGTTGCAAGGATCCTTGACCTGGTTGAGAATGCCAGCAACAAGAAGTCCAGAATGGAGAACTTCATCACAAGATTTGCAAGATATTACACTCCTGTTGTTACCATCGGAGCAGTACTTCTTGCAGTGATCCCTCCTATCATCGGACAGCTCTCTCTTTCTGACAGTATCAGAAGAGCGTGCATTTTCCTTATTGTTTCATGTCCCTGTGCTCTTGTTATCTCAGTTCCTCTTGGGTTCTTTGGAGGAATCGGAGCATCCTCCAAGAAGGGTGTCCTTGTTAAGGGCAGCAACTTCCTTGAGGCAGCTTCGAAGGTCGACACAGTCGTATTTGATAAGACAGGAACCATCACAAAGGGCGAGTTTAAGGTATCTGAGATAGTTCCTTCAACTTCCGGTGATATAACAGAAGATCAGCTTCTGTCCCTGGCAGCTTACGGCGAAATGTATTCAAATCATCCCATCGCAAGATCAATCCTCTCCTGCTACATGGAGAGAAACGACGGCAATAAGCCTGACAGCTCATACATAGATGAGTCCCAGACCAAGGAGATCGCAGGTAACGGTATCAGGACCGTGCTTGACGGAAAAGAGCTTCTGGTGGGCAATGATAAGCTCATCAAAGTTCCGGCTTCCATAGGTCTTTTGGATGAGGCAGCAGGCACAGTTGTTTACGTATCTTACGACGGTGTCTATGCCGGAAGTATCGTGATCGCCGATGCGATCAAGGAAGGGGTAAAAGAGGGAATCTCAGCCCTGTACGACCTTGGAGTTAAGAGAGCAGTCATGCTCACCGGCGATAATGAGGCTATAGCAAGACATGTAGCTGATCAGGTTGGCATAAATGATGTGAGGGCAGGACTTCTTCCTGCAGACAAGGTCAGCGCAGTTGAAAAAATGCTCTCAAAAGGCGATAATGGTAACAGGCTTGCGTTTGTAGGCGACGGAATCAACGACGCTCCTGTACTTATGAGAGCAGACGTTGGAATCGCCATGGGATCCATGGGATCTGATGCTGCTATTGAGGCAGCAGACATAGTCATCATGGATGATGATATCAGCAAGATTTCAGCTGTTATGAAGATCGCGCGCAAGACCATAAGGATTGTAAAAGAAAACATAGTCTTTGCGCTTTCGGTTAAGCTGATCATCCTGATCCTGGGAGCACTTGGTCTTACCACCATGTGGCTTGCAGTATTCGGAGATGTGGGAGTAGCGGTAATAGCAATACTTAACTCTATGAGGGCTCTTAAGGACTGACTTTTACAAAATGAATCCTTCATGGAGGTAAACATAAATGCCAAGAGCAGAACTTTACGTTGGAGAGC
>JAGBMP010000061.1 GCA_017634825.1 Butyrivibrio sp.
GCTTCCGGATGCCATCATCTGCGCCAACGACATCATGGCCATCAATGTCTGTGATGTTCTTACAACGCACATGATAATGGTTCCCGGAGAAGTTATGGTCACAGGTTTTGACGGACTTGACGAAGCGTCCCTTGCAACCCCCGGCGTTACCACTGCCAAATGCAGCAGTGTAGAGCTTGCCAAGGTTGTTATACAGGTTGTAAAAGACACTTTTTCAGGCAAGGGATTGCAGCATCAGTCTGTTGTACCTGAGTTTCTGCCAAATGAATCCTGTGGCTGTCCGCGCATGGCTCCAAGCGCCATCTCCGCAGTCCACAGCTTTAACAACAGATTTTATCATCACCAGGATGACATCCATATCATGCAGGATTTCACTTCCAGGATCATCAGCAGTAACTCTCTTGAGGACTGCCTGGATTTCCTGCGAAGCCCTCTGTCGAATAATATGTGTATCATTCTTGATGCTGCCTGCCTCAATGAGGAAGTTAACTATTTCCTTGAAGATACTGACACCACAGATAAAGTCCTCATTTATGACTCATATATAGATGAGGACAGAGTGACTCCTTTTGATCCGGATACCGTTGTGCCACATCTTGATGAGCTGATAGAAAAGGGATATCCTCTGATATTCAACGCCCTTGAATACATGAGCAAATCACCGGGCTATATTTGCTACTCCTTCCCAAGATACGACATGATCGATTACTCCAAGACTTCCAGTCTTACCAGCACCATCGGCATGGGTCTTGGCAGCTATATAAACATGCGCTACCAGCTCTTTATCCGTGATAAGATCCAGCGAATGTATCAGAACGATGCACTCACAGGATTCTATACAAGGCTTGCCTTCTACTCCAAGTATGAGGATATAAAGGAAAATCCGGAAAACACCGGAAAAGACGCTACGATCATCATGGCCGATCTAAACGGCCTTAAGAAGATAAATGATAGCCTCGGCCACTCGGCAGGTGATTCTGCCATAAAGGCTGTAGCGACCAGGTTAAAAGACAATTGTCCGGAAGATGCTCTGTGCCTTAGGCACGGGGGCGATGAGATGGTTGCTCTTATCATAGGTCCCTGTGATCCTGAAAAGATAAAGGCCGGCGTAGATAAAGACCTGCAGGAAGACTCCAAAGAGCTCGGCATTAATGTATCGGCGGCCATAGGTTATTACGTCACTAAATTTGATAGTAATCTGGATCTTAATAAGGCTATCAATGCCGCTGATGAAGAAATGTACAAAATAAAAAAGCAGTCGAGATGATCGACTGCTTTTCTTATTCAGCTTTTAAGCTCTGCCTTATTTTCATACATTCTCTTGTCCGCTCTCTTAAATACGGCGGCCACATTTTTGTCTCTGGCAAATCTGGAGGCTCCGGCTGCAATCACGGCCTTTCCGGTGGTCATGTTCTTTTGGTTGATCTTAGCGATCTTCTCCATAGCTGCATCTAGCTTTTCATAATCTTCACCATCTGCAATAACAGCAAATTCATCACCTCCGAGCCTGAATACCGGGCTGTGGGTAAAGGTCTTACAGATAATCTTACATCCGTCCTGGATGTATTTGTCACCCGCCTGATGTCCCTTGGTATCATTTATGATCTTAAGGTTGTTAAGATCAAAGACGGCAATGGCAAATTCAGGGCATGACCCATCCGATATCTGCTTATTGATGCTTTCCTCCATATCGAGGTAAGCGTGCTTGTTCTTTACGCCGGTGAGCTCATCAATATTGGCTTCTTCTCTTGCCGCCATCAGATTGAAGTTGTATTCCTGTTCCTTCCTTGTCTCCTTATCAACATTTAAAACTCCCATAATGATACGGTCTTCGGAATTTTCATGGATAATATTGGCTCTTATCTGAACATATACAGGCTTTTTATTGACCATAAGCCTGTAATTGAGTGTAAAGATTCCGTCTTCCTTTATGCGGTTTATTACATTTTCCTTGGTCATCCTGCTGCAAAAGAGATCAAAATCATCCTTGAAGATGACTCTTTCACCGGCCTCTACGGCTTTATTGAAAAAGTCAGGTCCCTGTTCAGGAGTACCTAAAGTTGCGTAGAATTCCTTGGAGCTGTACAGCACGTATTCATCTGTCGCAGGGTCAATCATGTAGATAGCCATATAATCTCCGGAAAGAGCACTGATCCTAGAATATATAAGGCTCTCCTCCCTGAGCTTTTCGATGGCTTCCTTCTGTTTCATCTGGGCATCAACATTGTTAACACCAATAATGATCTCATTCTTCCTGTTTCTTATCGCAACAATCTTCATGTTAACATAAACAGGTTCACCATCTCTCAGAAGCCTGTAGGTATGTGTAAAAGTGCCGTTCTCCTTAAGGCTCTTTTCGATGTGCTCCTTGTTGAAAACATTGAAGAACTCATCGATATCATCCTTATAGAGCTGTTTCCGGGCATCCTTCTTGCATTCTTCAAAGAAGTTATTGCCGTGTCTTTCCACAGTTATTTCACTGTTATAACCATCCGGTGCATACTCTATGAAGTCGCCTGTATCCATCTTTACAAAGTACATATTTACATAGTCCTCAGAAAGAGCACGAGCAATGTAATTGTAGGTAAGGCCTGTATCAGCTTTAGAACCATCAGAAACAGACAGTATAACAATTGCAACTGCACTGTCACCTGTAATAGGATTGACGGCAACTCTTCTCATGAACAGCTGAATACTTCTGCCATCTTCTGTTATATCATCAATAAAGTTCCTTTTTCCCTCTATAGCACACTGAACGATCGCATTAAGAGTATAATTTCCCGGAATGTTCTCATATTTTCCGACATTAAATTTTCTTCTATCAAGACGTCCCGGGAAGGAATTTTCAAAGAACTTCTTGAAGGATTCATTACATCTGCAAATGGATAAGGTCTTTTCCCCAACCTCTACCAGTACCATTGGCATGGTATCAAAGTAATTGGACAGTTTATCTTCATCAGATTTGGAAATAGACAGATCGTAGAGGTTGACATTACCGATCTGGACATAGTAATCGGTCTCAGCAGGATTTTCGAACATCTCTGCACTTATCGTCTCTCTCTTTTCGAATATCTCATCCAGTGAGAGCGGTTTTGCAAATAAGAAGCCCTGTAGCTTCGTACAGCCGATTTCCTTAAGGAACTCCGCCTGTTTCTCAGTCTCCACACCCTCTGCAATAGTCTCGAGTCCAAGAGCCATAGCCATTCTTACAATCTCTGTGACTATGATCCTTCCACTCCTGCTCTCATCAATCTGGCTCACAAAGAGCATATCCAGCTTAATAAGGTCAAATGGGATCTTCAGCAAAATTACAGGTGATGAATATCCACTGCCGTAGTCATCCATCCACACAGTAAATCCAAGCTCTTTAAACCTTTTTATCTGAACAGTCATGTAATCAATGTCATCCGCCAGAGCACTTTCAGTGATCTCAATGATCAGCTTATCCCTGCCAAGACCTGATTTATCGACACGGCTTCTTATTTCCTCCACAAGATCGCAGGTATAGAAATCAGACCTGGAGAAATTGACAGACTCAGGCACCACGTAAACTCCGTGTGCCATCTGTCCCGTCATTTTTTCAAGAACTTTATCAACCATGTAAAGGTCGAGCTTATATACACTGTTAGCTTCCTCAAGCACAGGGATAAAGTCCTGCGGGCTTATCATGCCTTTCTCGGGATCGATCCATCTTGCAAGAGCTTCCTCATTACAGATATGATCGTTGGCTGCTCTGAAGATGGGCTGATGGTAAACCTGTATCCATTCTTCTTCCAGAGCCCTGTCCAGGTTCTCCACGATATAGCGCTGCTTATCAAGGGCTGCGATCATGGCCTTATCGAAGTAATAAATATGGGCATCATAAGTCTTCTTGTCAGAATCACAGGCAAGCTTGGCCCTGTCACAGGCTGCACTTATGGTGACATCATCGCTGTCATAGTAATAGACACCGACTCTAAGAGGCATTGTTTTGCCGCCGTTGATATTCTTGGACTGTTCGATGATAGTCCGGCAGACATCCTCTACTCCCTCAGAATCCGTGTAGACGCAGAAGTGATCCGCGCTGAACCTACTGCAGTTATTGCTGCTGAAATGATCTATAAGGATTCTTGAAAAAGCTACCAAAAAACGGTCTCCCTCTTCCATGCCGTATTTCTGGTTGTAGCTCTTCATGCCATTAAAATCAAGGAACAGGATAACAGGTGTTCTGCCACTTTCTCTCATGACCCTGCTGCCTTCATTCGCAAGCTCAAAGAAGTTGGTCATTGAAGGAAAGCCCGTCAGATAGTCATAGCTTAAGGTTCTGTTGGCACTCCTATCCATGATGGCAATGCTAAGTGCAGATGATATACTTCCATCTTCAAATTCCGTACTTTCAACAAATGGACCGTGATCCGTGTACCAGCACATCTCAAGCCTTGTGCCGTCTTCTTTGTAGATATGTCTTCCGTAGGAATGAATTATCCTGTACTCACCATGAATCTTGGATCTATAGAACACATCGAAAGGAACGTCCCCTTCTAAAAACCTGTGGGAAGCATCAGCAACAAACGCCACATCGTCGGGATGAATATCCCTGAACATGTCGTTATCCATCAGATCATAGGTGTCCTGTTTGTTTTCATATCCGTAAAAATCCAGGAATCCCTTAGATAAAAGAATTGTCACCAGACGTTTGTTTATATACTGATATACAGCAAACGGTACGCTGGTGTTCTCCAGTATTTTGAATGTCGTGCTGTCATACTGATATTTTTCCACTTAGAGCCTCCGACATTTAGATGCACATCGTTATCTATATTACATTTTATCACAAACGGTAAACAGGTGACAAAGATTAAGGCCAGGTTAAATATTAAAATGCGATAAACTCTTTCGGTCGTCTGAACGCGGAAACAGGGAGCGCCATGATGGCGTTCCCTGTTTTCTAAGAGAGAGAGAAAATTATGATTAAGAAGTGTTCGGTAAAAATCGTAATCAATTTCTCTGCTGAGTTAAAGCTCAGTCATCTATGTCAATGCTGATGATCTGACCGGAAGCTACTTCTACCTCATATTCATACTCTACGAATCCAACTCTGAATTCTACTTCGTAAACTTCCATGCCGTCATCACGGTCTTTTTTAACTTTTGTATAAAGAGTGTCTGCCATCTCATATCCGGCATCCTTTAATGCGATCTCAAGAGCCTGGCTCTTTGTAACTCCGGATGCTACTCCTGCAACCTTCATGGGAGCTACTGTCTTAACTGCTTCAGGTGTTGCTGCAAGTGCTTTTGTTGGTGGAACGATAGGTAATGCGATAACTAATGATGTAACAATTGCTGCTGCCAATGCGATAATCTTCTTCATAACTTTTTCTCCTTTTCTCTTTGCGACTTTTGTGTTGCTTGGTTTGTTTTGTTTTATCTTGATGTAATCTTATCATCGCCTATATCACACAACTGTCACACTAAAAAAACCGGAGCCCAAAGGCTCCGGTAAACTCAATCTTCATATCTTGAAACCATATCCAGTATCTCCTGCGTATACTTGGGATACTGTCTTGCCATATCCTCGATCTCAGCCTTGGCGTTGCCGGCTACGATATCGCGGTTGTACTCCATGCGCTTTCTAAGGGACTGGCGCTGTACGTTGAGGCTGTGTCTTATTTCAACTTCTTCGTTGTGATCAAGAAGTGCCTCCACCTGATGGATCCAGATATCAGGATCCTTGACTCTGAAGTGCCTTAGCATATAGACAAGGTCCTTTTGGTTGGAATCAAGAAGCCTTCTTGCATCCTCAACTTTGGCCCTTTCATTTCTCTCCTGGAGATATTTGCCGTACATGTCCGTAAGCTCTTTTGACGTATTCACACCGTACTTAAGGCACAGATAATCTATAAGGTTTGTGTTGTTGACGTATCGTATCTTGACCTGATTCTGCAGCATGATGAGCCTTGAAATGGACTTGGTGACCACCTTGAGCTCAGATGCAGCGTTGCTCTGATGGATGTACAGATATGTCACTGCCACTGCTGCAAGAAGGAATGTCACCATGTAGCCATAGACAACATTCAGTCCCAGTCCGAACTGCAGGAATAAAAGGAATATCATGATAACCACCAGTGCAATGGAGATGGCGATGATCAGTTTCCTGTCATTTTCCACCGCGGTAAGGATATCGTCCTCCTGATAAATATAAGCTTCGCGCTCACTGTCCAGGCGCTTTAAGTCGTTCCTTATCTTTTTCTGGTAATCCTCTGCTTCAGCCAGCTTTTTGGCACCTTCCTTGGCACCTGACTGAAGGCGCTCCATATGCTCAAACTCCGCATCCGTCATGCGGCTCTTTCGTCTGTCGAACTTCTCCTGCTGCTCCTGGGACTCCAAAATCTTTTTGGCGCACTCATTGATCTCCGCCCTCTGCTCCGGAGGAAGAGCATCAATCTCCTCCATGTCACGAAGGTGCGAAGTCACATCGTTGTATTCCATTTCCAGGGCTTCGAGTTCTTTTGAAGCTTCCTGCATCTGCTGCAGACAGCTCCCTATATACTCTCTTCTCTGGACCGGATCATCTATATCCACATCCTTTCTGGTATAGACAATGTCGTTCCAGTCCTGGAGCTTGGTCTCTTTTTCCCAGTCATCGCGTTTGTCGCTGCCTTTTAAGATATCAAATAAGCCCATCACTTCACCTTATCTTTTACCAGTTCTTTGTATGTAAGTTTCATCTCATCGGTGATCTCGCCCACCTGATCATAATACTCGTGCATCTTGCTCTCAGCCTTGTACACAGCCAGTGTCCTGAGCATCAGGTTGTCCTTACTTGACGCATACAGCTCCTCAGCTTCCTTCATCCTGCTCTCAAGCTCCATTGAAGCCTCATAGGCTTCATCTGAATCTGCGATAAAAGACACATACTCTTTATTCGACAGGCTCATCCTGATCGCCGCCAGATACTGCAGGTAGGATTCCCTGTTCCCACTGTCCTCATAAGCAGATTTAAACACGGCTGCTGCCTTGTCGAACAGAAACAGCCTTGCATACATAACGCCCTCGTTGTGCTTGATATAGGCTCTGAGCTTAAGATCAATGTCGGGAGTATTGTGCAAAAGAAATTCATACTCCCTAAACGCCTGTGTGAACCTGTCATTCTTCATGAGGAAATCCGCACGCTGGAGTTTCTTTTTGTAGACATCCATGCCGGCATTGCCTCTAAGGATCTCCTCGGTCTTGTCCACCTCTTTCCTGGTGTTGTACCCCACGTAATCAAGGATGGTTCCGGCAAGGGAAGCCATAGAGCACCTCTTGGCCGCCATGCTGCGCAGTTCATCGGCAAGCTTTTGAAGGCAGCACTCTGATTCAATCCAGTCAAAGAGTTCCCGGTCAAAGCTGTCTTCATCCAGAAGGAACGCATTCTGAACTATGCAGTAGCACAGCTCTTCAATGCAGTACACATTTCTGCCAATCTTCTCTATGTGATATGGATTTTCTGCATATCGTCCTATGCAAAGAATTGGTTTACTCATAAACTATCACACCTCTATTGTCTGCTCCCATACTTTTCCGGTGGCCGGGAACAGCTCGCCAAAGCCAAGATCCGTGACCTTGACATTTACTTCATTCACACTTCCCATGCTGAGCGCAATGCGAAGTCTTGTAGCCCTCGGAGGTCTCTTTTCAAGGCCATCCAGATATAACTGGACAATTCTCGGAGTCTTGCCTGTAAGGGGCGTTACCTCAATATTCAAGATCCCGCTTGGATCCATGATTATATCAAAGCTTGTACCGGCCTCATACCAGTTAACACCGGCATCAAGAAGCGCGTGATAAACTTCCGTTCCGCACTTTAAAAGCTTCATTCCAAGGTTAGCCTTGAGCTTGTCCTCACCGAGGAAAACAAACCTGTTTGCATTGCCACTGGGGCGTATTCTCTCCCTTGCAGCAATGCTGGCTCCCTTGCTGAAGAGGTTGTTGCCCTGGAATACCCTTCTGGTCCTACAGAGGAACTCAAGGGATCTCTTTGGCCACTTTTCCCTGAAGCCGTCTCCCAAAAGGAAGATTGTTGAAATGATCTTCTCGCCGCAGACCTTCTGCATAATGGTAAGGAACTCGTCATCGAGCCTCTCACAGGTCTTGTGGAAAAGAGCTGCATCCTTTGGAAAGCCCTCTTCATCAAGCCACAGATCATCAAAAGTCTTAACATCTATTGTTGCGACAACGGGTTTTGTATTGTAGTTGAGGTCCATCTCATATACAGAGAGTTCCTCATGGTCATAGTCGCAGGCAAGGACCGTGTGATGAGTAAGGTCCTCGGGCTGATAGAGCATATAGTTGTAGAAGCTCTCCTCGTGGCTCTGGTAAAAGACATTTGGAGTCTTAAGCTCAAGCGCTGTTGTCACAGCATTCAAAACCTGTACCATTCTGTGGTCGAGGCTTCTTACGGTAAACATGATCGCATCCACGTTATCAAGAGAAACTTCCATGGACAGAAGGGATAAGCTCCTTTTTACAAACAGGGTCAAAAGAGCTATCGGATCATACTCGGTGTTCCCCACAGCAACAGGCTTTCCTTCCTTGGCTGCGGCGATAAGTCCGCTCACCTCGTACCCATCCCCGTCATCGATGTGTCTTGCGGCTTCTTTGCCGTAGAACCACTGATTTACATCCTTTCTCTTGCAAAGGAGCGTGGGAATATTATAAAGTTCTGAACCGGCCAGTACCGAGAGTGTCTCAGGCATATCTGCATCAGATGCCAGATAGCTTATCTGAGAGACCTTCTCTCCCAGATCATATCCCAGCACAAAGCGCCTTGTATCAGAATTTCCAAACAACATAAATTCTTATCCTTCCTCACTCAGCTGCTGATCAAGCGGGGTGAACAGTTTCTCGCAAATGTATTTCTTCTTGTAGTACTCACTGATCAAAGCATCCACGGTATCGTAATCCTGAAGAGTCTCGCCTATCATGATATCGTTGATAAGGCTGTATCTTGATGCTGTGCGTCCTCCGGTGATGTCACTCTTCTGGATGGTTCCGCTCTCAGTTAAAGCTCCCTCTTCCTGACCGTCCTCAGTGATGTAGTACTGCATCTGCTCGCCGAAGAAGAGAATAAACTCAGTGACATAGATGCCTTCAAACATCTCCTTCATCTCTGCTGCTTTGTACTCGCCGATAGCATCATCATCGAGTCTGTAATGAACGATGCAGTGTCTTCCCGGAACAGTCCTGTACTCTATCATGGTCTTATCAATAAACTGCACCATATCGGGAAGCAGTTCCTCGTACTCCGAATAGAAGGGGAAGAATATATCTTTTGAAAGAAGCTCCCTCATATAGGCGGCAGCAACCTTCTCGTTGATCTCCTCATCTGACCTCTTATCCGTAGCGTAATAGCGAAGATATGCCAGCTTGCATACTTCAGCCACTTGCATGTTCTCAAGTGTGAGCTTCTCTGTGCGGTCGAATATATATCTGTCGATGACCGTACCGTGAACAAAATAGTCATAGGCACTCTGTGTTATGAATGCCATCTCAATGTCCGTATTGGCTCCGCTACTTACATAGTTCCTGAACACATCGATCTTCTCGCCGATGTAGGATCCGCTAAAGAGCATCTGAACAAGCATTCTCTCAGCAAGGTTATAGGTATCAAGTCCAAAGGACTCGGATGCCTTCCATATATCTCTCATCTCCTTGATTGTTCCGTTATATCCGGCAATAAGGTAGCTAAGGAGCTGCTCGTCATACTTGCCGTTCACAAAGGAGTAGTGGGCAATCTCAAGCTCTTTTACCCCAGAATCAAGCATTCCCCTGTCAAGCAGCCTTACGCAAAGGCGCAGTATTACCTTGGCATCAATGCCGTAGGTGCCATATTCCTTGACCCAATCAAGGGCTCTCTCATAAAGCCCTGCCATTACCATGAGTTCCAGAATCTCTCCGCGCTCAGTAGTTGTGAGGTCGTCAGGACTTATATCAAGCAGATACTCAGTGAGCTGCCTTGTAAAATCATTGTCATAGTAGAAGTGAACCAGGTTTCCTCTTATCTCATTCCTGCAGCTCTTGCGCACCAGTTCCGAGCCGGCAAGATCTCTGTATCTGCCGACGTTGTCCATATCGATGGTGTAGGCGTTCTTGCCCAGGTCGCACAAAAACAGATCCAGATTTTCTTTTCCCTTCTGGATATACGGAATCGCATAAGAAGCGAGCTTGCCGGGAAGCATGAGCCTTGTGTTTGTGTAAGGAATGCTGGATGCATACCTGTTGTCCTCGTGATCTGTCAAAAGAACTGCGTAATCACTGCCGTAAAGTGGAACAAAGGCCTCTCCGTCGACTACCGGGTAGCGCATCTCTCTTTCGCACTTGTCGTAGACTACGATCACGCCGTTTACTCTTTTGTCCGGGACAATGATCTGTGAGGTATAAAGAACTGAGAGCACCTTGGAAGCATTGGCTGCGTCAACCATCTGTCTTGTGAGAAGGTTCTTGTAAAGATAGCCAAGGTCCTTGGTAACTCTGCCCTTGTCCAGCTGAGCCATGAGGTACTTCTCGATCTGAGGCACGTATGACTCATAGAGCTCAGGATAGTCCTCCCTGTGCTCGTGGATATATCTGTAAAGTATTGCATTCTTGTCGTATTCAAGGTCACTCTGGTACGAGAAATACATCAGTACCATCTTGTTTATCTCGCACGGAAGAAGCCCATTCTCATCAGTGTAGATAGACATCATGTAGTACTCGTAGAGCCTTGTTATGCGAAGTTCTCTCTCAACGCCTTTTCTGTACCACTCAAAGGCGAAGCTCTCGGTCTTACCGCCCTTAATAAGGAGCGAGACGATGGACTCAAGAACCTCGTCGTTCTCCTTGATCTCGTAGCAGGTCTTAAGGATCCTGAAGAGCCTCTTGTCAAAGTTTCGGACACGAATGGCCAGATAAACGATCTGGTCTATCAGGTTTAAGCTGATTATCTGCTTCTTGGCTCCGTACTCAAGAACGTAGAGCTCGTACTCATCGAGGTGAGTCAGGATTGAGGGTGAATCATTTAAAAGATTCATAGCCTCAAGGTACAGGATCGGACTTCTGCAGCCCAGTGTAAACTGTTCCTCAAGCATCATCCACTTTCTGGGACTGCTGGTGGTGTACTCATCCGAAATATATTGTAAGAGCCAGGCAATTCGCCAGTTGTCAGGGTTTCTTCTAAAGATTCCCTCAAGTCTCTCGGAAACATCGTTGATGAAGGCATCCTCTCTGCTGCAGAGAGTTGTCAGGTAGAGATAGTAGCTGTAGAGTGTATCTCCCGGGGCTTCCAGTGCCTCTTTTGCCGCCTGATCAAGGATCCACTTGCCCTCGTTGGTCCTGCCGGCTGTGATGTAATAATGAGCTGTGTAGAGCCTTACCTCTAAGTCCTTGTCGTCGATGGCATTCATCTTGGCAATTATCTTGCCTGTTTCAGACAGCCATGCCCTTGAAGTGATCTTCTTGCAGCTGAAGTTCTCGTAGACCTTGACCAGCTCTACCGTGAGCTTCTTCATCTCCTGATAGTCGGCTGTCATGTGCCTCTGCTCCAGCTCAACAGATACGGTCACGGGAAGCACTACCTTCACAAAGTTATTGTGGAAAGTGATCCTGCCGAAGTTGTTGCCCTCATGGAGCTTGTCTGTGCGCAGCCTTACCTTGAGTCTGCAGGAAGAACCGGTAAAGTCATCCTCTCCGATCTCGTATTTATCCAGGGTAATGAAGTCACCGTCAACGTCAGCCAGAAGATGCGTATATCCCCAGCCGTTTCTGGTGATGAGAATCCCGTGTTCATGGGAAAGACCCGTGAAGTCTATCTGAAGCTCCTCCTGATCCGGCATGTACTGGACCGGCTGCTTCTTGTTGATGGAGATGAGGAACTCCTCAACGTTCTGAACGTTGTCACTGCCCATGCACAGGCCTCTGTATAGGCTCTCGTACTGGGCATCGTTTCCCTTGAAGACCGAAATGAAGTCACGGGAATAAAAGAGGCTTACCGCCTCATCCCAATTTGTCTTGGCTAAATTTGCAAAATGAAACAGATTCTTGATGTCACCGAGGCTGGATGCGATGTGGTCCAGACGCACAGTGGCTACGAAAGGAAGAACAAATTCTCCCTGATTGGATATGATCTTAAACTGCCCCTTAAGAACATCCCCCTGGGACATTCCCTTGGCACTGAATCTATAAGAAACCTCGTAAGGGGATCCCGAAAAATCCCCGGTGAGGACTTCCATTCTGATCTCTGTTGATGAAACCTTGCCGTAAATCGGCGTATTCTCAGGTCCAAATATGGTAAAAGAGCCCTCGATGATCTCTCCGGGCTCTAAATTCAGCTCAACACGGCCCGTTGAGAAGTCCAGGCTCCTCTTGGTATACATATATTTCCCCTGTAAAAGCTGATCAATGATTTCTCTCACGATTCACCCCAAAACTTTGATAATCACTCTATAGTATAACACATTTATCTGCTTAAGGCAGTGCAAGTTAAGGGAGTGTTATAAAAATGCAGAACATCAGCTAAGGAAGGTTTGCTCAGTCAGCGCAGAGGCAAAGGCAACCAGGAATGCCAGTTCCATATCCTTGTCATCTTCCACGGTCACATCGAGGAAATTCCCAAGAGTGATGGGAAAATTACCATTTGGTGTGGAAGTGGCGATGACAGCCATAGGCTGCCCCTTAAGGGTTACAGTATAGGTCATTCCGATTTTACCCTTACTCAGCTCAGAATCAATTCGTATTCCTTCCTCGTGCAAAAAATCCCAGATGTTCTTACCGTCAAACTTAAACCAGGATTTTGTGTTTAATCCGCCACCATTATCAACAGTTATAGTCTTGGACACCTTGTGTGGTGTTGTAATGCCGTTCAGGTGATTGATAAAGTCATAGTTGCTTGCTCCGATCAGAGGCTGTGTCAGCATTTTTGCTTCATATACCTTATTTCCGTCCAGATCTCTAAGGAAATATCCAGCCTTAAAAAACTTCCTCTCCTGCTCGAATTTATACGTTTTGGCCATGACTCCATTCCTCCTCCTGTTCTTTTAACCTTTTGTTCTTTTCACGGTTCCTTATAATGCTGATGACTCCGCCTGCAACTCCCGCTACACCGGCAGCAATTATAATGTAAGGAAACCAGGCTGCGGTATGACTTCCGACCTGGGTTGGATCTGAGGGATCATAGTCAATTTTGACAGTATCTCCAACCTCCTTTTTGGGCTGTTGATCGATCGTGGTTTCGTATTCCTGTCCATCCACAGTATACCTGATATCAAGATAGTAAGTCGCCTCATTGTAGGTATCACCGGAATAATATCCCTCATTTTGAAGCTCAACACCGGTTACTTCAGCGTTGGTTTCAGGAAAATCCAGCCTTTTGTTGTTGACTATAAGCCCAAGGATTCCAAAGGCTATGACAATGACGCCAAAAAAGGCAAAAGAAGCTCCGGAATAATAGTCCCTCTCTGCTTTTGCCACCCGATTTAAAAAACTCATTTTGTTGCCTCCTGCGTTTTATTCGTTTCTTAGAGCCTCGATAGGATCAAGATTGGCTGCCCTCTTGGCGGGATAGATGCCAAAGAACAGACCTATTCCCGTGGATATGGCAACAACCACAATTACAAGGACAGGATTTACAGAGAATGAAAAATCAATTATCCTGCAGATGATAAATGAAACAGTAAGTCCGAAGATGATCCCAATTACGCCTCCGGTAAAAGTAAGGATTGATGCCTCCGCCAGAAACTGTGTAAGTATTGAAGAAGTCCTTGCGCCGAGGGATTTTCTGATTCCTATCTCCCTAGTCCTCTCCGTTACGGAAACCGTCATGATATTCATAACTCCTATTCCGCCTACCAAAAGAGATATGGCAGCAATTATGGCGACAACCGAGGTTATGATATCAAGGATAGAGTTTGTGGTCTCATCAAAACCAGAGCCCGATGAAATCTTGACGGCATTCTCTCCCCTAAGGCCGGTGATGTTCTCCACCACGGATCTTGTTTTTGCAAGAACCGCATTCCTGTTTTCACTGTCAAGATAGATGGTAAAAGAATTAAACATATCATCCACATCGAAATTAAATGCCTCAGCAAGGGACGTGTAGGGGCCGCTTGCAGTAAGTATTATGTCCTCGCCGAAACCTGCAAACGCAATATCAATGGGAGTATCCTCTTTTACTCCTATTATGGTGAACTCCTTGGTGATATCATAAGCGGTAACGTCCAGTGTTTCTCCTACCACCTCTTCATAACCGAAAATATGCCTTGCAAAAGTCTGACTGATTACAAGAACCTGCTTTCCATCCTCCACATCAGAGGCGTTGTAATATCTTCCGTGGAGCACCTTGACACCACTTGCAGTCTCCGAGGCTTCGCTTTCACCGGAAATATAGAGTTCAAAGGCCTCTCCTCTATTGTTGCTTGTGTTGCCCCATACCGTAAAGCTGGGAGATATACCATAAATATTATCGATACTTTCCTCTATATCCTTTAGCTGACTTCTTGTAAATTTTTTATCCGTCTTGGTGTCATCTAAAGAAACAGAAATAGAACTGGCTCCCATGGAGTCAATCTCGCTGTTCACAGTAGCCTTCATGCCATCGCCTATGATGAGCACGATAAGCACTGCTGAAATTCCTATGATGATGCCAAGCATGGTCAGAAAAGATCTTCCCTTATTGTTTTTGATGCTTGACAGAGCACTTTTTATATACTCTCCAAATGTTCCCATTTATAGTTCCTTTTATTGATTCTATAATCTCAATGCATCAATAGGCTTCATTGTAGCTGCTTTTCTGGCGGGATAGATTCCGAAGAAAAGACCTATCATCACGGAGAAAACCGCTGCTCCAATAACAGACGTGGGCGTTATTATAACATCAAAGCCGATGGCACTACAGATTATATAAGCAGCCAAAATGCCTAAGATTATCCCTACAATTCCTCCAAGGAATGTGAGGATCGCTGCCTCCGCCAAAAACTGTGTCATTATGGCTCCGGTAGATGCTCCTATTGATTTTCTGATGCCTATCTCCCTTGTTCTCTCGGTAACCGAAACCAGCATGATGTTCATGACGCCGATTCCGCCTACAATAAGTGAGATTACCGATACAAGAATAAGGAATTTGCTGGCATAACCCAGGATCTGATCAAGCTGGTCGGAAAAATCCGCCATGCTCTGGGCTGTAAGAGCGGATGAGCCCCTTAAGTTGTGGGCATTGGCAATCACATCCTTGGCCACCTCCACAGACTCTGAAAGAGTATCCTGTTCATCAAATAAAATAAGCTGATCAAAGTTCTCGGTATTAATATCATAATCGGCACCAAGTGCGGTGTAAGGAACCTCTATCTGAGCATTGTAGTCCTGTCCTGCCATAAGGAACTGATACATGTCATTCATGTGATCACGAAGGCCTACTATAGTATAGGTTGAGGTCTTTCCCCATACCGTTATTTCAACATCAAAGCCTATGGCATCTTCGGTTCCAAACAGTTCCTTGGCATCGTCCAGCAGCATGACGCAGACTCTTGATCCGGAATCAACCTGTTGCTGCGTAAAATATGATCCCTTGACAATACCGTTACTGAGTGAATACTCAAGGGCAGGTGAACCTCCGCTGATGCCGGCGTTTACTGTCTTCTTTCTTCCCTTTACGTTGCCGTATACTGACAGATTCGGAGATACACCTTTTGCATCAGGAAGTACTTCCTGTATGTTTTCCATGTCATCTCTTGTGAGTCTCTCAGCAGTCTTGGCAGTGTTTATGCTGATGATACCGTAGTTTCCGGCAAGGTCGTTGAGGGAATTCTTTACATAGGCACTCATACCGTTTCCAAGGGAAACCACCGCAATAACCGCAGCAATACCGATGACGATACCCAGCATTGTCATAACGGTTCTGTATCCGTTGCCTACTATCTGTTTAATTGCACTTTTTAAATATTCTGAAATCTTTCCCATATTTATTACTGCTGTGGCATTACAGCTACAGTCATACCTTCTGTAAGTAATGAAGCATCCGATGTGATTACCTTATCTCCAACTTCCAGGCCCTCTGTTATCTGAGCTTCTGTAGATGTTGATATACCGATTACTACGTCTTTTCTCTGAACAGTATTGTCTGCAGCAAGGACGTATACATAATCTCCGGTGGAATCTGTCTGAACATACTCATAAGGAAGAACGATGGTATTGTCTGCCTTCTGAGCGTGGATCTTGTTGCTTGCCTCTACTCCGAAAATAATGTCTGAATCGGGGTTTGTAACCTTGATTATAGTTTCAACAACAGCTACGCCGTTTGTGTTCTTTGTGGCATTTCCTGAAATCTTGGTGATCTCTCCGTTGTAGGGTTTGCCGTTTATCGTAACATCAACCTTTTGACCAAGGGCAATCTTGGGAAGATCACTCTTGGAAACCTGGATCGCAATCTGAACATCCTCAAGGTTAGCAATGGTGAGCAGCTGTGTTCCTGCCGCAACAGTTGCACCCTCCGCAACAGTTGCGGGGATAACAGTAACAACGCCGTCGTAATCTGCCTTTACGCCTTCTTTTGCAGCTTCTATCTTGGAGATGGTATCCTCCTGAGCAAGCTGAGTTGAATCAAGGGCAGCCTTTGAAGCAGAGATTGATCCGCCGTTTACCTTAAGTCCCCTTGCCTGAGTGAGACGGGATGATTCATCCTTAAGAGCAGTCAGCCGGTCATTCCATGCGATGATCTCCGGATCCCTGGTAAGAGCAGCCTGAGCATCTGTAAGTGCCTCCTGTGTCTGAAGATACATCTCATTTCCGTCGCTGTCTTTTCTGTCATAGTGATTGTATCCTTCTGCGCCATCGCTCACTCTGTTCTGGTTGTAATCCATCTGAACCTTTGTGAGTTCATCAATAGTCTGCCTAATCCTGTTCTGCTTTTCTTCGATCTGTTTTTGTACAGCTTCTGACTCATTTGTAATCTGATCGATCCTGTTATTGATCTGATCCAACGTCATTGTATTAGCATAATACTCAGCAGAATCAGATACTGTTGCACCGGCAGCTGTTGCGCTGTATGACCCTTTAGCCTGCTTGATGGCCAGCTCGGCATTCTTCTGGGCAAGATCAAGAGCTTCAGTATCATAGGATATAAGTTCAAAGCCCTCTGAAACCTTATCCCCGACCTTAACATTCAGCTTCTCAATGGTGGCAGTAACGTCAGCATAGTAATTTTTGGTCTCTCCACTCTGGACTGTACCTGAAATTGAGAGAACATTTTCAATTGTTCCAAGGGCAACATCCTGAGTTTCAACATAGACTGCAGAACCCTTTGCAGCATTGATGCGGTATATGATAAAGGCTGCGATTATCAGGGCAGCTATACCGATCACTGCGTATCTCTTCTTAAATTTCTTTTTCTTGGGAGCAGAATCCGCAAGGTCTGTCACATCATAGTCATCGTAGACCTCCATATCCGCACCGGTGGTCTCCCTGATCTCATTGGCCCCATCAGGTATCTGTGGGGTAGAATCTACTGCTTCCTTCGTGGCTTCTTTTACTTCATTATTTTTGTTCTTATTTTCAGACACTTCTTTTCCTCCATAAAACATGTTTACCGGTTCTATTTATACTGATTTATCAAGGCGCATACTCTGCCTCGGCTATGATCAGATTTCATCCTTATACTCCGGATTTATGATATCACTCTTTATCATCCCGTCGGATATGGTGATGATCCTCTTGGCCTGGGCAGCAATACCCGGGTCATGAGTGATTATGATAACTGTCCTTCCCTCGTGGTAGAGCCTCTTTATTATGGTTATGATCTCTTTGGTCGAAGCTGTGTCAAGGTTACCTGTGGGCTCATCCGCAAGAAGTATCGGCGGCGCCTGGGCTATGGCTCTTGCTATGGCAACCCTCTGCTGCTGTCCGCCACTCATCTCATTGGGCTTGTGAGTCATTCTCTTGGCAAGACCAACGCTCTTTAAGGCCGCCCTGGCAAGTCTGTCTCTCTCCTTTTTTCCAACTCCTCTATATATAAGTGGAAGTTCAACATTTTCAAGGGCAGTAAGAGAAGGTATCAGATTAAAGCCCTGAAAAATAAATCCTATCTCTCTGTTCCTTACATCGGACTGCTCGTCATCTGTCATGTGGGATACATCCTGACCATGCAGAAAATACTTGCCACTGGTGGGCGTATCAAGACAGCCAAGCATATTCATGAGAGTGGATTTACCGGAACCGGACTGTCCGATTATTGCGACAAATTCGCCCTCTCCAATTGTCAGAGATACATGGTTTAGCGCTCTGACCTCATTTTCACCGGGATTGTATATCTTGCATACATCCTTTATCTCTACAAGTTTCTTCATAATTCTCCTCAGCTCTTCAAAAAGCAAAGCACATTGAATTGCATACAATTCAATTCAGTATACATCAGTTACATAATAAAATAAAGTATTAACCATTTCAAGCATATATTTTTTTATACAATGTTTATAATTGTTTAATTTCTCTTTTGTGCAATATTATGATAGTATTCAGCTTGTAATTTTGTTTCGCACATGGAGGAGTATTATGAAAAAGAATTTGATAGCACCATTTATCGCAACTATTTGTGCCCTTTCTATTACAGCCTGTGGCAACTCCGCTTCAACCGAAGCACCTGCAGAAACTGAAGCCATGACAGAGGCAGAGACTTCTGAAACTTCTGAGACCGATGCTGCCTCTGAAGAAGGAATGACGGTTAATCTTGCAAATGCCTGGAAAGAATGCACCGAGGCAGATGCCCTGGAGTTTGCTCCAAATCTCTTCTCTGCTCCCGAAGGTTCGGAAAACATCGTATGGAGCATGATGGAAAATCCTGATACAAGCAGTGAGTTTTCTTTCCCTCTTGTACAGATGGCCTTTGATTACGAGGGCAACTCTTTTACCGCAAGAGAATGGTACGGAGTTCCGGAGGATACAGACATATCCGGAATGTACTACGAATGGACCGCAACCGAAGATGTAACCCTTGCTAACTGGGGCTACGGACATATGCCCGGAACCACCTACAGATTTATCGGAGATGATAAATACGTAGACCTCATTACCTGGCACGATCTTGAGACAGGCGCTCTTTACAGCCTTTCCTGTGAAGCACCCAATCTGGACGGCTTTGATATTCAGGCTGTTGCCGAGGCAATGTATGATGAGTCAAAGCAGGAATCCGCCAAAATTCCCGACGACGAAGACAGCCACGTACCGATGGACATTACAGGCTGCGATACCTTTACCCAGATCGTTGACAAGCTTGAAAACGGAATGGGCTACGCCAATGCCACAATAAATGGCACTGATGTACTTCTCGTCACAAGCTACACCTACGATTTTGATGGAGAAGGAAAAATGGCTGCCATTGACGCAGACATCTACTGCTACAATGCAGACGGTGTTCCTACATACTGCGGATATGCACAGTGCGGAGGCACATCCTATCCTCTCTCTGTAGCAGGTGATCTTCTCTATGTCGGCAACGGACATGGCATGAAGAAGATGACCATAGTAGGGACTGTTCTGGCCGTAGATGAGCAAGCCTATGTTGAGTATGACCAGGACGGCAACGAGACCTACTACTACACTTCAGATCTCCACGATGTGGAAGGTACCGATGAAAACGGAGTATATCCCGACAACGAAAAATACACCGATTTCTTCGCAGAATTCATGAACGCCGAGGTAATCGAATTTAACACTGTTTCAAAATAAGCCATATACAAAAAATTTGAAGAGCCCGGGCAAACTGCCCGGGCTCTAATAACAAGATTTCTTATTTGATTTTGATAGCATAAACAAATTATCTGTCTTACTCTTCTCCGACGTTCTCCTTCATACCATCCTGAGGATTTGCAACCTCAACCATGGCATCCTGAGAAGATTCATTACTGCTATCCTCCTGCTTGGAATCAGATCCACCTGAGTTATCTTCCTGCTGAGGAATAGCTTCAATTACTTTATTGTCCTGCTGGGGAAGAGCTTCAACTATGCTGTTCTCCTGCTGAGGAACATTGTTACCTGAGTTACCTTCCTGCTGAGAATTAGACTCACCTGTCTTATCTTCCTCGGTTGTAACGCCCTCTGACTTTTCAGGTGCTCCTTCGCCATTTCCCTCAGACACAGACTTTACTTCTGTTCCTTCCGATGCTTCTGCCTGTTCCGGATTCTTTTTATCTGAATCTTCAGAAACCTGTTCTGCATCTTTCTTTTCCTCAGCATCAGACTTTTCTTCTAATGCTTCCAAATCCTTTTTGCTTGAATCATCATCAACTACAGATTCATCCTCAGAAGCTTTTACTTCAGCATCTTTAACTGCGGCGCCCTCAACCTCAGCACCATCAGCCTTAGTATCCACAGCCTCAACATCCTCGGCCTCTGTCTCTTCCGGAAGCGCCTCACTTTCTACTGATGTCTCTTTATCTGCCCCTTCATGAAGTTCCGCGTTTTCTATCGCAGTTTCTTCTGTCGCAGCTTCTTTTTCTGTCTCTGCAGGTGCTGCCTCTTTTGTCAGAGAAGCTGTAAGGGCCGGCTCCAAAGAATTGCTTGTACTGTCACCGCCTTCAGATGCCTCTTCTGCTTCCTTACGTGCTGCCTCCCTTACTTCTTCGGCTTTCTCAAGGCTCCTTTCCCAGGTCATGGGCACTACATCATTGCCATCCTCATCTGTAGCGGGAATTTCCTTTTCATGACCATCAAGTCCCTTGCCTTCGCCTAAATTATAGTCATGAATATAGTAATTATTTCCGTAGGTATCGCTTAAATAATAACTAACTCCTATATGTGTATTATCTCCACCTGTAATGTAGTCCTTGGTAATGCTTAGCTTTTCCTGTTCTTTATGATAGATGGTTCCAAGAGAGAAAACCGTAGGAGTCTCTTTTACAGTAAAGAAATTGTCCATTCCCCCAAGAAGCTCATAATAGCTGTTTGCAAGATTGTTCAGATTTGTACTCGCAGCTTCTACAGCACCGTTACCGGAATTCAAAGAACTGTAGCTCACCACTTTAAAATTGTCTCCGCTCTTGTCAGATAAGACATTGAGATATATGGTCGTAACTTTTCCTTCCCCTGCAGCTCTTTTTAAATAATCAGTTCTGGACTCACCGCTTGCCATATTCATATTGGAAGCACTTTGCGCATCTGTCCAGTAGCACACGGGAATATATCCCTTATAGCTGCCATCATCATATGCAGTAGTGATATACATACTGCACATCTGTCCATTTAGAAGGTACCACACCATATCATATGGATCTACGCTGTAAACAGCTGCGTCGCCTTCTTGGTTTTTATATTTCGAATACTGACTTGTATTTCCTAATGATCCGACAGTTTGGAGTTCATTATTGGAGTCTTTTTGATAGAGCTCAATCTTTACTTCTACCACATCTCCCTCTGCCAGAGATTGCGGTTTGTTAACTGTCACCATCGCAGGATCATCTTTAGAAGCCGGATCCGGCTTGGTTACTATGATATCGCTACTGGTTATCCTGTCAGCTATAATTCTTTCAAAATTCTTCAGAGTCGGGTCATTAGCATCTCTTTCATCGACCTCTGCAGCCTCATAGAGAAGTCTCCAGTTGTCCTTCCAGTACTGATCATTCTTAATTTTGTTTAAAAGTTCTTCTCCGGTAGATATAGTCGGCTCATGCCACTCCTCTCCTACCATTTTTCCTGCCACACTCAAAAGGGCAAATCTGGCCACAGCCTGCTTATACTCTTTATTTATATTTGATTCGTTGTATATCTTAATAGCATCACTGGCTGTGTTGTTGAGTACGACACTGTCCTTGGTGTAATCTCTCTCATAATATGCAGCAAGAGGAAAATAAATACTAAGGCCACCGTTATCTACATCTTTCTCCAGAAACCTGTTAGACAGGACACATTCATCAAGCTTGACCAGCACCTCATTTCCTGCATTCCTCAGTTCTTGCGAAAATCCCTGATCATTGCTTGTAAAGGGTGTTATAAACCTCTTGAGATCAAGATAATTAGACGTATAATATCCGTTCCTGTTGCCAAAATGAGCCCTCTTTCCGGCGTTATTCATAATTTCAAGGTAAATCGAAGGATTGATCTGATTATCCTCAAGTTCCTTCAAAAGAAGCACTGCAAAGTTTGAGATTGCAGCATCAAGCTCATCAACACCAGTCATATCAATAACAGAGAGTGTCGATTCACCATTGCTCTTGTACTGATCAATAAATGAATTTAC
>JAGBMP010000062.1 GCA_017634825.1 Butyrivibrio sp.
AAGTCCCTGTGAGTAAGGAAGAACTGCTGTGCTCTCGTATCCGAGAACGTTTCTCTCATATACACCGATGAGGGCATCAAGCATTGCAGGGTTTGTCATCATATCTTTTCCTGCTGCAAGCTTATCTTCCTCGGCTGCTCCCGCCAGGAACTGAGCAAATACCTCAGGACCGAATGCAAGAGAAAGAACTGCTCCGCCAACGCCTGATGTTGATGAGTAACGTCCGCCGATGAAGTCATCCATGAAGAAAGCTTCAAGGTAGTTGTCGCTCTTTGCAAGAGGTGATGTCTCTGATGTAACTGCGATCATGTGCTTGGAAGCATCAAGACCTGCGTTCTTAAGAGCATTTATAACAAAAGACTCATTGGTGAGGGTCTCAAGTGTTGTACCTGACTTGGATACAAGAATGAAGATTGAATGAGCTGCATCTATCTGATTAAGTACGGCTGATGCATCGTCGGGATCAACGTTACTGATGAACTTGGCTTCCATCTTAAAGTTCCCTGTTCTGTGAGCCCAGTTCTCAAGAGCAAGGTACATAGCTCTTGGACCAAGGTCTGATCCGCCGATACCGATCTGAACAACTGTTGTGAACTTCTCGCCCTTCTCGTTTACGATCTCGCCTGAGTGAACCTTCTTTGCAAATTCAGCGATTCTGTTCTGCTCCTTAACATAGAATTCTCTCTTATCTACGCCGTCAGCAACTACCTTGTCGCCGAGCTGGCCTCTTGTGAGCTGGTGAAGAACAAGGCGCTTCTCACCTGTGTTGATAACCTCTCCGTTGTAGAGAGCCTCAAACTTCTCAGCAAGCTGAGCTTCCTCAGCGAGCTTCTTAAGAGCTGCGAGGATGTCGTCGTTAACCTCTTTTGCTGCGTAGTTGTAAGAAAGGCCGGCTGCCATAGGTACTGAGTAGTTCTTAACTCGCTCAGCGCCGCTCTCGCCTGACATAACCTCCTGAAGGTTAACCTTAGAAACATTAGAGAGTTCCTTAAAGGAATTAAGGGTATCAAGATTGTTCCAATTGATCATTATCAAAGCCTCCGTATAATCGTGTGGAAAACGTTTTTTTATCCGCATTAAAGTGTAGCATGGTAAAAGTCGCATATCAAGCAAAACTACTATAAAAAATATCTTAAGTTTGCCCAAAATATGATATACTTAATTATGGCTTAGGGGGACACAATGAGATTTCGTACAAAACTCTTAATTACGTCCTTGGCGATTGTTGTCATTCCGCTTATCCTGGCAGTGGGCACATTTATGGCCTTTGGCCGGTATATGGCTTACAAACAGCAGCTACAGCAGCATACCACCGTGTTTGATTACGGTATGATTTCAGATCCCGGTGGTACCTTTGCGGAGATGACCGATGAGCTGGTAAAAGAAATCGCCATCAATATGTTATCCAATCCTTTTATCCTGGAGAATGAACAGTTCCTTTCAGATCTGGATGCACAGGTGGAATCGAGATATTCCTTCATCATAGTCAAGAAAGGTGGTGAGCTTTATTATGCTGCCAGCAGAGACAAGGCCAAGGCAGTTATCAACGAGCTCCCGGGCTATGGTAACAGTATCGAGGGAATTTATTACACCTCCTCCAAGCATCTGGTAAGACAGGTAGATTTTCTGTTTTCCGATGGCGCAAGGGGTAGTCTGTATTTCATTTCAACCATTCGAACTGCAGTCACTACTTCGCTTGTTATTTACATGTGCGTTGCGATAATCTTCATATTGCTCGTGACAAGCCTTCTTCTGACCATGTGGCTGGGGCGGAGCTTCTTCAGACCGATCAATCAGCTGAACATCGCGATGCAGCACATCAAGGATGGAAATTTCGATTTTGTACTTCCGACGGATGTCAAGGAAAAAGGCGAGATCGGAGCCATGTACCGAAACTACGAGGACATGAGACTTCGTCTTAAGGAATCCGCGGAAGAGAAAATAGAGAGGGAGAAGCAGAACAAAGAGCTTATCAGTAATATCTCCCACGACTTAAAGACTCCTATCACTGCGATAAAGGGATATTCACAGGGCCTTTTGGAAGGCGTTGCAGACAGTCCCGACAAGCAGAAGAAATACATTAAGATCATTAATAGCAAGGCCAACGACATGAACAACCTTATTAATGAGCTTACATTGTATTCAAGTATTGATAACAACAGAATTCCCTACAACTTCACCAAGATCAATGTGGCTGATTATTTCGGGGATTGTATAGATGAGATCGGTGCTGATCTCGAGAGCAAGAACATCAAGCTCAACTACTCCAATCTGATAACGCCGGATACCCTGATCGTAGCCGACGCCGAGCAGATCAAGAGAGTAATAAACAACATTGTGAACAACAGTGTTAAGTACCTGGGAAGAGACGACGGAACCGGACAGATCGATATCAGGATCCTTGATGAGATTGATTCGGTGAGAGTCGAGATCGAGGACAACGGCAAGGGCATTGCCCAGAAGGATATCCCCAATATTTTCGACAGATTCTACAGAACAGATTCCTCCCGTAATTCCAAACAGGGCGGAAGCGGAATCGGTCTTTCAATCGTCAAGAAGATCATTGAGGACCACGGCGGATATATTTGGGCTACAAGCCACGAGAATGAAGGTACCTGCATGCATTTCGTACTAAGAAAGTACGTAGAGTATGCGGATAACTCTGATACAGTAACTGTAGCTAATGAAACACAATAATCCATAGAAAGGCAGAGAGGTGTATGAGTAGAATACTTATTGTTGAGGATGAAGAGGCGATTGCTGACCTTGAGAAGGATTATCTTGAGCTTAGCGATTTTGAGGTTGCAATTGAGAACACTGGGGATGCTGGACTTGCAACTGCACTTGCGGAGGACTTTGATCTTATAATACTTGATCTTATGCTTCCCGGAATGGATGGCTTTGAAGTATGTAAGCGCATCAGAGAAAAGAAAGACGTGCCGATCCTTATGGTTTCAGCCAAGAAGGATGACATTGATAAGATAAGAGGACTGGGCCTTGGTGCAGATGACTACATAACTAAGCCCTTCAGCCCTTCAGAGCTTGTTGCCCGTGTTAAGGCACACATGGCAAGATACTCAAGACTTGTAGGCTCAGGCCATGAGAACAATGACTTCGTTGAGATCAGAGGCCTTAAGATCGACAAGACAGCAAGACGTGTATATGTCGATGATCAGGAAAAGAGCTTTACCACCAAGGAGTTTGATCTTCTTACCTTCCTTGCTGAGAATCCTAACCACGTGTTCACAAAAGAAGAGCTCTTCCGCAAGATCTGGAACATGGATTCCATCGGTGATATCGCTACTGTAACAGTACATATCAAGAAGATCCGTGAGAAGATCGAATATGATACCTCCAATCCTCAGTACATTGAGACTATCTGGGGCGTAGGTTACAGATTCAAGGTATGATGAATGACTAACAGCATAGATTATCTTTATGAGGACGAGGACATCCTGGTCTGCCACAAGATGGCAGGTATGGCAACAGAAGGCGCAAGAGCCGGAAGGATGGACCTTGTGAGCGCAGCAAGAAATTATCTTGCCCGCAAAGATAAGATGAATACCAAAGGGCGGCAAAGAAATTTGCCGCCCTATGTTGCTACTGTGAACAGACTGGATCAGCCTGTTGAGGGTGTTATCGTGCTGGCCAAAAATAAAAAGGCTGCATCAGATCTGGCACAGCAGATTAAGCTTCACAAGACAGAGAAGTACTACTATGCCCTGTGCTTTGGAATTCCTGCGGAATCAAAGGGGCATCTGACAGACCTTATCATAAGGCGCGCTGACAACGGACTTGCTGATATTTACAAGGAAGATGAGAAGATAGAGACCATCGGAGGAGATGCCAAGAAGGCAGAACTTGAATACGAGGTCATAGCTACAAAGGGTGAGACAGCTCTTTTGCGGATACATCTTCTTACAGGGCGCTTCCATCAGATCAGGATCCAGCTGTCCGGCAGAGGCTATCCAATCCTTGGTGATGATAAGTACGGAAACGAGATAAGCCGGGAATATGCAGAAAAAGCCGGAATAAAGAATGTCTGCCTGGTTGCTTATAAGTATGTCTTTAAGCACCCGAGCACCAAAAAGAAAGTGGAGTTTGAGATAACGCCAAAGAATGCTGCCATAGGAGAATTACTAAATTGCGAAAATACATAACCTGGGGTTATCTGATAATAATATGCACCATCCTTCCTTTATATATGAAGGACGGTTACTATATGCTTGGAGAGAGTAAGGGCCTTTTGTACCTGGGAGTGAGCGCGGCTTCTGCCCTTGTACTTGTGCTGTTTGAGAGAAAGAAGCTTTTGTCGGGAATAGATAAAGAGAGCTTTGCTTTTTTCGGACTCATGGCCTTTTTGTTCTCAAACATCATAAGCTTTGTCTTTTCCATAAATAAGTCTGTTTCCTTCTTCGGCCTTGAGGGCTGGAGAGGAGGCTTTCTTACTGTGATTCTTATGCTGTTTTTTACACTTGTCTTTTCCGGGCAGGAAATTTTTTCAAAATATATCACAGCTGCTCTGCTGCTGACTCCCGCCTTTGAGTTTGTTCTTGGGATTCTCGGGAGATTTGGAATATACCCAATTGCCATCGCTCATCAGAATAATTCATTTGTGGCCACCATCGGTAACATCAACTGGTATGTGGGCTTTCTTTCAGTGTTTGTTTCGCTGGGTATTGGCCTTTGCTACACTGAAAAGCTCTTTTCCAAAGAGTTCTTTCTTCTTGCCCTCTATGAGATTCTGGGACTGGTTGCACTTCTTACCCAGGGGAGCGAGAGCGGAGGACTGGTGATGATCGGAGCATTTTTGCTGCTGCTCTTCAGGAGCCTTGGCAGTAGAAAGAGCTTTTTGAAGATGTCGGCTCAGCTCTTTATCCTGGGACTTTCCATGGAGATAGTGGATATCCTTATGCTGGCCTTCGGGAACCTTTACAATTATCAGGGCAATCTCCTTATCCAGGCCTGCAGCGGATTTAAGGGACTTATCCTCATGGCGACAGCTTTCTTCCTGTACAGATTATCAAGGCTGTTTGAGGAAATCAGCGGAAAGTGGAGAGGCAAGCTCTTTACTGAAGTTCTGCTGTTTGCGTTGGGACTTGGCGCAGCATATGCGGTTTACAAACTGCGCAGCAGCTTCGGATATGGCTTTGGAAACGGAAGAGGGCTTATCTGGAGTATCAGCGTAGATATGTTCCATACACTCTCGCCATGGAGAAAGCTTGTGGGCGTAGGCCAGGACGGCTTTTATTCTTATGCCTACTCGGTGCCTGAGATTGCAGATTCCCTGCTTAACACATTCCCCGGCAATAAACTCACAAATGCTCACTGCGAGCTTCTGACAATGCTGATAGAAAGAGGACTCCTTGGAGTTGTCACATATCTTTTCTTTATGGGAACGATTCTCTGCGCATTTATCAAGAACAAAAAAGAGCGCGCAGCAACCATCTGCGCACTCCCTGTCATTGCATATTTTCTTAATTCTCTTGTCTCTTTCTCGACTGTAACATCGACGCCCTACCTGATGCTTGCCATAGGAATCGGGCTCTCAAGCTGCAGGAGCAAGATCAGTTAAAGTTTGGAACCGGAATGCTTTCATCCAGATCGTGGAAGAAGGTTCTGGTCCTGATGAGTCCTGCCAGTGCGTCCTTATATTCATATAAGAAGCGCTCGCTTATGTTTTCCTCGCCGTACATCTGGCATCTGCCGGCATAAGCATTCAGGACTGACACATAGTGCTTGTCCTGGTTAAATACATTGAAGATCTCGTCTTTTCTTCTTCTTGGATGTTTGGAAGCGAACTTCCTGATATCCAACTGAAGATCAACTGCAAGGGCTTTCTCCCTTTTTCTTACACTGTGAAGAATTTCTTCGTATTTTTCGTTATCTATTTTCTCAAAACGATCAACGAACTCCATACAGCATGCGTGGTCCGGCAGAAGGAGCCTTACTCTGTCATCTCCGTAGACTTCCTCGATCTCTGCTACCACAGCCGGATCAAGTGGCTTGCCACTGTAATCCAGAATTATAACCTTGTCCCCTTTTTTGTACATTTACACCTCCTAGAAACTTTGTATTTTTAGCGGTGTTCCCCTACCTCTAGTATAACATAATTGCGAATTATTTTTTCTTTATATCTGTTTTAAGTTATTTTTAGGTGACGCTTTTAGAATGACATTATCAGGTAAACAAAAACACAAAAACGGAGAGAGAAAAAATGGCAGGTTTTAAGGATGTATTCCAGAGAATAGAAGTGAAATATCTGTTGGATGATATGCAGTACACGGAGCTGAGAAAACGACTGGAAGGTATGGCAGAAGTTGACAGCTACGGAAAAACATCCATCTTAAATATATATTTTGACACACCGGATTATAAGCTGATCGAGAGATCCCTTGAAAAGCCGGTCTACAAGGAAAAGCTAAGGCTAAGGACCTACGGCGTAGCAGATGATGATACCAATGCTTTTATCGAGATCAAGAAGAAGTACAAGGGCGTTGTCTACAAGAGAAGAATCTCAATGCCCTATGCCAAAGCCATTGACTATCTTGTAGATGGTAAAAGACCTGAACAAAGAAGCCAGATTTCGGACGAGATCGATTATTTCCTTAAGTACTACAAAGGAATACGACCTGCAATGGCGATCTCCTACGACCGCATAGCAATGGCGGGAACCAAGGATCCGGACCTGCGCATCACCTTCGATACCAACATCAGATGGCGCACGGATAAGCTGAGCCTTAAGGAGGGCAATGTGGGAAAAGACATCCTTCTCCCCGGCCAGCACCTGATGGAGCTGAAGATCGCAGGAGCAATGTCCATCGAGCTTGCAAAGATCCTGGACGAACTTAACATTAGAAAAACCTCTTTTTCCAAGTACGGAAAAGGATACGTTGATTATATGTACGGCGAAGACGCCACTGAAAGAAATAAGAGCAACATCAAAAACTTTCGCAGAGCAGTTTAAAGAAAACATTATTTGAGACAGAAAAGGAGAAAAGAAAATGTCTGCATCAGATTTAATTTTTGGAAGCATCATCACAAACGGAACCATCACAGGAGCATCATTCCTCATCGCTACGGTATGTTCACTGGCCATCGGCCTCTTTATAGCCTTTATGTACACCATAAAGAGCAGTTACTCAAGAAGCTACATCATTACGCTGGCACTTCTTCCTGCTATCGTCCAGATGGTCATCATGCTGGTAAACGGTAACATCGGAGCAGGTGTGGCTGTAGCCGGAGCCTTCTCACTGGTAAGATTCAGATCAGCACCCGGAACAGGAAAAGAGATCACAAGCATCTTCCTTGCTATGGCAGTAGGTCTTGCAACAGGAATGGGCTACATCGGAATCGCAGCAATCTTCGCGGTCATCATTACACTCGCAAACCTTATCCTCATGGGAAGCGGCTTCGGAAGCGGAGCAGCTGAGGAAAAGACACTTAAGATCACTGTACCTGAAGGACTTGATTTTGAAGGGATCTTTGATGACATTTTTGCAAGATACACAACAAAGGCTGAGCTCTGCGAAGTAAAGACATCAGGAATGGGAAGCCTTTACAAGCTTAACTACAGCATCGTTATGAGAAACAGAGCATCCACAAAGGGAATGATCGATGAGATGAGACAAAGAAACGGAAATCTCGAGATCAGCTGCTCAAGACCTGTAGCAATCAAGGCTGAGGAACTCTGATAAAAAAGCTATTACCTAATAATTTGAATATAAAAGGCCGTTAGATCCGAATAAGTTGTCTAACGGCCTTTAGCTTGCTTATTTTGCTGAGTTTTTCTGTAAATTCTTGGGGAGCTGGAGAGGGAGAGTCACAACGAATCTGATTATCCTGTCTCCGTCCTTGAGAGCCTGTATGTCGCCTCCGTGGGACTGGGCAATGGCACGGGCCACCGAGAGGCCTATTCCGTAACCGCCCTTTTCGCGGCTCCTTGATGCATCTGCCCTGTAGAAGCGGTCAAATAATCTGTCAAGGTTCCCGGAGGGCATGTAGCTTGTTGTGTTGGAAACCTCCAGGGTGATGTTTTTGTCTTTTGATAAAATCACGTTTATGCTGCCCTTTTCATCGGAGTACTTCATGGCGTTGTCAAGAAGGAGCGATGTGAGCTGATTTATGGCGTTCTTGTCGCCTGTTATGTGAATGCCCTCCTCGATGTCCGTGGTATATTTCTTGGAAGAGGATTCTGCCACAGCTTCAAAAGAAAGAGCCGTTTCTTTTACCGCAGCGCTCATATCAAAATCCGCATAGACGACGTGCATTCTCTCCTCGTCCATCCTCGAGAGAGTAAGGAGGTTCTTGACCAGAGAGTTCATGCGCTTTACCTGGTTTCTGATGCTGGAAGTCCACTCGCTTTTTCCCGATTCAAGTTCAAGTACATCGATATTTGCTGAGATGATGGCAAGGGGCGTCTTTAGCTCGTGGCCTGCATCCGTGATGAATCTCTTTTGCTTCTCCATGGATTCCACAGCCGGGGCAACAGCCCTTCCGGAAAAGAGATAAACCAAGATGAACATTGCTATGAGTGTAAAAAGACCAATGAGCAGGGACTGTAAAAGAAGTCTGTAGATGTTTATCAGCGAGGTACTAAAGTCGGTAAATACCAGAATAGAGGTACCGTCATCGTTTTTTCCAAGCTTGTATCTGAAGGAGTGATAAAAGCCCTTTTCCTTGCCTTGAGAATAAATCTCAGTTGCAGCAGAAACACCTTCATCCTCTGTAACGGATGCGATGTGAGATATATCAGTCTCGGTGATGGAGCCAAGGGAGTCAAACTTTGCCCAGAAATATCTGGTCTGGAAGGGCATCTCTCTGGAGCGCATGTCATTAAGATGGGCGTAGTCAAAATGCCTGCCCGGATTCTGAAAATCACCCGGCTGACCGGGAGCCTGACCCTCGGGAGCTGAAGACTGAGAGCCTTCTGAAGGGGGAGTCTGCATCTTGTCATCAAGCATCCCCGGGAAATAACCGTTATTGGTGGTAAGGATCGACAGTAGATTGTCGGAATCCTTTATGGCCTGATAAATGTTGACTGCATTGATGATCCCTATCATGAGCACCAGGATCATCAGAAGCGACAGCATAGCGGTTATAACGAACTTTTTCCTAAGTTTATTTACCATATTAAATCCTCGATCAAAGTATCAGGAAATCTCATTTATGGAATAGCCTACACCTCTTGAAGCCTTGATCTCACAGGTGGCTTCCAGGGATGAGAGTTTTTTTCTGAGGTTTGAAATGTACACCCAGACTACGTTTACGTCTGCCTCTCCGTCGGACCAGATCCTGTCCATGAAGGTGTCAACGGAGATGATCCTTCCGGGAGAAGTCATCAGCATCTCCATCATCTGGAATTCTCTTCCTGAGAGATGGATCTTATCGTGTCCTTCGGTGCAAAGATCATACCCTGCTCTGTCGAGAGTAAGATTTCCGCAGGTGAGGTTAGCGGGAGCGAAGTCCTCTTTTCTTCTGAGCATTGCTCTTACTCTTGCAAGGAGCTCGCCCATATCGAAGGGCTTTGGAAGGTAGTCGTCGGCTCCAAGATCAAGACCCTTAATGCGGTCATCAACTTCAGTCTTGGCAGTCAGGAATAAGACAGGGGTTGAAAGACCTTTTTCTCTTATTTTCTTAAGGACTTCCATTCCGTCCATTCCGGGCATCATGATATCGAGGATTATGCCGTCATAGTCTCCTGCGAGGGCATAGTCCAGGGCGTCGGTTCCGTTATAGACGGCATCTACTGTGTAATTGCTGTGTTTAAGGATGGCTACAAGGGCGCTTACCAGCTCTTTTTCGTCATCTGCCAGAAGTAGTTTCATAGCATGTTCCTCCAATTACATTAATTTTATCACAAGTTAACCCACAGCGCCTGCGATGGAATGAGCTTTGCTGATGGGCTTTCTCCAAAGACGTATGAGGAAGAGTGTTCCGCGAACGCAAAGGTCTGTGCACATGGCGATCCAAACTCCCGGAAGCCCGAGGATGGGGGCGAGGAAAAATGCCATGGTAAGGCGAACTGCCCACATACTGATGAAGTTTATTATGGATGGACCAAGTGTATCGCCTGCTCCTCTGAACACACCGGTTGCTACAATAGATGCAGCAAAGAGCGGTTCTGCGAAGGCTTCTATCCTAAGGACCTGTGCACCAAGGGCCCGGATCTCAGGATCCGGTGTAAGGAAGCCCAGAATTGAAGGAGCAAAGATATACATCAGAATTCCGGTGCATGTCATGACCAGCATTCCCAGGATGGTAGAGAGCCACCCCAGGCGCTCTGCCAGCTTGTTTCTTCCGGCGCCAAGGCTCTGACCTATGAGAGCTGTAGCTGCGCTGGCGATTCCGTAGCCCGGCATATAGCAAAGGCTCTCAGCCGATACCGAGAAGGAATTGGCAGCAAGTGCTGTAACACCAAGAGGTGATACGATCCTTGTGCAAAAGACATATCCCCAGCCCATGATTCCCTGCTCGATGGCAAAGGGGATCGCGATGTGGAGGGCTGCCTTCAGCTCTTTTACCGTAAAAGGAATCCTTGCCTCTTCTCTGAGGTGAAGGATAGGCGACTTGATAAGAAGGAAGAACAGGAGCGTAAGTGCAACAACGCCCTGGGAAATGGCTGTACCGAGCCCGGCTCCTGCAACGCCAAGGTTAAAGCCTGGGAAAAAGATCCTTGCCCCAAAGAGTGAAATGTATCTGGAGGGGAAGATCAGCAGGAAGTTGAAAAAGACATTGAGAAAACATCCCACAACATTTAAGATGCTGGGAGTTCTGATATTTCCGCTGCACTGGAGCATTCCTGAGGCTACGCCGCCCAGGTTCGTGATGGGGAGCGATATGGCAAAGATCGCAAAATAGACAGATGCCTCTTTTACAATATCCTCAGACCCGCCGAGCCAATACGGAAGATATCCGCTTATGGCAAAGCAAATAAGACCGATCAAAGAGCTGAAGATAAGGACGGACACTATGCCGTGCTTGTTAATAGCCCTTGCCTGGTGGAATTTCTTGGCGCCGATATTGTGAGCCACCTGGACAGTAAAGCCCATGGTCACTGATCTGCAAAGACCACCGATGAGCCATGTTGTTGAGGATACAAGTCCTATGGCTGCCGATGATGTGGGGCCAAGACGCCCTACCATTGACTGGTCTACATATTCCATTATTACGGTTGAAATCTGGGAAAGTATGGCAGGGATACTCAGCATCGCAATGATATAGAGCTGGTCCCTCAGAGTAATTTCACTGCCGTTTCGTATTTGTTCAAAATAATCTCGTTTCATCGGAATTAGTATAGCATACGCGGGGAAAAATGGTATTATATTAAAAAAATAGGAAGTGGAAGCAATGATTTTATTTTTTGATGTTGACGGAACTTTGTGGGATTACAAGAACTATATCCCGGAGAGTACAAAAAAGGCAATTAAGCTTGCCCAGGAGAACGGGCACAAGTGCTTTATCAATACAGGAAGAGCAAGGGCTTTTGTATATAATAAGGAGCTTTTGGGAATCGGGTTTGACGGTATAGTTTCTGCCTGTGGCTGCATGATCGAATATGAGGATAAGGTTCTTTTCAATAAGCTCATGACAAGGGATGAAGGCATCAGGACCATGGAGTCCGTAAGAAAGCACGGATTCAAGCCTATTCTCGAGGGCCCGACTTACCTGTATATGGATAAACCTGACTTTGCCGATGATATGTTTGGCCAGAAGGTCATAAGGGAGATGGGAGAGAGGCTTCTTGGAATCAGCGACAGATGGGGAGACTGGGAGATGAACAAGCTCTCCTGCATCTGCGACAGTCCTACAAGGGATTAGTGCTTTGAAGAGCTTTCGGATATCTACGATTTCATGCTCCACTCAGACACGATCGTAGAGATGGTGCCAAAGGGCTTTAACAAGGGCACGGGAATCAAGGAAGTATGCGAGCTTTTGGGGTGCGATGTGTCTGAAACCGTGGCGTTTGGCGACTCCATAAATGACAAAGAAATGCTCGAGGTAGCAGGAACTTCAGTAGTCATGGGAAGAGCTCCCGAGGAAGTCAAAAATCTGGGAACTATTGTGACGGAAAACCTCGAAGATGACGGTATTTGGAGGGCTTGCGAGAAACTAAATTTATTTTAAAAATAGGGGTTAAGATTCTTTTCCGCCTGCCGATATTATTATTGCAGATTAGGTAGAGGAAAGGATTCCTGACTATGATGGATTTTGGTTTCTTGGCAGCAGCCAACAGCATAACAAATACATATCTCAATCAGAACCCGGCAGGTAGTGCAGTGTCCGGGCTTGGTGCGCTTGATGACGAGACCAAGAAGAAATTCGGTGAGCAGTTTGCTGAAGCGTATGATTCCATGATCGCTACCAAAATGCTCAGTGAGAACATGCGCCACAGCTATGACGCAGCTCATTCAGATGATCTTAAGTTCCACGCTAATCGCCTGGGATATTCCATAGATAACAGGGTTATCGATATGCTGAACGTTCAGCTGTCGGATGATATGACAGAAAAGGTAAGCAGCGCTATGAACAATGCGCTCGAGGCCATGTTATAATAAATTGACATGAATAAATTCAGTTTAAGAAGACTTTTAATTTGTGTCCTGCTCATAGGCAGTGCGATCTTCAATGTCGCTGCGTGGATGAGCAGGTCTTTTTCTGATTATTACACTGATAATATCTTTCCGGTGATAACAAGTATTTACGGGAGATTTACCGGTCTTTTTCACGTGTCTGTGGGGGAGAGGCTATTGGTGCTGCTTCCCATTCTGTTGATACTTTTAGTGATATCTTTTTTCATTAAAAGAGATTTCGCAAAGGCGTACAGACGGATGCTGGCGTTGGTGCTTTCTGTGGTGGTGGCAGTAATGTCTTTAAACTGCTTCGTGCTCTATCACTGCACGCCTCTTACGGTGGCGGGTTTGGAAGGTGAGAGCCGGCAGACTCAGTATTATCTCGATGATCTTGCGACACTCAGGGATTACATAGTGAATAAGTGTAATGAGATGGCGGAGCTCATGCCAAGGGATGATGACGGAAATGTCGTCTACGACGGCGACATGAACGAGGCTGCAAGGGCAGCAATGGCAGGAATTGCAGGGGAATACAAGAGGCTTGACGGGTACTATGTAAGGCCCAAGGCGCTGACTTTCTCGGGATTTATGAGCCAGCAGTATATGATGGGTTATTACTTCCCTTTCTCAATGGAAGCCAACTACAACGATATGATGTACATCATGAACAAGCCTTTTACCATGTGCCATGAACTGGCGCATACTCACGGGTACATTTATGAGGATGAGGCGAACTTCCTGGGATTTTTGTCCTGCATTAAGTCAGATGATCCGGTGTTTGTCTATAGCGGATATCTTGGAGTTCTGAACTATGTAAACAACGATTTCTACAAGGCAGTTGATGAGGATGAGTACAAGTCCCATGTTAAGATATCCGATAAGGTTCGCTATGATGATCAGTTTCTTACCGAGCAGGCTTGGGAGCTGGTCGAAAAGAGAGCGATCCTGGAGACAAAGACGGTTAAGAAGGCAGCAGATACTTTTATCGACACGAACCTTAAGGTAAACGGAGTCTCCTCTGGAAAGGTAAGCTATACCCACGTGGTGGCGCTGCTTCTGGACTATTACAGGGCAAATCCGTATAATTGATTTCGAAATATTTAAATTTGATTGGGAGAGAACATGAAGAATAACAAGAGGAAATTTATTCCCTTAATTGCAGCACTTATGGCTGTTTTACTGGTGGCCTGCGGACCATCCGATGAAAAGCTTGCCGAGGCAGAGGAAGCAAGAAACCTACTTGCTCAGGCTAAGCAGACAGCAGAGGATACCTACCTTGACGTGTCAGATACGTCGCAGCGAAGCATCCTTGATTCGCTCTCTGATAAAGAAGCCGAGATCGAGCAGCTGGATTTCACCAAGATGAATGACAAGAAGATCGATGAGATCCTTCCGTCTATTGCAGAGCTCACAGAGAGTTATCAGAATATTGGAAAAGAGCTTTCGGGCGTCCTTACAAGTGAGACTCAGATAAAGGAAGAGAAGGCAAAGCATAAGGGCCTTGAAGTTTACTTTATAAATAAGACCGGAATGAATCTTTCAAAGATCGTTCTTCATGATATTTCCGAGAACACATACAGTGATAATTTCATCGGAGACGGAGTAGTGCTCCAAAACGGATATACTCTGATGGGAGTTTCGCTTGATATCTATTCAGATAGCAGTGAGTGGGAATTTGTGATCACCGACGATGCAGGTACTGAGTATAACCTGAGCTGCGAGAGCTTAAAGGGAGAAGACTTAGAGGGAGCATCCGTCGTGTTGACTTACGACTCCACTGCTGCTACTGGCGCAGCAACCCTGGGTGGCTACTTCCCAGAACCTGAGCCGGAACCTACAGAGGTTACCGAAGCCGGCGCTGAAGTCGAAAGCGCAGAGGGTGCTGAGGGGGCTGGCACCGAAGCTGCCACAGAATCAATATCAGAGTGAGTCAATCTGAAACGTCCCGGATGACTCAAAAAAGACCTTGACGCTCAATGCGTCAGGGTCTTTTTGCATTTGTTGCAATATCCGTATATTTCAAGATGGTGTCCTGTTACTTCGAATCCCGGAAGGGTGGTCTCAAGGTCTTTTGAAATTTCGTGAAGCGGACAGGTCGAGATAGTGAATTTCTCGTGGCAGCCAAGGCAGACAGCGTAGTGTCTGTGGGTCTGTTTCTTGAGTTCGTAAACTGCATTGTCCTCAGTTGTGAGGACGGATTTCTCGATCATTCCGGCCTTCTCAAAGGCAAGGAGATTTCTGTAGATTGTGGAGAAAGCATACATCTCTTTTGAAGCCTTATCATTAAGAGCACTGTAGATCTGCGCTGCCGAGAGGGGCTCATCCGCCAGGTAGAGGACTTTGTAGATATCAATTCTCTGCCTGGTCTTTTTTACGCCTTCAGGCCAGTTTTTTTCTATTGTTTCATCAAATGAATGAGAGTGAATTTTGTTTGTCATCTCTTTTCCCCCAAAGAAATATCAGAAGGTGATCCCAAGAACATCAATAAGCAGTCCTGAGAGGGTTCCGATAAGGAACAGGAGGATAGCTATATTGATGTTTTCCCTCCTCTCCGAATTTACCCTAAAGAGCACCAGAAGGCCAATTCCGGCGCCGACTAAAAGTCCTGACATCATGGTTCCAAGGGTTATCATCTGATCAAGGTAGAGTGTAGTGATGATAACTGAAGGTGCACAGTTGGGGATAAGTCCGATGAGTCCTGCCAGAACGTGGCTCACAACAGGGTTTGTCTTAAGGAGCATTGACAGGTGATCCTCGCCGATCAGGGTGATAACTATATTGAGTAAGAGCGTCAGTACAAGTACAAAAAGGAAGATGTGAAGGGTGTGGACAAAGGCTGACTTTGCCATTCCCTTAAGGCTGGCATCCTCTTCGTCATCGCAGTGGCAGTGCTCTTTTTCGCAGAGCTCTCCGATCCTTACGGGGTCATCGGCTCTTTTCCCGCGGGCCTTGTGGTATCCATGGACTGCAAAGTCAATGATAAAGCCTGCGATGATACCGATAACAGCCTTGAGACCCAGGATCTTTATCATGGTGCCCACAGGGAAGTGTTCGGAGATAAGAAGAGGGATCATCTCATCTGAAGTTGAGAGATAGATCGCAATCAGAGTTCCCAGGGTGATGACACGTCCGGCGTATAGGTTTGAAGCTGCTGCCGAGAATCCGCACTGAGGGAAGATACCGATAACGCCGCCAAGAAGTGGTCCGAAGTGCTCTGTCTTCTGAACAACATTTTCAGTGAATTCGGCTGTTCTGTGCTCTAAGTACTCCATTGCAAGATATGTAAGATAAAGAAACGGCAGTATCTTCACTGAGTCTATGACTGCATCCAATACGATATCAATAATAACTTCCATTGTTGTCTCCTTGTTGTTAGTGGGTAGATGCAAATGCAAATCATTTGCATTTAGATTATCCGCAAAAAAATACCAGCTCTTAGCTGGTTTATCAGAGAGCGGGTGATGGGAATCGAACCCACGTATCCAGCTTGGAAGGCTGGTGTTCTACCATTGAACTACACCCGCATGGTGCTGACAAGAAATTATAATAACTAACTTTGCATGGTATGTCAAGCGCTTTTATGATTAATTACTTCCTATTTAGTTTGACAAGCGTATGATAGAGGTGTTATTATTTTTCCTACCAAGTTAGTAGGAATTACGAAAGGAAGATTTTTGCTATGTCTGAGAATTCATTATTGCAGGTAAAAGACCTCTCAGTTTCAATCGACAACGAATTGCCGAT